>NZ_CP070615.1 GCF_017068395.1 Rhodococcus pseudokoreensis | reverse complement strand
CGTTGCTGGCGGCTCGGTCTCCTGCGAGGGCATCGATTTCGTCGAAGAGGTAGACCCCTTTGGTCTCGACGAGCGCGTCGAAGATCAACCGGAGTTTCGCGGCGGTTTCACCCATGAACTTGGTAATGATGGTGTCTAGGCGGATCGCGAACAAGGGCAATCGCAGCTCACCGGCGATCACTCTGGCCGTCGAGGTTTTCCCTGTACCCGGTGGGCCGACGAGAAGCAGTCTGCGCACGGGCGTAAGGCCATGCCGGGCAAGATCATTCCGGCGACGTTGTTCGAGAAGAACATGCTGCAAACTGTTGGACACCTCACCGGACAGAGCCAGATCGGCCATACGCGCATCTGGGTACGTCACAGAGAGCAGGGACGCCAGCTCCCCACGGGGCTGCGAGACCGGCACGACTGAGGCTATACGCGCGGAGGAGACACTCTGTTTGCGTAGATCGTCGACCAGGTCGCGAAGTTCCTGGGAGAACTTTTCCTGACCCGCCCGGGCGGCTTTCGCAGCTACCTGCATCGCCACGGAGTAGAACTGGGGATCGTCACCGTCGGCGTGGCTCTTTACGAGAGCCTTGAGCTGGTCGTTCGTAGCCATCGGCCCTCCTTCAGCGCTCGATATGTCCGGGATCCTGCACATGCAGGAATATGCGAATCATATCTCTGACCACGATCTGCCCCGACAGGCGCGCTCGAATCAACCACTTCCACCATAGGTTTCCACCAAATGACGGCACACAAACCGGGACAAGCCAGGCAAGATTAGCGTGGAGGGAATTTTCCTGGCACATTTTCGCGTTCGGATTCGATCAGCGCGTCCTGGCCGGCGACGCTCGCGATGACGAATACCGAGGTGCCTTGGGCTGCGCTTTGACGCGTCAAACACATTTGACGGCCTCCCTTCCTTCAGGGGATTCGACGTCACCACAGGTCAACGCTACATTCGGCAGAACAGTCGTTGGTCGGACGACCCGCCGCAGCCCTGCCAGCCGGTATCGGCGGCCCCGTACACTTGCCCGTGCCCGCACGCCAAACCCCAGCGCCAACCACGACCAGGCGCTGCCGTCCCTGGCCAGCGATGACACCTCAGCGGCTCCGCACCTCATCACGACGGCGGCCCGCACCGGAACGGACATACTGCGGATCCACACTGTCCTCACACCATTCGACGTCCGGCCGAGCAGTGGTTCCCCGCGGCGGCCGGGTTCGCCGTCACGGTCATCGTGCACACCGTCGACGCGGCGACCGGCCGGCCACGCTATCTGCCGCCCACAGAACCCGCCGACTGGGCGCGTGCGATCTTCTCGACCGTCGACACCCCACACGGGTATCCCCTCGGCGCCGTCGACCCGGACACCGGAACCCACCGAAGCGGACAGCTCGCATATCGTCTCTACCTCGACACCGACCACCAGGCGATCCCGGTGCCTCGGCAGGTCGTCACCTGCCCGCACTATCTGCTATCCGCCACAGACCGGGGTGCCAGGCAGACCCGTCACTCGTAGATGAATGCGGATTCGGCAGGACGAGTTGGTTACGTGACCTTGACGCTCCCAGTGAAGAAGAACGGGGCCATATTTCCGAAGCAGAAGACCGTCACGTTGGATCCCGACGCGAAACCGCCTATCTTTCCGACGCCGGCTTTCAGTCCGAAATTCGAGTCGAGTGAAAAGCAATTCCAGCTCTCCCCCGCCGGTACCGCAATGCTGATCTCGCCTTTGCCTCCCGCGGTGACAGTGGGTGCGGCTGTTGCGGTGCCGGCTCCCACGAGCATCACGGGGGCGATGACGGCTGAGGCAACAGCTGTGCGCAACGCGAACTTGTTCATCGTGCTCACCTTCGATTCTGAAAAGTCCCGACTCGGATAGGGCACGGTGACGCCGGCCTCACCAGGGAAGCCGCGAGCGCGTGCACCGCTTACTTCGCATATCGCAGCGACACTCGAAAAGTTTCACCAAATACGGAGAATCTTCTCGAATTCGAGCGCTTGAACAACCGCCCAATTCAATTGGACAATTGATCCACTCCGGCTGTTTCTGGTTGACAAGATGATATCGGTGACGGCGTCGGAACCTGTGTTCACCATTGCGGCTGGCGATGCGTCCGAGGCCCATGTGCTGCGCACTTCTACCTTTCCGGTTCTGGTCACGACGGCAGGAGGCGCCGCGAGCGCCGATCGGTCAGGCGTGGGAGTCGACGGGCAGGTCCGCGAGGCGCCACTCGAGCATGCCGTCGGCAAGGCGCACCGCGGGCCGGCCGTGGTCGGTCAGCAACCGGACCGCCTCGTGGGCGAACACGCAGTAGGAGCCGCGGCAGTAGGCGACGATCTCCTCGTCGGCGGGCAGGTCCGCGAGACGACCGGCGAGCTCGTCGATGGGAATGGAGATCGCGCCCGGGATGTGCCCGGCGGCGTATTCCTCCCGGGGCCGCACGTCGAGCACCGTCACCTTCCCGGACCGGGCCCGCTCGAGCAGCTCGCCGCGGCTCACCTGATCGGTGTCCGGACCCAGGTAGGCGGCGCGGGCGGCCTCGACGTCGGGAAGGTGCTCGCTGGCGACCGTGCGGACCATCGCGAACAGCCGCGCCACATCCGCACCGGCGAGCCGGTAGAACACCTTCGTGCCCTCGCGGCGGGTGGCCACCAGATTGGCCTGCTTGAGGGTCTGCAGATGCGCGGACGCCGTGGTCAACCCCAGCTCGCACGCGCGGGCGAGTGCATCGACGGTGCGCTCCCCCTGGGCGAGCAGATCCAGCAACTCGAGCCGCTTGCCGCTACCGAGGGCCTTCCCCACCCGGGCGAACTGATCGAACAATTCCGTCTTCGCGATCCGATCACCCATAGCATTCTCCAATCATCTTTGGAATAGTGTAGAACATGGAGTCGGGGCATTCCCCCGCACTGCCCGACACGGTCGACACAGGAGAAGACGCCATGGCCGGAATCGATCTGGTACCGCTCGTCGACGAAGGACTCGGCAACTCCGCCTACCTCGTGGATCTCGGCGACGGCCGCGCGTTGGTGGTCGACGTCAGCCGGGACCTGCGCGCGGTCCATGCCGCCGCCGCCCGCCGCGGGCTCACCGTCGCGTTCGCCGCCGACACCCACCTGCACGCCGACTTCCTCTCCGGCGCCCACCAACTCGCCGCCACCGCAGGGACGCGGGTGCTGGCCTCGGCGGCCGGGCACCGCGAATTCACCCACACCGGGCTCCGCGACGGCGACGAAGTCGACCTCGGCGGGCTGCGGCTGCGGGGCCTGACGACCCCCGGGCACACCCACGAGCACCTGTCGTTCCTGCTCCTCGACGGCGACACCGAGGTCGGGGTGTTCACCGGCGGATCCCTGATCGTGGGTTCGGCCGCCCGCACCGACCTGCTCGGCCCCGATCGCACCGAAGCCCTGGCCCGCGAGCAGTACGCCTCGCTCCGCCGGCTCGCCGCGCTGCCCGGCGAGGTGGCGGTCTGGCCGACGCACGGCGCCGGGTCGTTCTGCTCGGCTCCGCCCGGCGCCGAGCGCACCAGCACCATCGCCCGCGAACGCGCCACCAACCCGCTGCTCGGAGCACCCGACGAGGACACCTTCGTCGCCCAACTCCTCGCTTCACTGGGCAGCTACCCGCCGTATTTCCTGCGGCTCGGCGAGCTCAACCGCCGCGGACCTGCGCTGCTCGACCACGATCCCACCCTGCCCGCACTCGGCGTCGACACCGTCCGGGCCCGGCTCGCCGACGAAGCCGCCCTCGTCGACGTGCGGCCGCTGGCCCAGTTCGCCGCCGCCCACATCCCCGGCGCGCTGTCGATCCCGCTGCGGCCGGTGTTCGCCAGCTGGCTGGGCTGGCTCGCCCCGGCCGACCGGCCCCTGATCATCGTCCGCGACGCCGATCAGGATCCGGACGAAATCGTCTGGCAGGCAGCGAAGATCGGGTACGACAACCTGCTCGGAGAACTGGCCGGCGGACTCGACGCCTGGACGGCCGCCGAACAGGACGTGGCCACCACCGAACTGACCGGCCCGGACCGGCTCACCGGCCGGCGGATCCTCGACATCCGCCAGCGCCCCGAATACCTCGCCGGGCACCTGCCCGGCGCCGTCCACATCGAACTCGGCGCCCTCGCCGACCGCGCCGACGACCTGCCCCGCGAACCGACCGTGGTGATGTGCGGGCACGGCGAACGCGCCATGGGCGCGGCGAGCCTGCTCGAACGGGCCGGTCACCGGAATCTGACCGTGCTCGAGGGCGGCCCCGGCGACTGGGCCCGGGCCACCGGCCGGAAGCTGGAGACAGGCCATGAGCACTACCGCGCCCGGCCCCCGGCTGGGACTTCGGGCCAATCTCGCTCAGTTCCTGCTGCTGGTGACCGTCAACGCCCTCGTCGGCGGCATGGTCGGCCAGGAACAGACGGTGCTGCCCCTGCTGGCCGACGAAGAGTTCCATCTCACCGGTTACACGTTCCTGCTGACCTACGTGTTGGCCTTCGGCATCACCAAGGCCGCCACCAACTACTTCGCGGGCACCCTGTCCGACCGGTACGGACGCAAACCCGTCCTCCTCATTGGCTGGCTGATCGCGATTCCGGTTCCGCTGCTGCTGATCTGGGCTCCCTCCTGGGGGTGGGTGGTCGCCGCGAACGTGCTCCTCGGCATCAACCAGGGACTGACCTGGTCGACCACCGTCATCATGAAGATCGACCTGGTCGGACCCCGACAACGCGGACTGGCCATGGGATTCAACGAGGCCGCCGGCTACGGCGCGGTCGCCGTCACCGCCGTGCTCGCCGGCTACCTCGCCTCCCGATACGGCCTCCGGCCGGCCCCGTTCCTGCTCGGCCTGTCCTACGCCGTCATCGGCCTGGCCCTGTCCGCCTTCTTCATCCGGGAAACCCGCAACTTCGCGCACCTGGAAGCGGCCCAGCACACCACCACCTCGCCGGGCACCACCGGCGACGCCGATCTGACCAACCGGCAGATCTTCACCCGCACCAGCCTCACCGAACCCGCCCTGTCCTCGGCCAGCCAGGCCGGGCTGGTCAACAACCTCAACTTCGGCCTGTCCTGGGGGCTGTTCCCGATCCTGTTCGCCACCACCGGCATGTCGATCGCCCGCATCGGCATCCTCGTCGCCGTCTACCCCGCGGTCTGGGGTCTCGGCCAGATCGCCACCGGCGCCCTCTCGGACCGGTGGGGCCGCAAGCACCTCATCACCGCCGGCATGCTCACCCAGGCCGCCGCCCTCGCACTGATCGCCACCGGCGGCACCTTCGCGTGGTGGGCGGCGGCGAGCGCCCTGCTCGGGGCCGGCACCGCGATGGTCTACCCCACCCTGCTCGCTGCCATCGGCGATGTCGCCCACCCCCTCTGGCGGGCCCGGGCCGTCGGGGTCTACCGACTCTGGCGCGACAGCGGCTACGCCGCCGGCGCGATCGTCGGCGGCGTCGTCGCCGACCTGTGGGGCCTGCGCGCCGCGATCTGGGCCGCCGCCGCGATCACCGTCATCTCCGGGCTCGTCGTCGCCGTCCGCATGTACGAAACCCACACCCCCACCCCGGAACCGACCACACCCACCCCCGGGCAAACAGCCAACTGAGCACCAGCACCCGCATCCACCACCCCTTCGCACATCTGCTCCCCGAGTGGGTCACGGACCGCGCCGGAATAGCGCACCGGCGTCCAGAAGCTGTGAACGTCTTCGATGTCGAAACCGCAACAGGTGTGGACGAGCCGAACGATTCTGTCGGTGTTCTCCTGGGGTGACCGCGACGGGGCCGGGCACCAAACCTTCCAAATCACAGGAGCATCGTGGGCGCGCGCGAAGTGAGCCGGGCGTTGTCTTCGCGGGGTTCACCGTCGCCGAAGGGGGTGACTGATCGTGTGTATGACTTCTGAAAGCCCCCGGGATTGCAGGACATTTCTTGACAACCACGCTAGGTAAGCGAAGACTTACCGTTCGTAGACACTTACCAAGCTGGAGACGAATGGGGCGCGCTCGCTGATCGAACGAGGCGCACGATCCTCGAGCGCCTGGCCGAGGGACCATGCGCGGTCGGCGAACTCGCCCGCGAGCTGCCGATCAGCCGACCAGCGGTCTCGCAACACCTGAAGGTGCTCAAAGACGCCGGGCTGGTCCGCGACCGGGCCGCCGGCACGCGCCGCATCTATCACCTCGACCCGGCCGGGATCAGCGCGCTGCGCGCGCAGCTCGACCGGTTCTGGGCACAGGCCCTGACCGCCTACCAGGACGCGGTCGATCAACCCGCAGGAGAGGTCATGACACAAACACACGCCGAGCCGGTGCAACGGCAGATCGTGGTGAACGCAGGGCTCGAGCGCGCGTTCGCACTGTTCGTCGAGCGATTCGATGCGATCAAGCCGCGTGAGCACAACATCATGGCGGTTCCGATCGCCGAGACCGTGTTCGAGCCCCGAGTCGGCGGCCACATCTACGACCGCGGTGTGGACGGCAGTGAATGCCGGTGGGCGCGGGTGCTGGTCTACGAGCCGCCGAACCGGGTGCTGTTCAGTTGGGACATCAACGGGCGCTGGCAGATCGAGACCGACCCCGCCAAGACCAGCGAGGTGGAGGTCCGGTTCATCGCCGAATCCGCCGATCGGACCCGGGTCGAACTCGAGCATCGCAACCTCGAACGCCACGGAGAGGGTTGGGAAGCCGTCCGCGACGGAGTCGGGCACGACGCCGGGTGGCCGCTCTACCTGCAGCGCTACATCGACGCCGTCGAAAACGAACAGCCCTGATGGCGCCGATGGGTCGACACATGCCCGAGCTGTGCCATCAGCGCCTGTAGAGACACTCCGGCGTTGAAACTGGCGAACGGCACTATTCGACATCGACGAACGCTGGCCTTGGGTCCGCTCATCGGGTCGTTGCCTTTGGTGTTGATGGTGGGCCGGTGCGGGTTCGGGCGATCTCCGCGGCGTAGCGGGACCAGTCCCCGCCGGCGGCGTGGGTCCAGCCTGCTGCGGCGGCGGTAGCGATGCCCAGTAGGTCGGCGAGGACAGCTGCCGGGGACGGCGGTTACGTCATCCACCCGATCGTGCTGCCGAGGTCGGCGGGCAGGTTTGAGTAGTCACGATGCTCCTCGAGTTCTGTCCGTCTTCTGTCGTCGTCCGAACGCCCTGTGTCGTCTTCCGGGCCAGGAAGGCACCACCGCGCAAGTAGCGATCCGTCACCTCGGGACACTTCGTGTTGAGCGATGCCGCTCGCACCGAGTGGAGTCGATCCCCTGAACATGGGGATCGACCCCTCACCGCCGAAGGCGAGGAGTCGATCATGGCCCGTTGGGTCAGAGTCCGACGCCCCCGTTGAGGCCGAACATGACGCTGATCCAATGCAGAAACGCACCGAAGGCAACGTTGAAGTCGATTCCGGAGGAACCCATTGAAACTCACCTCTCTACCAATTGATTACCCGACCTATTCGCTTTATCGGCCAAAACAGCGAGGGCGTTTCACAATCTGCCCGAATCCAATGAAAAATCGACCCCGATGAAATCGATGAAGGTGCATCCACATCTGAACACATAACCAGGTCAAGGACGGTTCTTAATGCATCTTTCAGCAGATAAACGGGTTGACCGCCCGATCAATTAGGAGTGACGCGAAGTATAAACTCAGTCACCCGGACATCACGAAGATGCCCCATGTAAAAAAACTGCCGAACCGGAAATAGGCATTTGTCCACACTTGCAGGTTTCACGGCACGGGGGACGAACGGTCCGCAATGGGCCCGGTGTTGGAGTATCCGCATCCAGACACGTGGGTGGATGCGGTCCCCGCGGCCGCTGGGCGAAGACCCGCCGGCAGGGTTACTATCTGCGTATGAATGCAGATAGCGGGGCATGTCGGCGGAGGTTGCCGGACGATCAGGTCGACCTGGTGGTCGAGGTGTTCCGGATGCTGGCCGATTCGACGCGGGTGCAGGTGTTGTGGGCGTTGGTGGACCGGGAGTGCTCGGTCAACGACCTCGCCGAGCATGTGGGGAAGCCGGCACCGTCGGTGTCGCAGCATCTGGCGAAGCTGCGGATGGCCCGGCTGGTCCGCACCCGGAGGGAGGGCACTCAGGTGATCTATCGGTTGGAGAACGATCACGTCCGGCAGTTGGTGACCGATGCGGTGTTCAATGCCGAGCATGCCGGCCCAGGTGTTCCCGGTCATCACCGCACCGGCGACGATCTGCGCATCCTGCACCCCGAAACCGATCTCACCGCGCCGCCGGTTCGCGTCGAGGAGAACCCAGCATGAGTCACCTGAAAGGTGCCCCTGCCCATGCCACACACGGCCACGGCCACGGGCATGGGCATGGGCGCGGGCATGGTGGCCGGTTCGGTGCCGCGGTGCGGGAGGTGTTCGCCCCGCACAGTCACGACGCCGCGGACAGTGTCGATGATGCCCTCGAGTCCAGTGCCATCGGTATCCGGGCGGTCAAGATCAGCCTGGTCGTCCTGGGTGTCACCGCGATCGCGCAGTTGGTGATCGTGGCGGTGTCCGGGTCGGTGGCGCTGTTGGCGGACACGGTGCACAACTTCTCCGATGCCCTGACGGCGATCCCGCTGTGGATCGCGTTCGCGCTCGGCCGTCGGGCGGCGACCCGCCGCTACACCTACGGTTTCGGGCGGGCCGAGGACCTGGCCGGGTTGTTCGTCGTCGCGATGATCACCCTGTCCGCAGTGATCGCCGGGGTCGAGGCGGTGCGCCGGCTGATCAACCCCGTCCCGATCGAGCACCTGGGGTGGGTCGCCGCGGCCGGGCTCGTCGGATTTATCGGCAACGAACTCGTCGCCCTCTACCGCATCCGGGTCGGCCGTCAGATCGGCTCTGCGGCGCTGGTCGCCGACGGATTGCACGCCCGCACCGACGGATTCACCTCCCTGGCCGTGCTGTTCGGCGCCGGCGGCGTGGCGCTCGGCTTCCCGCTTGCCGACCCGATCGTCGGACTGGTCATCACCGTGGCGATCCTCGCCGTGCTGCGTACCGCGGTGCGCGATGTGTTCCGCCGGCTGATGGACGGGGTCGACCCCGAACTCGTCGATGCCGCCGAGGGCTCACTGTCCGCCGACCCTGGGGTGCGCAGTGTGCGCAGCGTGCGGATGCGGTGGATCGGGCACCGGCTGCACGCGGACGTCGAGCTCGACATCGACCCCGACACCAGCCTGGCCGACGCCCACCGATTGGCACACGAGGCCGAACACACCCTCACCCACGCCGTCCCGAAACTGTCCACCGCGCTGGTCCACGCCTACCCGGCGCACAGCCCCGTCGCCGCCGGCCGGCACTGACCCGCCACGCCTGGACGTATCGGAAGTGTGTGGCGCGCCGGCGGTGTTACCGCGGCGGCGGATGTGGCCGCTGTACGCGGCGGGTTTCACCACCGCGTTCGGTGCGCACGGGATCGCGGCGAATCTGGGTTCGGCAACCGGGGATCTCGGTGGGTCGTTGCTGTATCTGGGTGTGCTGCTGGCCCTCTACGACGGCGCCGAGGTCGTCCTCAAGCCCGTATTCGGGTCGATCGCGGACCGGGTCGGTGCCCGTCCGGTGTTGATCGGTGGCCTGATCGCGTTCGCTCTCGCGTCCGCGGTGTTCGTGGTGGTCGATGATCCGGGCTGGCTGTGGCTGGCCCGGCTCGGGCAGGGGGCGGGGGCGTCCGCGTTCTCACCCGCGGCCAGCGCCCTGGTCGCCCGAATGAACCCGAAAGCGAAGCAGGGCAGCGCATTCGGCAGCTACGGGTTCTACAAGAGCATCGGCTACACCCTGGGCCCGCTGCTCGGCGGCGCCGTGGTCTGGGCGGGTGGGCTGCCGCTGCTGTTCGCGGTCATGGCGGTCCTCGCAGCGGTGGTCGCGATATGGGCGGGGTGGGCGGTGCCGTCGGTGCCGCCGCTGCCGCGGTCCCGGCAGACGGTGGTGGACCTGGTCCGCCGCCTGTCGGAGGGATCGTTCCTGCGGTCGACCGCCGCGCTGGCCGCGGCGACCGCCGCCCTGTCGGTCGGGGTGGGTTTTCTGCCCGTCTCCGGGGCCGCCGCCGGGCTCTGTCCGGTCGTGACCGGCGCCGCGGTCTCGGTGCTGGCGGCGTGCGCTGCGGTGGTGCAGCCCCGCGTGGGCCGGGCATGGGACGCGGGCAGGCTCTCCGCTGGCACCGGGATCACCGCCGGCCTCCTTCTCGCCGGCGCGGGGCTGGGTTGCGCGATGCTGCCCGGTCTGGCCGGGGTGCTGCTGGCCGCGGTCGGGATCGGGACCGGGACCGGGCTGATCACCCCGCTGGCCTTCGCGGCCCTGGCCACCTCGACACCACCAGAACGGATGGGACAGACGATGGGGGCCGCGGAGATCGGCCGGGAACTCGGCGACGCGGGCGGCCCGTTGCTGGTCGCCTGCGCGGCCGCCGCCGCCACCCTCACCGCCGGGTATGCGGTGCTGGCGGTGCTTGTCGCGGCATCCCCATCGGTGTTGACACGACGCAGCCGCGGCCAGCAACCCGACTCCGCATGCCACTGAGCCTCCTACGATCGCCAGCTCCCACGGTTCGCCCCGCGCGTGCGTGCTGGTGAGATTCGGACATTGTCCGAATCCCACCAGATCGGTTGCGGCACTAGGTACTAGTTGAGCACAGTTTCCGGTGCCACCTCCGATTGGGCGATCGGGGTCCGCATGGTAACCGCGGTGATGCCCGCACCGGCCAGGGCGATGACGGCGGCGCCGAGGAAGGCAGCGGAGAACCCGTTGGTCAGTTCCGGCAGGTCACCGACCTGGTTTGCGCCGAACGCGGCGGCGACGGCGGTCATGGCCGCCAGGCCGAGAGCCGAGCCGACCTGGTAGCTGACGTTGACGATGCCCGACGCCAATCCGCCCTCTTCGGGGCGTGCGGCGGAGATCGCCGTGCCCAGCGAGGGGATGAAGGCGAGCGACATACCGGCCGCTGCCACGAGGGAGGCGGGCAGCACGTCGACCCAGAAGTTGCCGGTGGGCCGGACCAGGGCCATCCACCCGAGCCCTGCCGCGAGCACGCTCAAACCGGTCACGATCATCGGTTTCGCCCCGAACCGTCCCATCGCCCGCGGGGCGATGACGATCATGCCGAGCATGATCAGCGTGGTCATCGGCAGTAGTGCTGCGCCGGCGGGGAATGCGCTGTAGCCGAGTACCTGCTGCAGGTACAGGTTCAGGAAGAACCACATCGGGATCCACGCCGCGCCGAGCAGTAGTTGGGCGATGTTCGCTGCGGCGAGGTTGGGGGCGGTGAAGATCCCCAAACGCATCAGGGGTTCGCGGCGGCGGGACTGGATGAGTACGAATGCGCCCAGCAACACCGCGGAAACGGCGAGGTATCCCCAGGTTTGACCCGCATCCCAGCCGACCTCCGGGGCCCGGACGATGGAGTAGACGGCGAGCGCCAGTCCGGCGGTGACGGTCAGGGCGCCGAGGAGGTCGATCGAACCGGATCGGGCAGGCGCGTTGGGCATCAGCAGGGGTGTCACAGCGAGGGCGATGACGGCGATGGGGATGTTGATGTAGAACACCCATGGCCAGCTGAGGTATTCGGTGATCACCCCGCCCAGGAACACTCCGGCGGTGCCGCCGGCGGGTGCGGCGGCGCCGTAGACGGCGAGGGCTTTGGTCAGTTCCTGCTGGGTGGAGCCGAACAGCATCATCAGCAGGGTCAGCGCGGAGGGGGCGATCAGTGCGGCGCCGGCGCCCTGGACGGCGCGTCCGGCCAGTTCGGTGCCGACGTTCCCGGCGGCGCCGGCGGTGATCGATCCGACGAGCAGAATCAGCCAGCCGGTGGCGAAGATGCGTCTGGCGCCCCACAGGTCGGACAGGCGGCCGCCGAGCAGGAGTAGTCCGCCGAAGGCGATGACGTAGGCGTTGAACACCCAGGTCAGGTTCTCCTGGGAGAAGCCGAGGTCGGTCTGCATTTTCGGTAATGCGATGCCGATGATGGAGGTGTCCATGATGACCATGAATTGGGCAGCGGCGATCAGCGCCAGCGCCCACCACTTGCGTGTCGATGATGTCGGGGTAGACATGACTATCCGTCCTTACGGGTGGGGGGTATCTAACGTGATGTGAACGAGGCCGAGCGCAGTGGCGCGGCTACCCACAACATCGATTCCCCCACCCTCGGATCGTCGCAAACCCTCCAGTGTCCCCATATCTTTCGAGTCGAAACTCACCTTCTGTGCACATCGTCGCCCCTCCTAGATGCTGGTCGTTTCCACTATGAATATCGAATACCGTAGGGGGGTATAGTAGAGAACGCAAGAGGTAACTTTGACGTCGCCGAAATTGTTCCGTTCACAAAGCCTGACTGCGGCGCGACAACCCGCCCCACGGACGGCCCTTCGAGCTCCTGCCGATTTCCATCAGGCGGCATATCGGCGATCCGTACCCACCCGGCGTTTCCATCGGAGTGAGCGCTGCGGACCGCTCCCCTGCCCAGGCTTGCGGTGTAGGCCGCACCGAAGCCACCCCTCCCCGAGACGGGTGCGCCAAGGAACTCAGACCCGCGAACCTCGCCAGGACGGGCGCGTCACGGGAATCGATCGGATCGGCCGAAACCTGCCCGACGCCACGGACTGACCTCGCCCTCCCCCGATCGCGCTGCGCCACACCCAGCGCCTCCGCGGCGTCGAGGACACCACCGGGGGGTATGACCCGGAGTGACGCAGGTAAGGGCACTCCGCTGTTGCATACGGTAGGGGGGTATGGTAAATCTGTAGATGCGCGACGACCTCGATCGCATTCCGAACCGAAGGAAGAAGGACATCGATGAGCACCACCACCGTCACCGTCACCGGAATGACCTGCGGCCACTGTGTCTCCTCGGTCCGCGGCGAGATCGGCAACCTCCCCGGCGTCACCGCCGTGGATGTCGACCTCGCGAGCGGGCGGGTCGATATCGACTCCGAAACCCCGATCGAGCAGGCGGCCCTCGCCCAGGCCGTCGACGAGGCCGGATACCAGCTCGCCGGCTGACTGGCCTACACACGACCCGGACAGGAGATTCCCCACGATGAACGCAACGAGCAAGTTCGCCGGATTCACCGTCGGCCTGGCCGCGGTCTTCGCACTCGCCCTCGGGGCCGGGGCCGCCTTCGGACCCGAGGGCACCACACCGGCCGACACCCATGACACCTCAACTCACGACGCCGGACCCGGTTCCACCGCGGGCGCACCGGTCGCCGATCCACCGGGAGGACTGATGGTCACCGACAGCGGATACACCCTGGCACTGGACACCGCGCAGGTTCCGGCGGGTGCGGACGTGCCACTACGGTTCCGCATCCTCGATGCCGACGGCGCGCCCGTCACCCGCTACGTCGACAGCCACGACAAGCAACTGCACCTGATCGCGGTGCGCCGCGACATGGCCGGATTCCAGCACGTGCACCCGGTACTCGATGCCGCCGGAACCTGGAGCGTTCCACTCGATCTGACCCGGGCCGGGGAGTACCGGGTGTTCGCCGACTTCACTCCCGACGGTGGTGACGGCCTGACCCTGGGTGCCGATCTGCACGTCGCCGGTGTCTATGATCCGCAGCCGCTGCCGCCGGTGGCCGCGACCACCACGGTCGACGGGTACACCGTCACGCTCGACGGCGCCCTCACCCCCGGTCAGGCGTCGAAGGTGACGCTGTCGGTGAGCCGCGGCGGGCAGCCCGTCACCGATCTGCAGCCCTACCTCGGGGCGTACGGGCACCTGGTGGCGTTGCGGGCCGCCGACCTGGGGTACCTGCACGTGCACCCGGACGGGCACCCCGGTGACGGGGTCACCGCCCCCGGTCCGGGCATCGACTTTTTTGTCACCACCCCCAGTGCCGGGGACTACCGCCTGTTCCTGGATTTCCAGCACGATGGAGTGGTGCGGACCGCCGAATTCACCCTGACCGCCGGGCAGAGCTCCGGCGCCGCGGCGCCCGCCGCCCCGCAGCCGATCCCGGCCGGGCACGGACACTGACCGCGAGAACCGGAGAGGAGGACACGATGAATCCCGTCACCCAACACCCGACCGCCGACGGCCAGGTCGAACTCGAAATTGGTGGCATGACCTGCGCCTCCTGCGCGAACCGGATCGAGAAGAAACTCAACAAACTCGACGGCGTCACCGCCACGGTGAACTACGCCACCGAAAAGGCACGCGTCAACTACGTCGGTGAGGTGTCCACCGGCGATCTCGTGGCCACCGTCGAGCAGGCCGGCTACACCGCCAAGGTCCCCACCCCGGCCGCCGCGTCCACCGGCACCGAGGATGCCGGCCCGACCGGTGAGCCGGATCCGACCGCCTCGCTGCGCCAGCGTCTGCTGGTGTCGTTGGTGCTCAGTGTGCCGGTGATCGCGATGGCCATGGTTCCGGCGCTGCAGTTCCCGAACTGGCAGTGGCTCTCACTGACCCTCGCCGCACCGGTGGTGGTGTGGGGGGCGTGGCCGTTCCACAAGGCCGCCTTCACCAACCTGCGGCACGGCACCTCCACGATGGACACCCTCATCTCGATGGGCACCCTCGCCGCCCTCGGCTGGTCGCTGTACGCCCTGTTCTGGGGTACCGCCGGAATGGCGGGCATGACCCATCCGTTCGAGCTGACCATCTCCCGCAGCGACGGCGCCGGCAACATCTACCTCGAGGCCGCCGCCGGGGTCACCACCTTCATCCTCGCCGGCCGCTTCTTCGAGGCCCGCTCCAAGCGGCGCGCCGGTGCCGCCCTGCGAGCGCTGCTCGAACTCGGCGCCAAAGAGGTGTCGGTCCTGCGAGACGGTGTCGAGCAGCGCATCCCCACCGATCAACTGGCCGTCGGTGACGAGTTCGTGGTCCGCCCCGGGGAGAAGATCGCCACCGACGGTGTGGTCACCGAGGGCTCCTCCGCGGTCGATGCGTCGATGCTGACCGGGGAATCGGTGCCCGTCGAGGTCGGACCCGACGACCTGGTCGTCGGCGCCACCGTCAACGTCGGCGGCCGGATCGTGGTCCGCGCCAGCCGGATCGGGTCGGACACCCAGCTCGCGCAGATGGCGAAACTCGTCGAAGACGCGCAGACCGGGAAGGCTCAGGCCCAACGGTTGGCCGACAAGATTTCCGGCGTCTTCGTCCCCATTGTGATCGCCCTGGCCGTGGCGACCCTCGGGTTCTGGATCGGCACCGGCGGCGGCATTGCGGCCGCGTTCACCGCCGCCGTCGCGGTGCTGATCATCGCCTGCCCCTGCGCCCTCGGCCTGGCCACCCCGACCGCACTGATGGTCGGCACCGGCCGCGGCGCCCAGCTCGGCATCTTGATCAAGGGGCCCGAGGTCCTCGAATCGACCCGCCGGGTCGACACCGTGGTGCTCGACAAGACCGGCACCGTCACCACCGGCAAGATGACCCTGCTCGATGTGGTCACCGCCGACGGGGAAGACACCGGGCAGGTGCTGCGCCTGGCCGGGGCGCTCGAGGATTCCTCCGAGCATCCCATCGCCCAGGCCATCGCCAAGGGCGCCCGGGACAAGGTCGGATCCCTGCCTGCGGTGGAGCAGTTCGCCAACGTCGAAGGCCTCGGGGTGCAGGGCATGGTCGACGACCACGCGGTGGTCGTCGGACGGGCCCGCCTGCTCGCCGACTGGGCGCAACACCTGACCGCCGAACTCGAAAACGCCATGAGCGCAGCCGAATCCGACGGCAAGACCGCCGTCGTGGTCGGCTGGGACGGGCGGGCCCGCGCCGTGCTCGTCGTCGCCGACGCGGTCAAGGCCACCTCGGCCGAGGCGATCACACAGCTGCGCGAGCTCGGCCTGACCCCGATCATGCTCACCGGCGACAACGCCGCCGCCGCCCGGGCGATCGCCGACCAGGTCGGCATCGACGAGGTGATCGCCGAGGTGCTGCCCGCGGACAAGGTGGACGTCGTCAAACGGCTCCAGGATCAGGGCAAGGTCGTCGCGATGGTCGGCGACGGTGTCAACGACGCAGCCGCCCTGGCCCAGGCCGATCTCGGGTTGGCGATGGGCACCGGCACCGACGTCGCGATCGAGGCCAGCGATCTGACCCTGGTCCGCGGTGACCTGCGCGCCGCCGCGGACGCGATCCGGTTGGCCCGCAAGACGCTGGGCACCATCAAGGGCAACCTGTTCTGGGCCTTCGCCTACAACGTGGCCGCCCTCCCCCTGGCCGCCGCCGGGCTGCTCAATCCGATGCTCGCCGGAGCGGCTATGGCGTTCTCGTCGGTGTTCGTGGTCAGCAACAGCCTGCGGCTGCGCCGGTTCCGGTCCCTCACCGGATAACCGCGGCAGAAAAGGCACCCAGGAGGTGGGGTGGGCAGGGCGTGCAGGCGCCGCCCACCCCACACCCTTTTACCCTATGCAGTCCCGGAAGGAGAGGACCATGTCCTCGATGGCAACGACCTTGATGCGGATCACCCGGCACCCCGCGACCCGGGCGGCGGTGAAGTGCGCGGTGCTGTGTGCCGCGGCGGCGGTCGGCCGCCGTCTCGACGGCCCGCTTCCCAGCGGGGATACCCCCGGCGGGCATAATCGGGGGTGCTCGGCATGACACTCGGATTCCAGGAGGACACCATGGCCACCCCCACCCCCGCGGCCACCCAGGCACCCGCCGAGACCGACGGCCATGACCACGCCGCGCACGGCTACATCACCGAAAAGGACGCCTACCTCAAGCGCCTCAAGCGGATCGAAGGCCAGGCCCGCGGACTGCAGCGGATGGTCGAGGAAGACAAGTACTGCATCGACATCCTCACCCAGGTCTCCGCGATGACCAAGGCCTTGCAGGCCGTCGCCATGGGACTGCTCGAAGACCACATCAGTCACTGCGTGGTCGACGCCGCGGTCGCCGGCGGCCCAGAGGCGGAGGCGAAGATCAAAGAGGCCACCGACGCGATCGCCCGCCTCGTCCGCTCCTGAGGCGAGCCGAGATCACCCGGTGTAGTCCAGCCGGGTCACCATGCCCGGTTTCTGATGATATCCGTTGTGGCAGTGAACCATCCAGTTGACCGGGGCCTCCGCGATCAGCCTCACCGCAAGAGAGCGTATCGGCCGGACGATGACAGTGTCCGTGCCGGTGCATGGGATGCCCATCATGGTCAAGTTCGTACAAAGTCAGGCGGGCCCATCGACCTTCACGGATCGCCAATTGGGCGGTGTGATCGTAGGGGCGATCGTTGATGGTCCACCAGGCATAGCCCATTGTTCCGAGTTCGGCCTCCAAGATGACCTCCGGTGACGCCCCGTTCATGTACACCCATGACCACCCACTAACCCTCTGCTGGGGATCCCGAACGTGCATGCTGGGCGTGGGCCGTGGGGCGTGGCGGCCGCATGTGGGCGGAGGTCGAGGTCGCGCACCATATCACCGTCGCGAAGCTCTGAGACCCGACGAAGGCCCCCTCCGAAGGGGAGGGGGCCGTTCGTGGGTGGTGGGCGTGCAGGGCTGGAAACCGCTTGGTGGGGCTGCCCGGGGGTCCTCACGCCCCGGAGACCCTTCCTACACGACCCTCTCCCTCGCTACTGCCTCGGCTACATACGCCTGGCCTGCGCCTCTAACAGGCTGTTCACGCGCCGAGAAGGCTCGCGAGATGGCGTGGGTGACGGATGTGCAGTTCTAGCCGAGTATCGCGTCACATGGGCGGCATAGTCATCGGCATGTTCATCATCGGCGGCATTATGCCCATCATGCGCATACACATCATCATCATGTCCATCATGGTCATTCCCATTCTTCTCACCTCCTTCTCGGATCCGGTGGCGGTGTCGTGGCTGCCACGGGAAGGCTCTAGACGTTCGGTGGGTCTCGTCGAGGGATCAGTGCAGGGCCGATGACTGGTCACCGCCTCAACTGTCGTAGTCGAGGCGGGTCATCATTCCTGCTTCCTGGTGGTAGGCGTTGTGGCAGTGCAGCATCCAGTCGCCGGGATTGTCGGCGACCAGGTCCACGGCGATCGAACGCATCGGGAGAACGATGGCGGTGTCCTTGCGGGGGCCGGGGGTCCCGTCGGGTTTGACGATCTGGAAGGTGTGCCCGTGCAGGTGCATCGGATGCCACATCATGGTCATGTTCGTGAAGGTCAGGCGGGCGTGCTGCCCTTGCCGGATCGTCAATGGCTGGGTCTGGTCGTACGGGCGGCCGTTGATGGTCCAGTGGTAGCTCATCATGCCCCCGCCGAGATCCACCGCGAGGTTCACCTCTGGGCGTCCCTTGGGCAGAAGGACGGTGTCGGCGGCGGCGAAGGTGTCCACGGTGCCGACCCGGCCGCCGAGTTCGCGGGGCGCGAATGCCGGGTCGGGTGCGGATCCGGCGCCGGTACGCAGCAAGGCCCGGGCGTGAGCAATCTTGCCTTCGGCCGCCGCGACAAGGGGGAAGACGCCGTCCCCGGCGGTGACGATCACGTCGTAGCGTTCGCCCATGCCGAGCAGGAGGGCGTCGACGTCGACCGGGGTGATCGGGTAGCCGTCGGTGTGGGTGACGGTCATGGTGTGCCCGGCGAGGGCGATGCGGAAGGCGGTGTCGGCTCCGGCGTTGATGATGCGGATCCGCACACGCTGACCGGGTGTGGCCGTGAACGTCGACGGTGCGGTCGGGAGCCGCCCGTTGACCAGGTAGTACGGGTAGGTGATGTCGCCGGCGTCGCCGCCCAGGAGGCTGCTGGTGCCCACCCCGTTCGACGTCGCACTCGAGGTGGGGGCGCCGCTCTGATCCGAGCCGCCGCCCATTCCCCCCATCCCGGGCATGTTCCCCATGCCACCCATGCCGCCTGGTCCGCCCATCGACCCCATCCCGCCCGACTGCAGGTTCGAGAAGATCTGCCGGGGGCCGGGGCCGATTCCGTCGGTCCAGTCGTCGAGGACGACGATCCACTCGGCGTCGTAATTTCCGGGTCCGCCGGGGTCGTCGACGATGACGGGCAGATACAGCCCGTAGTCGGTGTCGAGCCCGACATGCGGGTGCGCCCAGTAGGTACCCGCATGCGGCACCGAGAAACGGTAGGTGAAGCTTCGACCCGGTCCGATGTCGGGGCTGGCGGGGCTGGCCCCGTCCATGTCGTTTCGCAGCGCAATGCCGTGCCAGTGCACGGAGGTGTCGTGGACGAGGCCGTTGGTGAGGGCGACAGCTATCTCGTCGCCGACGTTGGCCCGAATCATCTTCCCGGGAACGGTGTTGCCGTAGGCGAAGGTGCGCACTTGTATCCCGCCGAGGTCGATGTCGGTGGTCTGCGCGGCCAGGGCGGCGTCGACGGTGCGGCCGGTGTGGGGGCGGGCTGCCTCGGCGGCCGAGACGGCGTTCGCATCGACCGGATGGGGTCCGGAAAACGGTGATTCGCGGGTACAGGCAGACACTGCGAGGCCGCCCAGTCCTGCGGCAGCGGCGAAGAAGGTGCGCCGACTCAGTCCGGCACCGTACTCAGGCACGTCCGCCCCCATCCTTACAAGCCCTGCAGCGTGCGCGAGGATGTTACTGGCTGCCCGCCAACCTGCCATCGACACGGCGGATCGCTCACGTGTCACTGCCGGGCGCGCAATTCGTCCCTGCGGAGGCGGTATTCTTCGGCGTCGATCTCACCTCGAGCGAATCGTTCGTCGAGAATTTCCCGGGCCCGAGCGTCGGGGTCGAAGGGCGCGGTGCGGTCCGTTCGCATGCTGCGGAACATTGCCAACACCCCGGCAACAACCAACCCCCAGAACGCGACCATCACCACGGCCATCAGTACCCAGCCGCCCCAGCCCATTTCGTACCCCATTCCGTCGTTCCACCACATCATGGCTGTTCACCTTTCGCTGCTCTCCATCGTGGTGACGGATCGCGGTGAATCGATGAGGGTTCTGTGTAGTTTCCCTGAAGATATGGCCAGTTCAGGATGACCCGCACCAGACCGGGAGGACACCGGCGACGATGGAGACCATGAACCACGCGCCACACCTCCCGCCTGACAGCGCCGCCGGATATCGGGCCTTGGTGGTCGACGACGAGCGCCCGCTGACCGCGGTCGTCGCCAGCTACCTCGAACGGGAGAACTTCGAGGTCGCCGTCGCCTACAACGGCGTCGATGCGCTCGCTCGCGCCCGGGAAATCGACCCCGACGTCGTGGTCCTGGACCTCGGGTTGCCGGGCATGGACGGAATCGAGGTGTGCCGAGCACTGCGGACGTTCTCCGACGCCTACGTGGTGATGTTGACCGCCCGCAACGCCGAAATGGACACCATCATCGGCTTGTCCGTCGGCGCCGACGACTACGTCACCAAACCGTTCAGCCCACGGGAGTTGGTGGCTCGCATCCGGGCCATGTTGCGCCGGCCCCGGAAGGCACCTGCATACGAGACGCCGCCCACCGGGCCGGGCGGGAGTGAGGCACCCCCGCGGGTATTCGGGGCGATGAGGATCGACGTCGCGGGCCGGGAGGTCCATCTCTGCGATCGCCCGGTGGTATTGACCCGCACAGAGTTCGACGTGTTGGCGGCGTTGTCGTCCCGGCCGGGTATGGCATTTAGCCGGCGCCAGTTGATCGAGGCCGTGTGGGGAGAATCCTGGGTCGGTAACGAGCACCTCGTGGATGTGCATGTCGGCCACCTGCGCCGCAAATTGGGAGACGACCCCGCCGCTCCCCGGTACGTCACCACCGTCCGCGGCATCGGGTATCGGATGGGGACCGGGCAATGACCTCGCGTCAGGTTCGCCCGGGCACCGTTGGCCTCGGTCCGGTGCGCAGCCGTGGCCCCGGCCTCGGCGTGCGGCTGCTGCTGGCGCAATCGCTGGTGCTGGTTGCGGGCGCTGCAACGTGTTGGGTGGTCGCGGTGTTCGCTGGCCCCCCGCTGTTCCGCGAGCACCTGCACCGTGCCGGGGTGCCGGCCTCGTCCGACGAGCAGTTCCACGCCGAGCAGGCGTACCGCTCCGCCACCGCCATTTCCCTGGCGGTCGCCCTCGGGGTGGCCTCCCTGGCCGCGTTAGTGGTGACCTGGTATTTCAGTCGGCGCCTGGAACGGTCGGTGACCGAGGTGTCGTCCGCGGCGACCGCGGTGGCCGACGGGCGCTACGACATTCGGGTCACTCCCCCGCACCTGGGGGACGATTTCGACGCCCTCGCCGAGGCGTTCAACCGGATGGCCGCCGGGCTCGAATCGGTCGAGACCACCCGCCGCCAACTTCTCGCTGACCTCGCCCACGAGATCCGCACCCCGGTGTCGGTGCTCGAGGCGTACATGGAGGCACTCGAGGACGGGGTCGAGACCTTGGATGCCGACACGATCACGATGCTGCGCGACCAGACCCGCAGACTGGTCCGTTTCTCGGACGACGTCCGCAGCCTCTCCCATGCGGAAGAGAGCCGGACCTCGATCGAACCCACCTGGGTGGACCCCGCCGCGCTGATCTCCACCACCCTGACCGCCGCGGCCGACCGCTACGCAGCGAAGCAGGTGACACTGACCTCTCATGTTCCCGCGCACCTTCCCGGGCTGTGGGCCGACCCGGAGCGGCTCGGGCAGGTGCTGGGCAACCTGCTCGACAACGCCTTGCGCCACACCCCCCGGGGCGGGCGGGTGGAGGTGACCGCGGAACAGCGACACGAGCTGCTGGTGATCGAGGTGACCGACACCGGCGACGGAATCGCCGCCGAACACCTCCCGCACCTGTTCGAACGGTTCTACCGAGTCGACGCGGCACGCGACCGCGAACACGGAGGAGCCGGGATCGGACTGGCGATCGCCAAGGCCCTCGTCGAGGCGCACGGCGGCCACATCACCGCCCGCAGCGACGGCCCCGGAACCGGCAGTACCTTCACCATCACCTTCCCCCCGGATCGGCGATGAGGAAGTACTCGGTGACCGCGATCGCCCGGCACCGGCTCCCGCAAGCCCGCAGCGCCGTCGGGTCGGTTGACCGGCCGTGACAGCCACGTCGATGCCCGGCGACGGGCGATCTTGTGATGATCACCGCGGCGCATCCTCCCCGGGTCGAGGCGGTGACCCGGGTCCGTCCTCGTTCTCACCGTCGCGAACCCTCGCTGATGCCGCGGGGAGGGCGCGCCGAGGGCGGATCAGGTGGGCGGGTCGGACAGCGAGTATCCGGCCTCCTCGACGGCATGACGTACCTGCTCCAGCGGCAGCGGCCGGCTGCTGGTGACCCTCACCCGAGAGTCCCCGCCGGGGACCAGGTCGATGTCGACGTTCGTCACTGCATCGAGACGGTCGAGTTCCTCGGTGACCGCCTTCACGCAATGCGCGCAGGTCATGCCGGACACGTGGTAGCCGGTGGTGGTGCTCACTGTGTTCTCCTCGGACGAGGTTTATCGGCGGGTGTTCGAATCCCCGAAGCCGGGTGTCACAGCGAGGCCAGGATGTTCTGCATCGTGGCGATCTCCTGCTGTTGGGTGTCGGCGATGGTGCGTGCCATCGCGACGGCTTCTGGATACTGACCGGAGTCGATTTCGGTCTGCGCCATGGCGATCGCGCCCTGGTGATGGGCGATCATCTGCGTGAGGAAAAGCCGGCTGGCGTCCACGCCCTGAGCATTCTGCAGTGCGGTCATGTCCTCGGCGGACATCATTCCGCTGACTCCCATCCCGCTATCGCCTGGCATCTCCATGCCCGACATCGGCATACTCTGACCCGGAGTCATCATCCCGGACGTGGCCATCGGCATACTCTGACCCGGAGTCATCATCCCGGACGTGGCCATCGGCATACTCTGACCCGGAGTCATCATCCCGGACGTGGCCATCGGCATGCTGGACTGTCCCCACTCGGTCAACCAGCCCTGCAGCCGCTCGATCTCCGGGCCCTGCGCTGCCTTGATCTGGTTGGCCAGATCGATCACCCGCGGGTCGATGCCGTCCTTGGCGAGCACGACATCGCTCATCTCGATCGCCTGCGCGTGATGCGGAATCATCTGCTGCGCGAACGTCACGTCCGCCTGGTTGTGGGTATCGGCGGCCGCTGTGGTGGCGGTGACGCTCGCCGAGCTGCTGGTCTGCGTGGCCTGATCGTTGCTGGAGTTGCTACAGGCGGTCAACGCGACCAGAGCAGCAACCGCGGCTGCGCCGGCGGCGAGGGACTTCTTCTTCATGACAGGGAAATTCCTTTCTCACAGTGCGCACACGTGCTGATCACGCAAGACGTCGGGCAGTTGTGCAGTGGGGGCCAAGCGATCACGCCCGCACCCGCCGGAGATCGCGCGAGGCTGTCGACCTCCATGACCTTGGCGGCTTGACAGAATCCAAGCACCTGGGCGCGCGCCCGCTTCCGGCTCGGCGGGCTGTCCGGGCCCCCATTCGGCGCCATGCCCTTCGATGACAGATTTGCAGTCAGGACCGCACGAGACGTGCGATGGCGTTGGATGCCTCGGCGATCTTCACGTCGGCCTCGACGCGATCGCCGGCCGCGGCGGCATTGACCACGCAGTGGCTGATGTGCTCCTCGAGCAGGCCCAGCGCCACGGCCTGGAGGGCCTTGGTCATCGCGGAGATCTGGGTGAGGATGTCGATGCAATACTTCTCTTCGTCGACCATCCGTTGAAGGCCGCGGGCCTGCCCTTCGATGCGCCGCAGGCGCGCGAGGTAGGCGCCCTTGGACTGGATGTGGCGATGGCTGGCCTCGGGGGGTTCGGTGCTCACTGCCGACTCCTCTCGCCAGGCCGCGTTCTCCACCTCTCAATATACCCTCCTCCGGTATAATCGGTGATTGCGGACGCAAGGGACGCAGGGGACGATTCAGCGGCCGAGCCGGTGGTGGATCGAGCACGATTCCTGACCAACCCGGTGTGTCGACAGAGGCGGTGACAGTTGGATCCGCACGTCGCGGGCACACAATCCCGATCGGTGTTCGTCGGCACTGCGACACATCCACTCCTCGTCTCTTATCCCACCTCGATCAACCCGACGGCGCCCTGCGCCCGTCTCTCGTTCAAGACTGTCAGTTCATTGCCGGTTCAGGCCGAGGATTTCTGTGAAGATTTGCTGAAGAAGCTTTACTCCATGGGTGGTGGCGCGACGACGCGCAAATACGAGCGGCTGGGAACGGGCCGTCACGTCGTTAGGCGCGAGGATTGGCACCTCAACTCGGACAATTGACCCGAATGATGTTCGGCGACAACCTTATCGGACTGGCGGCAGATCACTGCGACGGGCAGACTCGTGCGGCCGACGTCATGTCGGTGGCCGTTTCAGTATCAGAGTTGCCGTGGCACGGAGATTCGGGGCCAGTGAACGGGACCGCGGCAGCATCACCCGGTCATCCCTGTCGCCGACGACCCCCCGGTAATCGCCAGTAATCACCGGAATCGGCGGTTCAAGTCTTCCTCGGTGATCAAACGATAGATGACGTACAGCGAGAACCACGTGATGAGCAAGGCAGCGAAAACCAACAAAACCTCGTAGAAGAGGACCACGATCCCATCCTAGAACGTGGCCGCGGGCGACGAAATCGGCTGGCGCGTGCCTCCCGGATTGAAGTGCAGATGACCAGACCTCCCAGGCCGGGGCGGGCCAATCCTGCCCAATTCGGTAGTGGTTTCGTCGTCTTCACCAACACTCGATGACCCACACTGGTGAGGTGGTGCGCGAACGAGTCCGGTTGGGCGGTGCGTTCGGACGCGCAAGCTCGCCGCGCTGTCCTCGTCGACGCAGTTACTGTGTCACTATGACAGCAGCGGCACGTGCCGTCCCTGCGGACAGCTCGGCTACCGGCTGTGGCGGCGTTGTCTCGCGGTGCGACCGGTCTCGGCTGGCACCCCGGCGGTCGAGGTTGTGATGCGCACGGGTGACAACGACGCCACCGCGCGGCGAATCCCGGGGCAGCCAGCCGAGGCGGCCATCGACCAAGCACAGAGCGGCGGATCCTGGTGTGGAGGGGCGCAGCCGACCCCGCCGGGAGGCTGGAATCTGGTCTATGACCGGTTCGACCTCGCCCAAGAAGCAACCCGGGAGGCGCTGTGCACGCTGGGGAACGGGTATTGGGCCACCCGCGGCGCGGTACCCGGCAGCACCGCCGACGCAGTCCACTACCCGGGCACATACCTGGCCGGAATCTACAATCGGCTCACCACCGCCCTCGATGGGCACACCGTTGAGACCGAACATTTGGTCAATGCCCCGGACTGGACTTTCCTGACCGCCCGCGTCGGAGACGGTCCGGTTCTGTGTCCGGGATCGCCGGAGATGCTCAGCTACCGCCAGGATCTTGATCTGCGTACCGGTGTGCTGACTCGCACCCACCGGTACCGTGACGCTGCGGGCCGCACGACCCGGGTCACCTCCCGGCAGTTCCAGTCTCTGACCGAAACGCATCTGGCCGCACTGGAGCTCATCCTCGAAGCCGAAGACTGGTTCGGTGAGATGACCGTCGAGTCCGCCGTGAACGGAGCGGTGGCAAACCGCAACGTGGCAGCGGACCGTGCGCTGGCCCACGAGCATCTGGTCCCGGTCCGCTCCGTGGAACTGGACGGTGAAGCGGTGCTGTACGAGGCGGTGACCAACCAGTCCCGGATCAGCATCGCGACTGCGGCACGGACCCGTGTGGGCGCCGCAGACACGGTCGTCGACCGCCGGCTGATCGCCGAGCAAGCCCGCGCAGGGCACACCATTACGCTCAGCCTCGGGCGCGGCATCCCGGTGACGCTGGAAAAGATTGTCGCCGTGGCGACTTCCCGGGATCGCGCCGCCTCCACGGCCGCCCTGGACGCCGGCAACCGGATCGGCCGGGCACCCGGATTCGGGGAGCTGCTCGGCGCCCAGGAAAACGCCTGGGCCGCACTGTGGGAGCGGTTCGGGATAGACCTTGAGACGGGTGTGCGGCAGTCGCTGGCGCTAAATCTGCACATCTTTCACGTGCTGCAAACCGTCGCGGCAGCTGACACGGACCTCGATGCGGGCCTGCCCGCGCGGGGACTGCACGGTGAGGGCTACCGCGGCCACATCTTCTGGGATGAACTCTTCGTCTATCCCATGTTGACCTTGCGCCGGCCCGAACTGACGCGCTCCTTCCTGCTCTACCGGTACCGGCGCCTGGACGCGGCCCGCGCGGCCGCACGCGACGATGGCCTGAATGGTGCAATGTTTCCCTGGCAGTCCGGCAGCGACGGCCGGGAGGAAACCCCCGCCGAGCTCTTCAACGTCCGCAACGGGGTGTGGATGGCGGATAACTCCCGCAGGCAGCGGCACGTCGGGTTGGCCGTGGCCTACAGCGTGTGGCAGTACTATCAGGCCACGGCCGACACCGGGTTCCTCACCGAGTACGGGGCCGAAATCCTCGTGGAGGTCGCCCGACTTTTCACCAGCCTGGCCGTTCGCAATCCCGCGGATGACCACTTCGACATCAGCGGTGTGATGGGACCGGACGAGTACCACGACGGGTACCCGGACGCACCGGGTCAGGGTCTGCGCAACAACGCCTACACCAACGTGCTGGCCGCCTGGGTGCTCGCCCGGGCCGAGGACGCGGTGGACCTGCTGGCCTGTCGCGACTGCGACCCGCTCTGGCGCCGGTTGCACCTGAAGCCCGAGGAGCCCGCACACTGGGACCGCATCAGCAGGCGGCTGCGCGTACCCTTCCACGACGGTGTCATCAGCCAGTTCGAGGGCTACGAGGCGCTGGAGGAATTCGACTGGGACGCCTACCGGGCGCGCTACGGCAATATCGGCCGGCTGGATCTGATCCTGCAGGCCGAAGGCGACACCACCAACAGGTACCGGCTCTCCAAACAGGCCGATGTCCTGATGCTTTTCTACCTGTTCTCCGCCGACGAGCTCCGCACCGTGTTCGAACGCCTCGGGTACACGCTGCCGCCGGAACTCATCCCCCGTACGGTCCAGTACTATCTCGCGCGCACCAGCCACGGCTCGACCTTGAGCAGACTGACCCACGGCTGGGTGCTGGCCCGGACCGACCGGCCCCGGTCGTGGTCGCTGTTCGAGCAGGCTCTGGAGGCGGATCTGGCCGACACCCAGGGCGGGACCACTCATGAAGGTGTCCACCTCGGAGCCATGGCTGGAACCGCCGATATGGTGATCCGTTGTTACGGCGGGGTGGAAACCCGGCAGGACGCCCTCTGGCTGCATCCGGTCTTGCCCGCCGAACTGACCGAGGCGACGTTCCGGTTCAGTTATCGGGGACAACCGATCAGCATCGGCCTGACCCAGGACCGGGCGCGGTTGCGACTGTATCCCTGCTCGGCCGGACCAGTCCGGCTCTGCGTCGAAGGAATCGAGAAGACGCTGACCCCCGGCGAGGTCTGGGAAGTAGACCTGCCGTCGGCGGCGGCCGCCCACGCACTGCCCGAACCTGGCGCCGACCCTACCGCTCCGATGTTGCGGGACTAACTGAGCCGACCCATGCGTCGCCGGCTACCTCCCCCGCCCTGGCCGTCACCACGGTGGTCCGGGAGCGTCGGGATCCTTTGCGGATGCCCGGTCGTGTCCGGAGCCGGACGGATGGATCGGCTCGGCGAGCAGGGTGAGCAGCATATCGATCACCATGGCGGTCATCGAGCCGAGGCCAGTCAGCTCCGGACTCGGCGGGTCTGGTACACCGTCTCGGTCATGACCTGGATGGGTGAGCTGTCGCAGCGGCACGTCATGGACCGAGGTGACTTCGGCGAGGTTGACCGGTCGGGTGTACTCCGGGCGAGCGGACCAACCGAGCACGGGGGTGACCAAGAACCTGGTCTCTGGCTCGGCGAGTGCGGGCAGCACGCCAAGGATCTGCACGCTGCCCGGGTCCAGTCCGATCTCCTCGCCGGCTTCCCGCAAGGCGGTAGCCACCGGGCCGTCATCCTGCGGGTCCCGGACGCCGCCGGGAAACACGCGCCGGCCAGGGTAGTCCCGCAGGTCCGGAGCACGCGTGGTGAGCAGTATCTGCGGGCCAGTAGGTCCATCGGTGAGCAGCACGAGCACCGCAGCGGGCCGGAGCGTGATCGGCTTCGGCGGCGGTGGCTCGTACTGCCGGTAGCGGCGGATTGCTGCCGCAAGCCGGGCGGCCCACTCCGGGAGGGTCTGCGAGGATGACGGTTGGTCACCGGGCGGGTCACCGGGCGAGTCCTGGCTGTCGGCGCTGGTCCAGCCGATCAGCCCGGACCGCACGTTGAGCGTCGCGATACCGGGAGCGGTGTCCGGCGAGGCGACCACCCGGGTCTGCTGCCCCAGACCGGGGTGACCGAACAGGGCGCGGGCCGAGCGGTGCGGGGCGGGGTCGCCGCTTCGGGCCCAGTCGGCGGGGTTGTTCGCCAGGGCGATGATGGCCTGTCCCGAGCCGACCAGGTGCGCGACCTGACCGGTGAAGGGCGCCAGGCTCTCGCTCATCGCCGGCACCAGCACCAGGTTGGCTCCGGTCTCGGCGAGGGTGTGCACCGCCTCCGGATTGAGCAGGTCCCGGCAGATTGCGATCACGAGATGCCATCCGTCGGCGGTGACGTACACGCGCAATTCCGGCCAACCCTGCGGCTGAATGTCCTCCAGGATCGGCTGCTCGGCGGGCGAATGTTTGTCGTGTGTCAACGGCTGGTCGTGCCCGCGGACCCAGGCGATGGCGGTATTGCGCCGCCGAGGCGGCGAACCATCGACGTGATGGTAGCTGCCGGCGACCAGGAGCCGGGGGCCGTCCTCGCGGCGGACCCAGTCCTGCAGGTGTCGGGCCAGCGACTCGGTGACGCACAGTTCGGGCAGCACGATGATGGAGGCACCAGCGGCGGCGGCCCGGCCGATGAGCTGATCGAGGTGGCGGCGCTGCCGATCGAGGTCTGTCGGCTGCACCGGGAAGGTCGGCTGCGTCGAGTCGCGGGGCAGAGTGAATTCGGTCAGGGCTCGGTTGGGGTGGCAGGTGGCAACGATCGTGTCGGCGGTGACCAGACCGGGCAGGGCGTCGAAGAGGCTGTAGTCGAACACGATCCGAAACTGTGTCACCCACCCTCCGGCCAGCCGGACCCGGCGAGTCTCATCCAGCCGGTTCGCCAGCCGCCAGGGTGGCGAGGTGGGCCGCATGTCCATCACTGCGCGGATGTCGGGGCCGCCCAGAGGAACTGGATCACCCACCCCGGGCTGGTAAGGGCTGCGTCTGCGGAACGACTCGGTGACGCACTGCCGATAGTGGTCGTCGAGGAACTGCGCGAGCGCGTGAGCGATCACCACCGGTGCCGCCCCGTCGACCGGTCGCAGCGCTTCGGCCAGGGCTTGGCGAACCGGCGCGTCCAAGGTCGCGGCAGCCGGGCCGGACCCGACTACCGTACGGAGCGGGGCGAGCACGTTCGCGACCGTCGCCCGGATGCCCGGGGAGCCCGCCTGCGCCCACAGCACACGATGCTCATCACGACACAGGTGCAGCAGGTGGGTCAACGTCACCAGCGGATCCGGCTCGTGGTGGACCGCCTCACGCAGAGCCGCCAGCCGCTCGGCGGGGGAATGCAGTTGAGCCACGCACGGCGCGCACGGCTCACCACCCGGGTCGAATCCATTTCCGATCCCTGCCGGTCCGGATCCGGCTGCGCGGGATCGGTCGCGGCGAGTCATGCCGATACCCGGAGCATGTGGACTACGACCACGCGCGGCGTGGTCACCGCGTCCGGTCGCGGACTGGCGAGCGTTGGCGAAGCCTGTTCCACAGTCGCCCTTTCTGATCAGAGGTGGCCGAGTCCCAGTTTGATGCAACAGGAAACATCTGCGGGCGACCGCGGACACGGCCGGCACGTGTACGCGGCCGGCAAAGTTCGACAGTCGGGATGCTATCGATGGTGCGACATGCCACCGAGATGTGCGCCGTGATCTGCGGAGGCAGTACTGCACCTGTCGCCATGGAGCGAGCAGATCGTGGTCTGTCACTCGTCGATATGCCTGCGGGCGAGCGAACCAGCCGCTGTTCTCCGATGACCTGTTGCCGGCGGGTGCCCGACGTGACTTCTACCTGGCTGCAGGCGTTTCCCGTCCCGGTCGGACGATCAGTACCGGGCAGGTGGCGTGGTGGACGATCTGGGTGGACACCGACCCGAGAAGCAGTCCGGTGAACCCTCCCCGGCCGCGGGAGCCGACGACAAGCAGGTCCGCATCCTGGGCGGCCTCTAGCAGAACGGAGGCGGGAAGCCCCTGGAGGACCTCGCCGCTGATGTGGACGCCCTCGGTGGGAACACCTTTCAATGCTTCGCTCTGGGTCTGGTGTGCGACGCGCTCGAACGATTGGTGCTCCCAGATCAGTCCGTCCATGCCGGTCGCCGCGGTCGGATACTGCCACCCGGTCACCACTCGTACCTGGCCGTGGCGCAGACGGGCTTCGGTCACCGCCCATTCGAGGGCGGTCAGCGACTGGGTCGACCCATCCACGCCGACCACGACTTGAAATATGTCGTTGCTGCTCACCCGCTGCGCCTTTCTCTCGGTTCTAGGCATCGCGTCCTCGAGCATGGTGATTGCCTGCGAGCCGTCATCTCAGTGCGCGTTCGAGCGGGTTCTTCGTCACCTGAACGAACAGGGCGTTCGGCTCTCTCTCGTCCACCCCCATGGTATCGACGTGTTTCCGCCACGGTCGGTCCTTTCCGTCGCCTCTCACTGCTCGGCGGTGGAGACCGGTCCGGGGCCACCGCCGGCAGGCGGTGCGGCCGGGGCCCATTGCCAGTGGGTGATCTCGGGCATGTCCTCCCCGTGGGTGCGGATGTACTGGCGATGTTCGATCAGCTTGTTCTTCAGGTGCTCACGCGGGTGCGCCGAGATGCGGTGGAGACGGGGGACGCGGTCGATGACGTCCATCGCCAGATCGAAGCGGTCGATCTGGTTGAGCACGCACATGTCGAACGGTGTCGTCGTGGTCCCCTCCTCCTTGTAGCCGCGCACATGGAAGTTGTGATGGTTGGTGCGGCGGTAGGTCAGTCGGTGGATCAACCACGGATACCCGTGGTAGGCGAAGATCACCGGCCTGTCCACGGTGAACAGCGCGTCGAAGTCCGCCTCCATCAGCCCGTGCGGGTGCTCCCGATGGTCCTGCAGCCGCATCAGATCGACCACATTGACCACCCGGATCCTCAGGTCGGGGAACCACTCCAGCAGGATCTGGACGGCGGCGAGCGTCTCCATCGTGGGCACGTCCCCGGCGCACCCGAGCACCACATCCGGTTCCACACCGCTGTCGGTGCTGGCCCAGTCCCAGATCCCGATTCCTTTGGTGCAGTGGGTAATCGCCGCGGCCATGTCGAGGTACTGCAGCTGCGGCTGTTTCCCGGCGACGATGACGTTGACGTATTGCCGGCTGCGCAGGCAGTGGTCGGCCACCGACAGCAGTGTGTTGGCGTCCGGCGGGAGATATACCCGGATCACGTCGGCCTTCTTGTTCACCACGTGATCGATGAATCCGGGATCCTGGTGTGAGAACCCGTTGTGGTCCTGGCGCCACACGTGCGAGGTGAGCAGGTAGTTCAGCGAGGGGATGGGCCGGCGCCACACGATGCCGTTGGTGGTGCGCAGCCACTTGGTGTGCTGGTTGAACATCGAGTCGACGATGTGGATGAACGCCTCGTAGCAGGAGAACACGCCATGCCTGCCGGTGAGTAGATACCCTTCGAGCCATCCCTGGCAGGTGTGCTCGGACAGGATCTCCATCACACGTCCGTCGGGGGCGAGGTGATCGTCATCGGGTTGGGTGCGTGCGTTCCAGGTGCGGTCGGTGACCTCGAGCACGGCACCGAGCCGATTCGAATTGGTCTCGTCCGGTGCGAACATCCGGAAGGTGGACATGTTCTCACGCATCACATCCCGCAGGAAGGTGCCCAGTATCCGGGTGGACTCGACATTGCCGGTGCCCGGCACTTCGACCGGCACCGCGTAGTTCCGGAAGTCGGGCATCGTGAGGTCGCGGATCAGTGGCCCGCCGTTGGCATGCGGGTTGGCGCTCATGCGTCGAGTGCCGAGCGGGTGCAGGTCCCGGATGTGGGCTGCGGGGGCGCCGGAGGTGTCGAACAGTTCCTCGGGCCGGTAGCTGCGTAGCCACTGCTCGAGGATCTTGCGGTGGCCGTCGTCGCGGGCGTTGGTGAACGGGACCTGGTGTGCGCGCCAGGAGCCCTCGACCTCGAGTCCGTCGACTTCCTTCGGGCCGGTCCAACCCTTGGGGGAGCGGAGCACGATCATTGGCCAGCGGGGGCGTTCGGTGTGGCCGTCGCGTCGGGCGCGCCGCTGGATCTCGGCGATCTCGTCGAGGCTGCGGTCCAGCGCCGCGGCGAATGCCTGGTGCATGTACTCGGGTTCGGTGCCTTCCACGAGGATCGGTGTGTGACCAAATCCGCGGAGCAGTTCGTCGAGTTCTTCGCGGTCGATCCGGTCGAGCACGGTGGGATTGGCGATCTTGTACCCGTTCAGATGCAGGATCGGCAGTACCGCGCCGTCACGTCGCGGATCGACGAACTTGGTGGAATGCCAGCTGGCGGCGAGCGGACCGGTCTCCGCCTCGCCGTCCCCGACCACCGCGGCGACGATCAGGTCCGGATTGTCGAACGCCGCCCCGTAGGCGTGGGACAGGGAGTATCCGAGCTCGCCGCCCTCGTGAATCGATCCCGGCGTCTCCGGTGCGACGTGGCTGGGAATGCCGCCGGGGAAGGAGAACTGGGTGAACAGCCTTTTCATCCCGTCCTCGTCCTGTGTGATGTCGGGGTAGACCTCGCTGTAGGTGCCCTCGAGCCACGCGGCGGCCACCGGTCCCGGGCCGCCATGACCGGGTCCCATCACGTACATCATGTTCAGATCGCGTGCGGTTATCGCCCGGTTGAGGTGGGCGTAGATGAAGTTCAGTCCCGGCGTGGTGCCCCAGTGGCCGAGTAGTCGGGGCTTGACGTGTTCAGGACGGAGCGGTTCGTGGAGAAGGGGATTGCCCATCAGGTAGATCTGGCCCACCGACAGGTAGTTCGCCGCCCGCCACCACCCGTCGAGGCCGGCCAGTTCCTGGTCGGACAATGAGCCTGTCGGCGCTTCTGATTCGGGTACGGCGTTCATGGCGCTCCTCGTCGTCGACGAATAATTCGTTCGAGCGGTCACCGCTCACCGCGGACCTGTTGGTGTGGGCTCGGGCGCCGGCCGCGGCGCGGCGGGGTGTGGTTCCGGCGGGGCGGGCAGCTTGAGTCGTTTGAGCATCAGGGCGTTGACCGCGACGATGAGGCTCGAGCCGGACATCGACAGGGCGGCGATCTCCGGGCGCAGCACCAGCCCGAGTGAGGGTTCGAAGACCCCGGCGGCGATCGGCAGGGCGATGACGTTGTAGCCGACCGCCCATCCGAGGTTCTGCCGCATCTTGCGGAGGGTGCCGCGCCCGATCCGCAGGGCTATCGGCACGTCGAGCGGGTCCGAACGCATCAGCACCAGGTCGGCGGTTTCGATCGCGACGTCGGTGCCGGCGCCGATCGCGATGCCCAGGTCCGCCTGGGCCAGGGCGGGGGCGTCGTTGACGCCGTCACCGACCATGGCGACCTTCTTGCCGGCACTCTGCAGTTCGGCGATCTTGGCGGCCTTGTCACCGGGCAGCACCTCAGCGATGACGGTGTCGATGCCCAGCTGTCCCGCGATGCGTGCGGCGGTCGCCTCGTTGTCGCCGCTGAGCATGACCACCTCGACGCCCAGCTCGTGCAGTGCGGACACCGCGGCGGCGGAGGTTTCCCGGGCGGCATCGGCCAGCGCGATCACCCCGACCCCCCGGCCGTCGACGGCCACCAGCACCGCGGTCCGCCCGGTCGAGGCCAGCTCGTCACGCCGATCCATCAGGGCACCGAAATCGACCTGTTCGGCGACCATGAGCTTGCGGTTGCCGACCGCGACCCGGCGACCCTGCACCTCGGCGGTGGCACCGTGCCCGGGCACGCTCGAGAACTCGGCCAGCGGCAGTTGCGGGATCGCGCGTTCGGCGGCGTAACGGACGATCGCCCCGGCCAGCGGATGCTCGGATTCGCGTTCGACCGCGGCGACGAGGGCGAGGAGCTCGTCCTCGATGATGCCGTCGGTGATCACGTCGGTGACCTCCGGTTCGCCCTTGGTCAGGGTGCCGGTCTTGTCCATCACCACGGTGTCGATCCGCGCCGAGATCTCGAGGGCGGTGGCGTTCTTGAACAGCACCCCGCGCTGGGCCCCGAGGCCGGTGCCGACCATGATCGCGGTCGGGGTGGCCAACCCCAGGGCGTCGGGGCAGGTGATCACCACGACGGTGATCGCGAACAGCAGTGCCATCTGCACGCTCTCACCCGCCAGCAACCACACCAGGAAGGTGCCGGTGCCGCCGATCAGCGCGACCAGCACCAGCCAGAAGGCGGCCCGGTCGGCGAGTCGCTGCCCGGGGGCCTTGGAGTTCTGGGCTTCCTGCACCAGGGCGACGATCTGGGCGAGAACGGTGTCGGAGCCGACCTTGGTGGCGCGGACCCGCAGGGTGCCGGTGGTGTTGATCGACGCGCCGATCACCTGCGAGCCGGGCGCTTTGGTCACCGGCAGGCTCTCGCCGGTGACCATGGACTCGTCGACCTCGGAGTTGCCGTCCTCGACGACGGCGTCGACCGGGATCTTTCCGCCCGGTCGGATGAGCAGTAGGTCCGCGACCATAACCTCCGCGGTGGGGATCTCGACCGGCTCCCCGTCGCGCAGCACCACCGCCCTCGGCGGGGCGAGCTCGAGTAGGGTACGGATCGCGTCGTTCGCGCCGCCGCGGGCGCGCATCTCGAACCAGTGCCCGAGCAGCACGAACGCGGTCAGCACCGTGGCGGCCTCGTAGAACACCTCACCGCCGCCGGTGAGGGTAATGACGGCGCTGTAGAGCCAGCCGGTCCCGACGGCCACCGCCACCAGCACCATCATGTCGAGGGTGCGCGCCTTGAGCGCCCGGTAGGCGCCGTCGAAGAAGATCCAGGCCGAGTAGAAGATCACCGGGATCGACAGGATGAAGGAGAAGACGTCGTCGCGCAGACCGAACGGTGCGGCCACCGTGAATCCGAGGACGTCGCGGCCGATCGGGGACCACAGCAGGATCGGGATCGACAGCACCGCGGCAACCAGGAAGCGGTTGCGCATGTCCCGGACCATGTCGTCCATCGACATCCCGGCATGACCGCCGCCGTGGCCCATCATCTCCTGCGGCGAGCGCCCCGCATGGGCTTCGTGCCCTGCAGGCATCTCGTGTGCGGCGGCCGGCTCAGTGGGTGCCGCAAGTTCCGGGGCGGGGTGGGGGTGTGCGGCCTCAGCAGCTGGGCTTGCCGGTTCGGACATCGGGTCGCAGACGTGGTCGGGCACCGAACGCCCGGCGCAGTGATAGCCGCAGTCGCGCACCCACTTCGACAGTTCGACCACCGACGTCTTCGCCGGGTCGTAGGTGACGGTGGCGGTCTGGTTCACCGCGTTGGCCTCCACGGAGGTGACTCCCGGGCGACGGCGCAGGGTGGCCTCGACGGATGCCGTCGAGGTCGCCCAGTGCAGTCCAACCACTTCGAGCACGGTGGTTCGGTTCATTCGCTGTGGCACCTTTCGTTATCGCGGCACCGAGCCGTCATCGCCCCGCTCGAGCAGCACTGACTTCAGCTGGTCATGGTGTTGATCACCGACCCACTGGGTTGATTGAGGGCGGGGCGTCAATGACGGTGTTCTCCCCCCATCGAAAACATCATCACCGCCATCATTCCCAGGCACGCCAACGCAAACACCAGGCTCCCGATTCCCACCGTTCCGCTGGCGATCAGCGCGACGGCGACCACCAGCATCGGGATGCAGCAGGCGATCATCATCCAGCGGTGACGACTGTGACCACCGGCGCCCTGATGCTCGGGGTCGCTGTTCTCGCCGACGTACGGCTCACGCCCATCCTCGTCCGTCATGGTGTTCCGCCCTTCAACGATGCCGGGACATGGCCCAGCTTCTGGTACAGCGGGCAATGGCCGGTCGCCCCGGTCACCACCAGATCCAGTCCGGCCAGGATCAACAGCACCGCCAATGCCATGACCACGGCCGTTGCCCCGCCCGAGATCAGCAAAACCCCGCCGACCACGCCGACCCCGCCGACGAGGATCCGGGCGATCCGCTCGGCCGGGGTGACGTTGACACTCCATCTCTGCGTCATCACTGCTCCTCGCTGTCTGATCAAACGTTTGCTGAAGCTCGGGATACGCCTGCCAGTCACTGTTCGATCAAGTCCGAGCCTGCCCCCACCCGGTATGGCTTGGCTGGTTGTTTGGTGAAGATTCGATGAAGAACATGCGCAGAGACTCGAGCCGAGGCCGCTGTCGACATGGATCAACCTCAGGTTTCTCGTCGATGCGACAGAACGCCTATGTACCTATACACCCTAGGGGTATATACTCATCACACGGGACGCGCATCGAAGCGTTCGAGAAGGGTGAAGATCGATGACTACCACATACACGGTCCAGGGGATGACCTGCGGGCACTGCGTGTCGACGGTGAAGGCTGCAGTGGGATCCGTTCCCGGCGTGATCGGGGTGGACGTGGACCTGCAGGCGGGCACCGTGACCGCTGTCGGCACGCCGACCCCGTCCGTTGTCGCGGAGGCTATCTCGGCGGCGGGGTACGAAGTCGTCTCGACGGAACACAAGGTGGCCGCCGGTCGCGCCCTGCCGATGGCGGGCAATGCCGGTGGCTGCTGCTGCGGCTGACGCACGCCCCCGGCGGATGGAGGAACCCGCCCGCCGGTACTCCACGCAACCGCCGTGGTATTCACCGTGTTCGGTCGAAGGGGGCGTCCCCGTGGGGCGCCGGGATTGTCGGGGGCGGTGTCACCGGTGATCGCAGGGCCGATCACGAACGCGGACAACGAGAACATCATAGGGGTAGCGGTATTCGAGTTGGGAAGGGATTGGCATGACGACCCGGATCACGGAGTCCGGAGGTCGACAGCACGATGTCCTGCTGTCGATCGGGGGGATGACGTGCGCGTCGTGTGCGGCGCGGATCGAGAAGAAGCTCAACCGGATGGACGGGGTCACCGCGACCGTCAATTACGCCACCGAGAAGGCCAAGGTGACCTTCGCCGACCGGGTGGCCCTCGAAGATCTGGTGGCGACGGTCGAGGCGACCGGATACACCGCCACCCTGCCGGCCCCACCCGAGGACACCGCCGCGGCGACGACGGCCGCCGCCACGGAACCGGACGAGGCCGCCGGCTGGCGGCAGCGGCTGATCGTCTCGACGGTGCTGACCGTGCCGGTCGTGCTGTTGTCGATGATCCCCGCGCTCCAATTCGACAACTGGCAGTGGCTGACCTTGACCCTGGCCTCCCCCGTGGTGGTGTGGGGCGCGCTGCCGTTCCACCGCGCCGCCTGGGCGAACCTGCGGCACGGCGCCGCCACCATGGACACCCTCATCTCCGTCGGTGTCACCGCCGCCTACCTGTGGTCGCTGTGGGCGCTGTTCTTCACCCACGCCGGGATGACCGGCATGCGGATGAACTTCGACCTGCTCACCACCGGCAGCACCGAACCGCACATCTACCTCGAGGTCGCCTCCGCGGTGACCACCTTCATCCTCGCCGGCCGCTACTTCGAGGCCCGCGCGAAACGGCAGTCCGGCGCCGCGCTGCGCGCCCTGCTCGACATGGGCGCCAAGGACGTCGCCGTGCTCCGCGACGGATCCGAGATCCGCATCCCGATCAGCCAACTCGCCGTCGACGATGTGTTCGTCGCCCGGCCCGGGGAGAAGATCGCCACCGACGGGATCGTCACCTCGGGCACCTCCGCGGTCGATGCATCGATGCTCACCGGCGAACCGGTCCCCGTCGAGATCGGGCCCGGCGACAGCGTCGTCGGCGCCACCGTCAACGCCGGCGGGCGAATCGTCGTCCGCGCCACCCGGATCGGCGCCGACACCCAACTCGCGCAGATGGCGCGGCTGGTGACCGAGGCACAGAACGGGAAAGCGCAGGTGCAACGCCTCGCCGACCGGGTCTCGGCGGTGTTCGTGCCCATCGTCATCGGGCTCGCACTGCTCACCCTCGCCATGTGGCTGCTGACCGGGAACACGGTGACGGCGGCGTTCACCGCCGCGGTCGCGGTGCTGATCATTGCCTGCCCGTGCGCGCTGGGGTTGGCGACGCCGACCGCGCTGCTCGTCGGCACCGGCCGCGGCGCCCAGCTCGGCATCCTGATCAAAGGCCCGCAGATCCTCGAATCGACCCGCCGCGTCGACACGATCGTCCTGGACAAGACGGGCACCATCACCACCGGCCGGATGGCCGTCGCCTCGGTGCACGCCGCCGACGGCACCACCGACACCGAGGTGCTGCGTCTGGCGGGTGCTCTCGAGCATGCCTCCGAACACCCCATCGCCCACGCGGTCGCCGCGCGCGCCGCCGAGGTAGGCCCGTTGCCGGCGGTCGAGGGCTTCGAAAACCACGGCGGCCGTGGGGTGTCCGGTGTCGTCGAGGGGCACGCCATGCTGGCCGGCCGGTACAGCTGGCTGCGCGAGCAGTGGGCGCTCACCGCCCCCGACGCGCTGCAGCTCGTCGTCGACGAGGCCGAAACGCAGGGACGCACCCCGGTGTGGATTGCGTGGGACGGGGCGATCCGCGCGGTGATCGTCGTCTCCGACACGGTCAAGGACACCTCCGCGGCGGCGATCGGTGAACTTCGCGAGCTCGGCCTCTCACCTGTGCTGCTCACCGGGGACAATCACCGCGCCGCACAGAGCGTCGCGGATCAGGTCGGGATCGACGAGGTAATCTCCGAGGTCCTGCCCGCCGACAAGGTCGACGTGATCAAGAACCTGCAGGACCAGGGGCGGGTGGTGGCGATGGTCGGCGATGGCGTCAACGACGCGGCCGCCCTCGCCCAGGCCGACCTGGGTCTGGCGATGGGCACCGGTACCGACGTCGCAATCGAGGCCTCGGACCTGACCCTGGTGCGCGGTGACCTGCGGGCCGCCCCGGACGCGATCCGTCTGGCGCGGGCCACCCTGCGCACGATCAAGGGCAACCTGTTCTGGGCGTTCGCCTACAACGTGGCGGCACTGCCGCTGGCGGCGCTGGGCCTACTCAACCCGCTGATCGCCGGCGCCGCAATGGCCTTCAGCTCGGTGTTCGTGGTGAGCAACAGCCTGCGACTGCGCCGGTTCACCCCCACCCGGTAACGACAGATCTGCCGATCACCGGAGGAGAACTGCGTGTGCGATCGTCGCCGGATCACCTGCCCAGGCGGGAACGCACGGGGGTGGCGGGGATGCGGTGGAACAACCACCCGGCCAGTGCGGTGAGCGCGAGCACCCACGCCAGCGCCGCCATCAGCGGAGCGATCTCGTCGAACCGTCCGGTCAACCCGCCGTCGACCAACACCCGCATCGCCCCGTATCCCGGGAGGGCGTGTGCCCAGGCCGCCGGTTCCGGCCGCAGCATCGGACTCTGGCCGATCCCGATGTCGAGAAAGGGCACCAGAAAGGCGATGAATACCCCACCGACGCGCCCGAAGATCGGGCCCAGGCAGAAACCGAGCAGCCCGTAGGTCACGGCCATGAGCAGGTTCCCGGCTCCGTAGACACCCCACTGCCGGGCATCGAACACCGTGGCGGTAACCATCAACGACGAGAGGGTCACCAGGGCTGCGGCGCATCCGATCATCGTCAACCGCACCGCCAGCAGCCGGGCGAAGGGAAAACCGGCCAGGGTCAGCCGCTGATCGCCCGCCCGGGCATCGAGCCCCATGAACAGCCCGGCCAACGCCGCCAGCGAGGAAACCGCGATCGGGGTCATCGTCCCGGCATGCACATCCGGCAACCAGAACACCTCCATCACCGTCCGACCGCCCTCGACCAGGGAGAACACACCGGACTCCTGCACGGTCATCGCCTTGGCCAGCACGATGAACACGATCGGCACGACCACCAGCAGCACCCACAGCACCGGGTTGCGGCGGTAGTCCCGTAGTCCCATCCGCAGTCCGGCCGAAAGCTGACCCCACCCGGATCCAGCTGCGGGGCGCCGCCGCGACCGCCAGGACACACCGACGGTGGCGGTGATGACGGCGGTGCTGACGATCAGCGCCGCGAACATCCACACCAGTGCCCAGCCGAGGTCCCCTATCCGGCCGCCGTGCCGGGACGGAATGTCCACCATCCACAACGACACGAAATGCGTCGGGAACCACCGGGTTTCGATGCGATCGGCGGAGCCGACGGCGGGGCCGAAGAACACGTCCAGAATCCAGACGAACAAGATGAGGACAGTGCCGTTGACGGGATTGCGCACCAGCGCCCCCACCAGTGCGCCGATCGCCAGATAGATCACCGCGAACATCAGCGTGCCGGCGATCGCCCGGCCGGGGTCGCCGATGCCGGTACGCGCGGCCAAGGCGAGCAGCGCCGCCGCCGCGACCAACGCTCCCAGCACCAGGCCGGTCCCGAGCCGGGCTGCGACCAACCGTATCGGTGCAAGGCCCGCCGAGACCAGCCGCCGATCGGCCGCACGGGCGGCGCTGATCTGGAAGAACATGGCGATACCGGCGAGGAATCCCGCCGCCCAGCCGGCGGTCGCGGTTTCCACCGCGGGCCCGCCCGCCCCGCCGAGCAGTTTCGCGGCATCGGCCATCGACCCGGCCGCAACGATCACGAAGACCACCGGGACCAGCACCAGCACCACCATGTTGACGGGGTTGCGGGCGTAGTCGGTCAGGAATCGGTGGATGAGTAGCGCGACCTCGCCCGGCGCCCCCGGCAGATGACCATCGCTTCTCATCTCGCCGCCGCCGTCCCGTTGTGCAGGTCGACGATGCGGTCGAATCGGTGCTCGTCGGTGACGAAGTGACTGATGATCAGCACCGAGCGCCCCGTTCGGCGGCGCTGCGCCACCAGTTCCCAGAACCGCAGGTAGGTGTCCCAGTCGAAACCGGAGTACGGCTCGTCGAGCAGCAGCACCTCCGGGTCCGCCAGCAACGCCAACCCGAGGTTGAGTTTCGCGAGGGTACCGCCGGACAACCGGTCGGCGCGGGTGTCCGCGTAGCGCTCGAAGCCGAGCGCGCTGTAGAGCGCCCGGCGGGCGCGTCGCTCCTCGGCCGGGGCCATCCGGTAGGCGCAGCCGAACAACTCGAAGTGTTCGTCGCAGGTCAACCTCTCGTAGACCACCGGCTGCTGCGGGCAGTATCCCAGCCGCCCCGACCGGGTCACGGTGCCGGCGTCCGGCCGGTACTCGCCGACGAGAATCTTCATCAACGTCGACTTCCCCGAACCGTTCTCCCCGGTCAGCCCGACCACCTCACCCGGCTGCAGCACCAGATCCACGCCCCGCAGTACCCGGGAATCGCGGCGGGCTGGCCACCACCCCTGCCGGAAGCTCTTCTCGATTCCTTCGGCGGTCAGCACCGCGGTCACCGGCGTCGGCTCCGCGGATCCCAAACTGTTCATCTCGCTCCTCGGAACACGTGCGGTGATCAGCTGGACGTCAGCGCCACCGCGTCAGGCGTTGTGCACACCACCGGCGGCCGGCACCAGAAGGCGGCGGTGGGGGTGTCGAATCAGACGCCGTGACGTCGAGTTCGAGGTGGCCGCCCCTTTCCGTCACACGACATCAACCCGGACGAGTGCGCCGCCTGATCGCACTCTCCTCGGGTTGTGACCCGCCGATTCCTCAACTCAATACTGTGCGGGCGCCGGGCGCACTCGACCGGTCTCCTTCTTCAACGAATCTTCACAAAACCCTCACCGATTTGCGGGGGTTCGCCGCCGACACTCGGCAACGAACCGACGCATAAACGGGTTAGGCCCGCGGAAGGGTCGCGGCCGACGCTGACTGCGCAAGACCGTTCGAGTGCACGTCCCCACGCGCACGGCACCGAGGGTGTCCACCAGGGACCGAGCTGTGCAGGAAAGGAACGCAATGAGCCTGGGTAAACGTCTCGCGCTGATCTTCAAGGCGAAGGCCAGTAAGGCTCTCGACCGTGCCGAGGATCCGCGGGAAACGCTGGATTATTCGTATCAGAAGCAACTCGAGATGCTGCAGCAGGTGCGCCGTGGCCTGGCGGACGTGGCGACCAGCCGCAAACGCCTGGATCTGCAGGCCCAGCAGTTGCAATCCCGGGTCGGCACCTTGCAGCAGCAAGCGACGGCAGCGGTCGCTGCGGGCCGCGACGATCTGGCCCGGGAGGCTCTGACCCGCCGGTCCGCGGCGCAGCAGCAGCTGGCCGAACTCGCCCCGCAGCAGGCGGCGCTGCAGGCCGAACAGGACAAACTCGCCGCGGCCTCACAACGTCTGCAGGCGAAGGTGGAAGCGTTCCGCACCCGCAAGGAGACGATCAAGGCCAGCTACACCGCGGCCGAGGCCGAAACGAGGATCGGGGAGGCGGTCTCGGGGATCAGCGAAGAGATGAGCGACGTCGGACTGGCCATGCAACGCGCGGAGGACAAGACCGCCGAGTTGCAGGCCCGCGCCGGGGCCATCGACGAACTCCTCGCCTCGGGGGCCCTCGAAGACGCCACCGGCCCGGCCAAGGACGACATCGCGGCCGAACTGGAGAAGATGTCCTCTCAGTCCGACGTCGACGAGGAACTGGCGCACCTGAAACGAGCATTGCCCCCCGCCTCGCGAGCCGCGCTGCCGGGCAGCAGCGCGGACACCCCGTCGCCGTCGCCGCTCGAGGCCGGCCCCGGATCACCGAAGGAGGAACGGTCGTGATCGTGCGCATCCTGGGCGAGGGCCAGCTCGACGTGGCCGAAGACCACCTCGCGGAACTGAACGAATTGGACGCCGGCCTGTCCGAAGCGGTTACCGCTGGCGACGAACAACGATTCCAGCACGCCCTGAGCACCCTGCTGGACCGGGTGCGGGCCGCCGGCACGCCCGTCGCCGACGACTCGCTGTCCGTGTCCGACGTCATCCTCCCGGCCCAGGAAAGCAGCCTGGCGGAGGTGCGCGCCCTGCTCGGCGAGGAAGGTCTGATTCCCGGGTGAGACCATGAAGAGCCGTTTCCGGCCCGATCGCGGGCTGACCCGCCGCATGCTCTGGACGACATTCCTGCTGGGTCTGATCTATGTCGTGTTCACCGCCGTGCTCATCGCGCTGCTGCGAAGCGCATTTCTGGCGGTCGTGATCGCCGGCGGACTGTTGTTCACGCAGTACTGGTTCTCCGACCGCATCGCGCTCTACGCGATGCATGGCAAGACCGTGACCCCCGATCAGGCGCCCGAACTCCACGGGGTCATCGACAGGTTGTGTTCGCTGGCGGACATGCCCAAACCGGCGGTGGCGATCGCCGAGGTCGATGTGCCCAACGCATTCGCAACAGGGCGCAGCCCCACCCGGGCGGTGGTCTGCGTGACCACGGGCATCCTGCGTCGCCTCGACACCGAGGAACTCGAAGGGGTACTCGCACACGAACTCTCCCACGTCGCGCACCGTGACGTGGCGGTGATGACCATCGCCTCCTTCCTGGGTGTGCTGGCCGGGCTGATCACCCGGTTCACCCTGTACGCCGGCTTCTTCGGCGGCTTCGGTGGCGGCCGCGGACGCAGCAACGGGGAAGGCGACAATACCGGCCTCATCCTGCTGGCAGTCGTGGTGGTTTCCGCGGTCGTCTACGCCGTCTCGTTCCTACTCACCCGGGCGCTGTCTCGGTATCGGGAATTGTCGGCGGACCGGTCCGGCGCGCTGCTCACCGGCCAGCCGTCGGCGTTGGCGTCGGCCCTGACCAAGGTCAGCGGCGAGATGGCGGCCATCCCCACCCGGGACCTACGCCAGGCCGAGGCCTTCAACGCCTTCTTCTTCGCCCCCGCCCTCGCCAAAGGGTTCAGCCTCTCCTCGCTCTTCGCCACCCACCCGCCGCTCGATCGCCGGCTCGCACAGCTGGGCGACATCGCCCGCCAACTCGGACAGGAGTACTAGACCCCATGGGCTTCCTCGATGCGCTCCTCGGCCGCTCCACACCGGTGCCGCCCAATCTGGACCAACTCTTCGCACTGCCCGCTGCCGCGGTCACCCTGCAGGTCGGCACCCGGTTCCACCCCACCGGCACCGGCGCGGTCTGCTTCAAGGCCGCCGAAGGCGGCGGCTTCGCCCAACTACGGGAGGAGGTCGACGGGCTGCTCGCCCTCGACGGAGGCAAATACAGCGAGCAGACCGACACCTACGGATTCTCCTGGCTCATCCGCCGCACCGCCCCCGACGATCTCGAAGGCCTGGTGACCGATCTGCACACCGTCAATAGCACCCTCGTCGACGCCGGGTTCGGGCCGACACTGCTGTGTACCGTCATCGCGTTCACCGACGGCACCCGACCGCTCGGCCTCGTCTACCTCTACAAGCGGGGCAGCTGGTACCCCTTCGCCCCCGCCGAGGCCGATCGACGCGACAACAGCCTCGAGCTACAGATCACCTCGGCCATCGAGAACGATCTGCGGGTAGAGAAGGATCTCACTCGCTGGTTCCCGCTCTACAACGCGCCCGGGCTCTGACCCGGCACAAACCATGGAGCACATGGCATCAATCCCCCGCTGTACGCGCCTATCCCACAGAGTGTCGCCGGGGCATACAACGCTTCCATCCACGTACATGAGGAGAGGTCATCGTGATGTATTGGTACGGCAGTGATCCCGGCGTCTGGGGCTATTCGCTGATGATCATCGGAATGGTGTTGTTCTGGGGGCTACTGATCACCGGCATCGTAATGCTGGTCCGATATGTCGGGCGCGAGGCATCGTCGCCCACCCACCTGCCGGTGCTCCACACGGCGGAGCAGTTGCTCGCCGAACGATTCGCCCGCGGTGAACTCGACGAGACCGAGTACCGCAGCCGTTTGGCGACGCTGCGCGAACAGGCACCGCAATGACAGCAACCACGTCGAGCGGTGCTGTTTGCGCTCTCAAGAGCTCTTTGACGAGTCCGAGCCGGTGCTCACTTTCTGCCGCCCGGGGTCATCGTTCCCGCTAGCACGAGGTGTCGGCGTCGACCGAGCGCCGGGCCGAACCGGTGCGACCAGAACTCAATCCGTGGCATTCGACGGAGATCGTTACACCGGCCAGCCAGATACAGGACTCGTTGTATACACCGACGGTGATGGACGTTCGTGAAGGTCTCGAATCAGGCAAGACGGTGAGGAGGCAGGCGGTGAAGGCACAGGCTTGCATTCCAGGTCTCCCTCAGCATTTCCAAGGTTCGGTGCTGGTTCGTCATGATCGGGCTGATCACCACCTGCAGTGGCCACGATGACCGCCGGCACCGGTTCGGCGGGCGTTGCGGAGCTTCGGCGTGCGCCGAAGCCGTGGCGACTGTTGTGGATCACCGCCACGTGGGGAGCCTGTTTCGTGGCTATTCGCTGGGGGCTTCGGGACTCGTCGCTGTTGTGGTTCGCCGCCCTGCGCGCCTTGGTGGCAGGGGTGTGTCTGGTACTGGTCGCCGAAGTTCAGAGTCGGCCCAGGCCGCGTGGGTTCCACGCCTGGCTATTAATCACGGTGTTGGGCCTGGTCAACGTGACGGTCGCGTTCGCCGCAATGTTCGCCGGAGTATCAGGACTGGCGACCGGCACCGCAGCGGTGCTCGCCAACGCCCAACCATTGCTGATCTTGTTGCCGGCGTGGTGGTTGTACGGCGAAGCAGTGACCGTCCAGACGGCAGCGGCGTTAGCGATCGGGTTCTCTGGCCTGTTGGTGGTGGCGGTGCCTGGGGGCGGTGGCAGCGGAGCGCTGTTGTCACTGCTGGCCGCGGCCGCGATCACGGGCGGCACGCTGTTGTCGCGGCGCCTTGCGGGTTTGGATGTGCTCGCGGCCAGCGGTTGGCATTTCGTGATCGGCGGAGTTGCGTTGGCGGTATGGGCGGCAATGGTCGAGGGCCCCCCTGTAATCAACTGGACCCCCCGATTCATTGCGGTACTGGCGTTTCTGTCGTTGGTGGGTACGGCCGCCGCATTCGTGGCCTGGTTCACCGAAACCAGGCACTGCCGGCTGGACGCGCTGAGCGCGTGGACATTCTTGGCGCCGGTTGTCGGAATTATCCTGGGATCCTTACTCTTTGGAGAATGGCCTACGGGATGGTCCGCGGCGGGTTTGCTCGCCGTACTGGCATCGATGTGGATCGTTTTACGGCCACGACCGGAGCGTTCGGGAACGTGACACGGCTCCTCGGGTCAGTACGTTTCCGTCAGCATCGCCGGTACGCGCATGTTCTGTCATTTCGCGTGGACCGAACCCCTACGCTCATGGAACCTGACCCCGATATCTCTATCTGGATATCTGAACAGGTGAGCAGGTTCCGATCGATCCGGCGCCTCCATCCTGGCGTGGGCCGTCGGCGGTGTCAGGGAACGCTGAATCGCAGTTGATCGAATCGACTGTGTCCGCCGAATAGCGCCCGACTCACCCACCCACCGTTGCGGGTTCAGCGCTGCACGATCATCACGCCACCGGTCGGCCGATGAACCTGCCCGCTCACGGATGTCATAGCGGGGCGAGTGCGCCGATCTGGGCTTCGATCGCCGCGTGAAAGTGCGGACAGGACGCGATGTCGTCGTGATCGCAGTCGAGCGCACAGTCGATCAGGGCGAGCGAGGCCTGCGCGCGGGCGATCCGCCGGGCCAAAGCGTCGCGGTGTCGCCCGAGAATGGCTGTGCGCCTCACCGGGTCGTCGGTGTCGAACGTCTCCCGGATGTCGTCGAGACCGAAACCGGCCTCCTTCGCGCGCAAGATCATCGCCACCGCGTACACATCCGACTTCTCGTATCGGCGGCGCGAGCCACCTTCTCTCGCCGGGTGCAGCAACCCCACCGATTCCCAATGGCGCAGTACGTGCGTGGCGATCCCGAACCGCTCGGCGACCTCACCGATACTCCACTGGCCGGCATCCTCGCTTGACTTCATGTCAACATGAAGTCGCACGCTGGCTGTCATGTCAACCACCAACACCGCCCCCGACCCCGAGGCCCTCGTCGCGCTCCTCGACGTCATCGACAACTACCCCGGTGCCGCGGCGCTGCGGGCACGATCGATCGAACTTTTGGCCGCCCCACCTGGGGCGGTGATTGTGGACGTGGGCTGCGGCGCCGGCCGCGCCGTCGCCGAGATGGCCGAGCAGGGATGGGATGGTCTCGGGATCGACCTGGACGAGCACATGCTGACCATCGCCCGCAGGCGGTGGCCGCACTGCCGATTCGAGAAAGCGGATGCAGCCGAGCTTCCGCTGGCCGATCACTCGGTGCAGGGATACCGGGCGGAGAAGGTCTTTCACGACATCGCCGATCCCACTGCGGCGCTCACCGAGGCGCACCGGGTGCTGACCCCGGGCGGGCGGATCGTCCTGATCGGGCAGGACTGTTCATTAGTCAAGTCGAGTGTCGGGATCAGGTTTGTCGGCAGAGGCCAGGTCGCGGGCAGCGGACTGGGCGGGGTGCCGAGAGCGTCATCAGTCGAGTCAGCATGGTGGTGTGTGGAACTTCCGTGCTGACCGGGACCGTAGCCGCGGGACTGTTGGCGTCGCGTGGTCTTCCTGTCGCGATTGATCGAGTTCGATGGACAGCTCCGCGATGACGCGTCGTAGGTAGGAACTGACCTCTCGCGCGCGGGCGAGGTCCGTTTTCGTTTTTTGCAGCTGCTCGTGGAGCTGAGTGCAGCGATCGGTGAGTTCCCGCATCGCTTCGGGGACTGCGTTTCGTGCCTTGACTCGTGCTTTGAAGGTGTCGGTGAGGTCGCCGTGCTCGTAGACAACATCGCGACGCAGGCCGGACTCGGTGATCAGTTCTGTTGCGGTGAGCTTTCCAGTTGTCGAGCGCAGTGGCGTGCCGGCGAGCAACCGATCTGCCGCCGCCTCGATGGCACGCCGGTCGGCTTGATGGTCTCGCGGCGGTCGGCCCATCAGGCGACCCCTTCCGTCCCAGTCCCAGCGCCGCGATGGGCGTGGTCGTGACCGTCGACGATGGCTCGGCATTGGAGGGCCTGAGCGGCCCTGCGATCTCGTAAAGGTCGCGGTGTCAATGGATCTCGCGCCCCGGCGTCCAGCGCGATCAGACGTTCACGCAGCAGTGCGACGTCGCGATCGGTGTAGGCCAGGTTGGTGCAGGCCGACCGGCATTCCGACTCGTCCGGGCCGTCTGCCGCCCGTTCCGGCTCCAGTCGGGCGCGACACAGTGCTGTCTCGGTTCGGTAGACGCAGGTCATTCCTCGCCCGTGGTGGATGCTCGGATCCGTGCTCGTGAGCAACCGTTCGGCGTTGCGGACCTTGTCGACCACCCGCCCGGCGAACGGTGTGAGCTGGTGAAGTCGCCGCCGATACTCCTCGGCTGACGGGCCGCTGACGTGCTCGCCGTCGTCCAAATGCATGAGGTCGTCATCGATCTGGTCGATCACCATTTCCAGGCGTTCGATCGTGAGGTCGTCCAGCCAGTTGGTGTCCGCTTCCCCGGCATATGCGAGCGTAACTTTTGTGCTGATATGCCCATATTGCAGGGCGGCGGCGATGAGCCCGCCGGGGCGACGCACGACGAAGTGGGCAAGGGTCCTTCTGAACCGCGAGGCATGGACCGGCTTGGTCTGGTCCGGCGGGATCGGCATGGCGCCGTCCGGCCGGGCGAAGGTGTTGTTGACCCAGGTAATGAAGTCGGCGAGGTCGGCGTTGACTACCGCGTTTCTCAGCGGTCTTCCTGAGATGATCGGGCGGGACGACTTGCGTTTCGGGCTCGGCGGGAACAGCAGCTGCGACTCGGTCAGGGATTCCAGCATGGTGACGGCCGTCCCGACCACGGAGACGACGGCCCACGCTCGCTCGCCGTCGTTAGGGCCTGTGCCTGTGCCTGTGCTGTCGGGTCCTTTGCTGGCGTAGCCGATCAGGGTCAACTGCCCCGCCTCGTCCTCAGACAGGCAGCCGCGGCGAAGTTTGAGCACCTCGCCACCACGCATGCCGCTGAGGTAGCAGATCGTCACGAAACACGCGGTCCGCAGCATCCTGACCAGGTGGCCGATTTCGCTCAGGCCGATGGGCTGATCCTTCCACGGCGTGCCGTGGAGAAATCCGGTGATCCTGCCGAGGTGCGCGTCCGGGGCCACCGTGACCCCGTGCTCGTCGGCCAGTGCGGCCACTGCGGCGGCGCGGCGGTAGACGTGCCTGGGACTGCAAGCAACGAGTCGCGCCAGATGACCGCACGCGATCTCGATCGTCCCGTCTTCGCGTCGCTGGCCGGGCAATTGACGGCCACTCTTGCGTAACTCTGGCAGGAGATGCTGCAGCCGTTTGACCAGCGGACGCCCGAAGTAGTACTCGCGATAGAACCGTGTGGTCGGATGGCTGCCGTCCATGAGCTGTCGATCCTCGAGGAACGCCTCACGGATGTCTGGACCGAAGTCCTCGAGCACCCGAAGCGCCCAGGCAAGCAGCGCTTCCATGGTGTCTGGTTGTATTCGGGGCGTCTTGTTGTAGCGGTTCCACTCGGTGTGGCCGGCCAGTTGGCGGGCGGTGGCAGCACCCCATGGCCGACCCTCGGGGAGTCGGCATTCGGCCGGCAGGTGTTGCCGGTAGGCCCAGAGCACCCGCACGGCGTGTAGGTAGTCGGCCTTGCGGGCGCCGCCGTACGACAGCGCCATCACGTGCACGTGATAAAGGTTCAGGTCGCATATGGTGACGTCGCAGATTCGGCCGATCCGCCGCGCGGCGAGCCACTCGGCGAACAGTCGGAGCTCGATGATCCATCCGTGCAACGTCGACGGGCTCGCCTGATCGCTGGGGGCTCCTGCCTGCAGGACCGCTGGGCGATCATGATCGAGTACGGCCAACCCGAACGCCTTGAACGCAGTCCGCTGCCCGGTCGGATAGTTCGTGAAATTCAGGCTCGGGGTGCCCTTCGCGTTGTCGATGTCCGCGGGGCTGGTGAACCACACGTCGTCGCGGAACCGTGACAGGTTCGTCGTGTCGGCCAGCGGGTGCAGGTTCCGGCCGCGCAAGATGATCGCATCGGGGGCCGGCCACGGCACTGCATCCGAAGTGGTGGTGTCGAGAAGGCTGGTCGTCATCGAAGATCGAGTCTCCCGTTCATGAGGTCGTCGAGGAGTTGTCGGTCCTCGGGTGAGAGTCGGTGGCGGGCGGTGTCGCGGTCCTCGACGCTGTAATGACCAAGCAAGTCGGTCAGCCGCGCGAAGGGTTCGGCGTAGCGGCGGTCCCAGGTCTGCGGGTTGAGGTTGGTGCGCAGCGCAGCGAGCCGGTCGTGGGTGGCCACCTGAATCGGGAGCTGGTGCGGCAGAGCTCGCGCGTTGGGGCAGAGCAGACACTGCAGGAACGAGGCGTCACACGGGGTGCCAGGCTCGGTGTATGGGCTGTCGCGGTGATCGACACAGGACGCCACGACGGTGTCCTGCTCGCGGGCGAGGATCCGTGTGAGCGTGTCGATGTCGACGCCCATCTCGGCGGCAGCGCCCGCCGAATCGGATTGCGCCCGGTCGAGGAAGCCGGGAGTGAATACCGGCACGGTTTGAACCGCTCGCGCCTTGGACACCTCGTCGTTCAACGCCTCGCGGACGATGTCCCGACTTTCCGCCGCGACCTGGGGGCTGCGCCGCAGGTAGTAGTCGTTCATGGTGGCGCGCGAGTGTGCGACGGGCCGGCGATGTCGCTCGATCGCCGTCTGCCGCAGGCGCTGCGTCGACACGTTCGGCTTGACCTGCCCAGCGGTCGGCTGAGGGTTCAGTGCCGTCCGGTCCTTGCAAGACTGATCGGGACGGCGGCCGGGTGGTCGAGGGAAGCCGTGGCGCTCGCCCCAGCAGCCGACGTAGTAGGAACGCATGCTCGACAGCCACCTGTCGTGGTTCCTGCCGACGCTCATCCCGACATAACTGAACGCCCGGGTGAGGCCGCCGTGGCGCCGAGCGAGGGCACTGAGTTCCAGGAGCAGGAGGTAGACCCGCAGCGGGGAACGGAACAGGCGCCGTTCCTCGCTGTCACCGTCGAGGATCCCCGCCAAGCCTGCCGGCAGGTCCTCCACCGCCACGACCATGTGCTCGCGCGCGGGCCCGCGTCGCGGCTTGGTCTCCTCCACCAGTGCGACCGCAGGCTCGCCGAACCCCCCGTCCGGGCGGAAATGGACTGCGGGCCAGTCAATCACGGTGCCGAAGTTCTCGCCGGTCATGTCGACCAGCAACACCGCGAATGCTGTGGCCTCCATGCGGGTCAGACACAGCATGGGCAACAACACGCGGACCCCGCCGAGTGCCTGCACCGAGTCCGGGATCTGCCCGCAGGGCAGTCGGGGTAACTCACCGGTGAGGTCGAGCACGTCGAGAACCCGCCCGATCCGTTCCTCCTGGGACCGACGGTCCGGCTCGCCGCGTCGATACCGCGCCAACAGCTCTTGTCCGGCCCGGATGCGTTCCCTCGCCCGGCGGATGTCGCCGCGGGCGGCGGTGAGGATCTGCTGCCGATCGTCGTCGGTGTAAGCGCGGATCGTGGGCAGCGGACGTCGTGGCAGGCGTCCTTCGGCAATGGCACTGCGGGTCTGTGCATGCAACTCGGTGTCGTGCCGTACGAGGGTTCGCAGCCTCTGGATCTGGGCGTTGAACGAGCCCGGGGCCAGGGCAAGCCGGAAGGCGGCGACGTGCGCCGGGATGATATCGCCGGGGACCGTCGGTGGGGAGTCCACCGACGTCAAGACCGCGGCGAACTTCCTCAAGGCCCCGTAGTAGTGCTCGGCGGTGCTCACACGCTTGGCTCGACCGCGTGGCCCGGTGGTATCAGCGAACACCTGGGCCATCCACCGCTGAAGTTCGGGCCCGACCGGAAGAGTGGTGAAATCATAGACCTTGGACCGTCGGCCGCTTTCCTCGATGAAGGTCACCGTGCAAATGTCGGTCGTGACGACCAGGCGTTCCGGCGCGGTCCAGTCCCGGTCCGGCTGGCTGGCCCGCCGACCGCGACCTGATGCGCTCGACCGGCTCACCGTTCCCCGTCCCGGTTCTGCTCCGCAGCGGCAGAGTCCTCGGCCAGCCGCACGGCGGTCAACACTCGGCCGCTGTCCTGCACGACCCCGCCCATCAGATGGTCGACGGTGGCGCGTTCCTCCTCATCGAGCAGCGAGAAGACGTAGTCGACCTGCAGGCCGGTGAACGGCTCCAGGTACCAGTCCTTGGTGACTTCCGGGCTGCTGTGCCCCAGCAGCGTGGCCAATTGGAACCACACGTCGCCGAACTGTTCGCGCAGATCCCGTTTCTCCCGGTCGGTGAACCCCTCCAGTTGCCTGCTCCACACCACCGACAGGATCGAGAACCACTTCAGCGCGAAGGAATGTCGCGCCATGTGGGGGCGAGCCCACAACGGGCACTCGATGGTGTCGTCGTCCTTGCCGTGGGCGGCGGCCCACTGCCTCCGGATTCGGGTGTTGGCGGTCTGGAATGTCTTCTCCCAGCTGTGCGCCTGCTTGGGCATGCCGTCGTTGCCCAGCCACACGGCCAGCGGCTCCAAGCCCGCGTCAGTGGTGCGGAACAGCCGCAGCCGTTCCTCCGGGGCGAGCACGTCCAGCGAGATTGGGGTGCGCCCCGATGGCGTGAGGATGTAGACGGTGCGGTTGGTCCGGTTGCATCCAGTGACGATTCGCACGCCGGGAATCCGGTCGTAGCGACCTGCGCGGCGGGCGCGCTCGATCGCCTCGGCACGGGAGCCCTCCCGCGGGTCCATGTAGCCGGCGACACTGTTCACCACGCTGCGGGGGATGCGGAAAGTGCGGCCGGCCCTGCCGCCCTTGATGCAGGCCGCCGCCAGCCACGCCTTGGGGAACCGGCCCGCCGCGTCCTCGGTCGGCAACTCGACGTCCAGGATGCTGGACCACTCGGTCAGGCGCAGACCGGTGCCGTACAGACCATCGACGAACGCCGCATCCCGGTCCTCGTTGAACCCTCGCCAGCCCGGCCGGCGGCGCCCATCGAACCCGTACCCGCGCAACCCGATGTCACGCCACTGCTCGAAAGCCGAACGCAGCAGCCACTTCACCTGCCGGCGAGGTGAACCGGCCGGGCGTATCGGATCCCGACCGCCACCGGCTGCGACCGCATCGTCGACGTGGTTCTCGGCCACCCTCCGGGTCGGCACTGGGTTGACGACCCCGTACCGCTGCTCCGCCCAGTCGTAGAAGGTGTTCAGTCCGGCGCGATCGGTGTCGAACGATGTCGGCCGCACCCGTTGGAGGTTGCGGTGGTCCGTTATCCGCCAGTGCTTGAAGCTGTCGAAGTCCGCGGGCGTTGCCTCGTCCCACGACCGGCCGCGGGTCTCCAGGAAGTCCAACCAGACCACCAGCGAGAACGCGTAGCGCCGCCACGTCCGCGGACGCCGGGCCGCGACCGATCCGAACCGGAAGAACAGGTTGATCCGCGGGTCCGCGCCGCCCGACGGGGACAGCAGGATCGGCGTCCCGTGCCGGGCACCGTTGCGCTGCGCCCGCGCCAGCACGTCCCCGAACTCCCGCAGCCGTTCGTCATCAGCGGCCGCGTCGTGAATCTGATGAAAGTCGTAGAAGTCCAGCGTCCAGCCCAGCTCATCATCCAAGACACACTCTCCAGAATTCAAGATTGATCGACAGTTCTGGAGAGACTAGAGAAGGACTGGGACGGGTTCTTCATCGACTCCGATCACCCCGAACTCACGCGAACCATCGTCCACGCGCGCGCCGATACCGTCGCCGCGCCGCGGGCGGCTCGCCGCTACCGCAACCTCCTGCTCGACACCGGATTCGCGAATCCGCACATCGAAGTCCACACCGGGGTGTTCACCGACGGCACCCTGCTGCCGATGCTCACCGGCATCGCCCACGCCGCAGCTGCCGTCGGCGCGATCACGTCCGAGGAAGCCGGGGAGTGGATCGGTGACCAGACGCGCCGCGGGCAGGGGGACCGGGGTTTCGTGGCGATTCCGCTGTTTCTCGCGCACGCCGCGCGGCCGTGAGACCCGCGCCCCACCGGCGGTGGGTGCGGAGGTCGCGGTCAGCGCTGGGGCCGCAGTCCGGCGAGGATGATCGCCACGAGCCGGTGCACGGCGGCGGGTGAGTCGAGCCCTTCGGCCGCCGAGACCGCGTGCAGCACGTATCGGGTCAGCTCATCGGCGCTGGCGTCGTCGCGGACCTCGCCCGTCTCCGCGGCGGCGGTGAGCAGGTCGCGGACGAACTCGTGCAGGTGTTGCTGTGCGCGCGCCACGTGGTCGCCGCGGTGCAGCCCGGCCGCGATCGCACCGGTGTGATGATGCGCGAGGATCTGCGCATACGCCTCGAGCACCGCCGCCAGGCGGGCGCCGGGGTCGGCGGTGTGGTCGCGGACCTCGGCGAGATGGTGCAGGTGGCCGGCGATCTGGCGCTCGTGCCAGGCGGTGAGGATGGCGTCGACGTCGGGGAAGTACTTGTACAGCGTGGCCCGCCCGATCCCGGTGCGCTCGGCGATCTTCGACATGGTCACCGCCGCGAGCCCGGACTCGGCCACCACCTCCGCGGCGGCGTCCATGGTCGCCTCCCGCACCGCCCGGCGATGCGATTCGATCGTCTCGTTCCACAGCTTCGGCACCCCCGAAGTATACGCAACGCCGCACTATCGACAAGATGCCTTGGTATGTGACAGTGTGTATCACAAAAGTTGTCTTGTGTATGAGGGAGCTACCGCCGATGACCGATCCCACTCCCACCCCGCCGCCACCGCCCCGCGGAGCCGGCGGCAGCCCTGAGCACCGGACGCCGCGCTGGGTGAAGGTGGTCGGCGTCGTCGTCGGCCTCCTGCTCGTGCTGCTCCTCGCCGTGATGCTGTTCGGTAGCGGCAACCACGGTCCGGGCCGGCACATGTCCGCCCCCGCCACCGTGGTGCACCCGGCGACCGGCTTCGACGCCGGCCGCACCCTGCCGGAGGCGCTGACCGGGCCGATCGCACTGTGACGATGTCGCCGACGGTGCGCACGCTCGCGCGGACCGTGCACATCGGGGCCTCGGCGGGCTGGCTCGGTGCCATCGTCACGTACCTGGTGGTGGCCGCGGCCACGCTGATCAGCTCCGATCCGGACCAGGTGCGCGGGGGCTATCAGGTGATGGCGATGCTCGCCGACGCGGTGCTGCTGCCGTTGGCGCTGGCCTCGCTGGTCACCGGGTTGATCTGCTCGCTCGGCACGGCGTGGGGCTTGCTGCGCCATTACTGGGTGCTGTTCAAGCTGCTGCTGAACCTGGCCGCCACCGTGGTCCTGGTGCTCTACACCCGCTCGATCGAGTACGCCGCGACCGTCGCGGCGCAGCCGAGCTGGTCGCAGGCCGACCGGGATCTGCTGCGGGACCCGACCCATCTGGTGCATGCCACCGCCGCCCTGGTCGTGGTGCTCGCCGCGCTGGTGCTGGCGGTGTACAAGCCGCGCGGGGTGACCGCATACGGGCACCGGAGAGCGCTGCGGAACCGGGCGGCGGCCAGTACGTCGACATAAAGTCGCGCCCTGCTCGAGACCGGGGGCGGTTACTCTGCGCGGGTTTCGAGTAATGCCTTGAGGTTTCGGAGGTTGGCGGCGAAGTCTCTGCGCAGGCTTGCGGCGACCACCCGGTCAGCGAGGGCGAACAGTCCCTTCTGCTCCATCCGCATGTGGCAGCTCAGCCGGGTTCCCTCGGCGGTCTCCTCGGTACGGTAGGACACCTCGAAGCGGCTCGGTCCGGACGCACCGGTGAACGTGATCTCCGCGTTCGGCTCGAAGTGGGCGTACTCGTTGATCAGTTCCAGCCGCCGGCCCAGAAACTTGCGGACGACAACATGTTTGGTGCCCACCCCGGGCGGACCGTCGGTGACCCTGCGGACCTGCTCGAGTCCGTTCTGCCAGCGGGGTGCGTTGGTCTGGTCGGCGACGAAGTCGAAGACTTCCCCGATGGGGCGGTCGATGACGATGCTGCCCTCGACGTCGATCATCACCGACCACCATCCCTTTCCACCGCTGTCGCGTCACGCAGGGCCGCGGTTGCCGATTGTTTGTCTCCGGTGGCGGAGAAAGAGCAGGCCGCTCAGTCGAGACCGACGATGGAGGCGCCGCGCTTGGCCAGCCACTTGACGGGGTCCACGATTTCCCCGTCCGGATCTTCGATTTCGAAGTGCAGGTGCGGGCCGGTCGACTGGCCGCGGTTGCCGACGGTGGCGATCTGCTGTCCGGCCTTGACCCGCTGCCCCACCTCGACCAGGTTGTCGTTGTTGTGCCCGTAGGTGGTGATGGTGCCGTCGTCGTGCCGGATCCGGACCCACAGCCCGAAACCTTGGGCGGGGCCGGCGTCGATGACCTCGCCGTCGGCGACGGCGACGATCGGCGCGCCGAGGGTGTTGGCGATGTCGATGCCTTCGTGGCCGCGCCCGTCCCCCATGGTGGCGGTGACGGTGCCCGCGCTGGGGGCCACGAATTCCTTGGTGCCGGGGCGATTCCAGGTGCGCGGCTGCTGCGGGGCCGCGGTCGCGGCGTCCCCGGTCTCGTGCTCACCGGTCGCGGCGTCCGCGGTATCGGTGCCGGTGCCGGTGCCGTCGGAGGTGTGGGCGTGGGTGCCGTCCGAGGGTGCGGTGTCGGTGTCCGCCTCGGGTGAGGGGCTTTGGGCGCCGGCGGGGTGGTCGGTGTGCCCGCCCTGCGGATCGGTGGTGCCCCCGGCGTCGCCGGTTCCGGAACCGGTGTCGGCGGTGGTGTCGTCCTCGTCCGGGTTCGGGGCGGTGGCCTCGACGACCTCCGATTCCGGTGACGCAGCGGTCTCGGCCGGGTCGGTGGGGTGGTCGAAGATGCCGGGGCCGCTGGACTCGGAGACATCGCCCAGTTCGAGTGCTGCGAGCAGTCTGGGGGCGATACCGCCGTCGACGGCGCCGAGCTCGTCGGCGCAGGCGCCGAGCACATCGGCGGCGGCGGACCCGGTCGCTCCAACTCCACTCAGGCATCCGGCCAGCAGGTGCTGGGCTTCGAAGGCGTCGGCGAGCGAGCCGTTGGCCTCGGCGTTTCTCAGGCTGGCGGCCGCGATGTTCGCGACGGTCTGCCAGCGGCTGGGATCGACCACCACCACGTCCGGTTGTGCCGCATCGGCGACTATGGTGACCGCGTCGGCCAGCGCCGCGGCCAGCGCGGACGGCGAATCCGCGTGGCCGGGATGGGCGGCCGATGCGGGCGGGGCGGCGATGACCATCACGGCCGCCGCCGTCGAGGCACCCAGCGCCAGGGTGGGCAGTCTTCTCGTGCAGGCGGTCAGCGTTGCTGTGGTGATGCCGCGCATCGCAGGTCCCTTCTGAGCGGTCACGCCGCGTGTTCGGCGGTGAGGCAACTGAACGGACCGGCGCGACAAGTCAAGACGACACGCCGTAACGCTAATACACTTCCTTCACTTCTGTGCCGCTATTCACTTGTTTCCCACCGCTCCCACCGAGTCAGATGGGGAGGACGACGGCGGTGACGAATTCGTCGCGGATCCAGGCGACGAACACATCCCACGCCCCGGTGAGCAGGGCGAGCCCGACCACGACGAGGGTCAGGCCCCCGACGATCTGGAGGGTGCGCGAGTGCCGCCGCAGCCAGCCGACACCGCGGACCGTGGCCGCCGCGGTGACCGCCGCCCCGATCGCCCTGGCCGTGCTCGAGGTGACCGGAAACATGTGGTGTCTGCCGATGGCCGCGTTGACCAGCAACTATCACCGCCGGGACGCCCGGGTGGCCCCCCGCTAACTGGACTGCTGCCCAAGTTCCGGCTGCTACAGTCGGGAAATTGTGACGGCCCTTGCGATACGCCCCCCGCGTATGCGGACGGTTATAGCGGTCGCCGCTGTCCTGTATTTGCTCGCTCACACGATCGCCCAGTGCGGCATCTTTCTGGCGCACGATCACCAGGGCGAGGACATGCACATCTCCTCGTCCACGACCTCGCTGCCGGCCGAGGAATCCGCTCCCGGGCACGCGCACATCGACGACGGATCGACCCACCTGGCGCACGAGGCGCACACCGTCGTCGCCATGCCCCGCTCCGACAATCCGCTCCGCCCGCTGACCGTCGCCGCCGTCATGGCGATGGCCCTGGCCGTGGTCCTGGTACTGATGTCGGCGCCGCGCACGCCGCGGGCCCCGCCGGATCTACCCATTCCCATCCGGCACGGCCGGACCGTCTTGAACGAACTCTGTATCAACAGGTGCTGATCGGCAGCCCGCAGGCCATGTGAGGACTTTTCCCTCATGGCCCAGCTCATGCTGCCCATCACTCACTTACTGCCGTCGTTGCAGTCAGATACAGGGATTACCTCCATGAACAGTGCTGTTCCCTCCACGCTCCTTCCGCCGTCCTCCGCCCCTCTGCTGACCACTGCCCACCGCTGCCCGCAGCCGAGCACCATGGTCGGCAACACCCCCGTCCTGTGGATCGGTGAACCGTTCGCCGACTCCGGCCGCGGCTTCTGGGCGAAACTCGAAGGCAGCAATCCCGGCGGGATGAAAGACCGCCCCGCGCTGCACATGGTCGAGAAAGCGAAGGCCCGCGGTGACCTCGCCCCCGGGGCGATGATCATCGAATCCACCAGCGGAACCCTCGGGTTGGGTCTGGCCTTGGCCGGGATCACCCATCACCACCCGGTCACCCTGGTCACCGACCCCGGCCTGGAACCGATCGTGCACAACATGCTCGCCGCCTACGGCGCCCACGTCGAAGTGGTCACCACACCACATCCCACCGGCGGCTGGCAACAGGCCCGGCGCGAGAAGGTCCGCGAACTCCTCGACACCCATCCGGGGTCGTGGTGCCCGGATCAGTACACCAACCCGGACAACGTCGACGCGTACGAGTCACTCGCCCTCGAACTGATCGCCCAGCTCGGCCGCGTCGACACGCTGGTCTGCTCGGTGGGCACCGGCGGGCACTCCGCCGGCGTCGCCCGGGTGCTGCGCCAGTTCTGCCCCGACCTGAAACTGGTCGGCGTCGACACCGTCGGATCGACCATCTTCGGGCAACCCGCCGGCACCCGGCTCATGCGCGGGCTGGGCTCGAGCATCTACCCCGACAACATCGACTACCCCGCCTTCGACGAAGTGCACTGGGTGGCACCCCACGAAGCGGTCTGGTCCTGCCGGACCCTGGCGGCCACGCACCACGCCAGCGGCGGCTGGAGCGTCGGCGCCGTCGCCCTGACGGCCGGCTGGATCGCCCGCACCAGCCCGCCGGAGACCCGGGTCGCGGCCATCTTCCCCGACGGCCCGCAGCGCTACTTCGACACCATCTACAACGACGACTACTGCGCCGAGCACGGACTGCTCGACGCCAACCCGCCCACCGAGCCGGCGACCATCGACCACCCGACCGACCACGTCGCCTCGTCCTGGACCCGGTGCGCCACCGTGGTCGACCCCACCGAAAGCGTTTCATGAAGAACCTTCTGACCCAGTTCCGCAGCTTCGACCGACCCGCCCAGGTGCTGATGGTCAACCAGTTCTCCATCAACGTCGGCTTCTACATGCTGATGCCGTATCTGGCCGGGTACCTGGCCGGCCCCCTTGGGTTGGCGGCGTGGGCGGTCGGGCTGGTGCTGGGCATGCGGAACTTCTCCCAGCAGGGGATGTTCCTGCTGGGCGGCACCCTCGCCGACCGCCTCGGCTACAAACCGCTCATCATCGCCGGCTGCCTGCTGCGGGTCGCCGGTTTCGTCCTGCTCGCGGCCGTGGAATCACTGCCGGCGATCCTGCTCGCGTCGGTCGCCACCGGGTTCGCCGGGGCGCTGTTCAACCCGGCGGTGCGGGCCTATCTGGCCGCCGACGCGGGACCCCGGCGGGTCGAGGCGTTCGCCACCTTCAATGTGTTCTATCAGGCCGGGATCCTGCTGGGCCCCCTGGTCGGGCTCGCCCTGACCACCCTCGACTTCCGGGTCACCGCACTGGCGGCGGCCGCGGTCTTCGCCGTGCTCACCATCGTGCAGATCTGGGCGCTGCCTGCCCACCGGGCCGAGGCGACCGGGGCCAGGACGTCGATCCTCGAGGACTGGCGGGTGGTGGTCGCCAACCGCCCCTTCGTGCTGTTCGCACTGGCGATGATCGGGTCCTACGTGCTCTCGTTCCAGATCTATCTGGCGCTGCCCCTGCAGGCGGCGGTGGTGGTCGGGGACGACCGGTCCGACACCGCCCTGGTGACCTCGCTGTTCGTGGTGTCCGGGGTGGTCGCGATCGCCGGGCAGCTGCGGATTACCTCCTGGTTCTCCCGCCGATGGGGTTCAGGCCGGAGCCTGGTCGTCGGCATGGCGATCATGGCGCTGGCCTTTCTCCCGCTGATCATGCTGCCCAGCCCGGCCGCCCTGGGCGGATGGGCCGCCGCCGGCGCCCTGGTCCTCACCGCCGCGCTGTTGGCGGTCGGCACCGCCGCGGTGTTCCCGTTCGAGATGGACACCGTCGTCGTCCTGTCCGGTGACAGGCTCGTCGCCACCCACTACGGCTTCTACAACACGGTGGTCGGGGTCGGCATCCTGCTCGGCAACCTGGGCACCGGCGCCGTCTTCGGAATCCTGCGCGACGCGGATCTGGGGGCGCTGATCTGGGTGGCGCTCACCCTCGTCGGGGCGGTCTGTGTGACCGCCCTGTACCTGCTCGACCGGACCGCCCGGCTCTCCCCGCCGCCGGCCGAACCGGCGGTGACCGAGACCGACGAGGCACCGGCCGCGAGCTAAGCCACCGAAGTCAACGCGCCGGTCAGACCCCCACCCACCCCATCTACTATGTAACTACGTAGATTGGGTGAGGTTCTCGGGCGGGCCCCGGGGACCGGCGCTGGAAGAGGAGTGTGGATGATCGAGCAGTTTCCCGGCGGCCTGTCGCGTCGGAACTTTCTGGTGCTGGCCGGCCTGGGTGCGGCCGCGACGGTGGCCGGGTGCAGCAGGGGCGGCGGCGCCGGGCCGGCACCCACCGCCATCGGCCCCGACTCGACGGCCGTGCAGGCGGCCGAACAGGTTCGGCGAGCCAACATCGGGACCGGCAACACGGTCACGGCATCGCTGCGGGCTCGCCCGACCCGGATCGACCTGGGCGGTGTCCAGGTCGACACCTGGGCCTACAACGACCGGATTCCCGGACGCGAAATCCGCCTGCGCCGCGGGGATCTGCTCCGCGCCGAACTGACCAACGACCTGCCGGCAGAATCCACCATCCACTGGCACGGCCTCGCCCTGCGCAACGACATGGACGGGGTACCCGGGCTGACCCAGCCCGCCGTCGCCCCCAACAACCCGTTCACCTACGAATTCCTCGCCCCCGACGCCGGCACCCACTGGCTCCATCCCCATGTCGGGATGCAGTTCGACCGGGGCCTCTACGCCCCGGTCATCGTCGAGGATCCCGCCGACGGCGCCGATTACGATCTCGAGACCGTTGTGGTCCTCGACGACTGGCTCGACGGGGTCACCGGACGCACCCCGGACCAGCAACTCGATGCCCTGCGCCAGGGCGGCATGCCGATGAACGGCATGGGAATGGACCACGGCGGCATGAACGGCATGGACATGGGGGCCCAGACCGATCCAGCCAACCCGCTCGGCGACGACACCGGCGACGTGCAATACCCCTACTACCTGATCAACGGCACCCTCGGCGCCGACCCGTTCACGGTGCGGGCCCGCCCCGGTCAACGCGTGCGGTTGCGGATCATCAACGCCGGCGCGGACACCCCGTTCCGCCTCGCCGTCGGCGGGCATCAGCTGACCGTCACCCACAGCGACGGATACCCGGTGCAGCCGGTCACCGGATCCTCGCTGCTGATCGGCATGGGTGAACGCTTCGATGCGATCGTCACACTCGGCGACGGCGTCTTCCCCCTCGTCGCGTCCGCCGAGGGCAAGCAGGGCCAGGGGTTCGCCGTGATCCGCACCGGAGCCGGTGGACGACTCGACCCGGCCATCCGGCCTGCCGAGCTCGACGCACCCCCGATCACCGGCCTGGCGCTACGCGCACGCGAGGAGGTCCGGCTCGACCTACGTAACCCCGACCGGGTGCACGACCTGCTGCTGGGGATGGACATGTCCGGGTACCGGTGGACGATCAACGGCGCCACCTACGACGAGCACACCCCGCTCGAGATCGCCCAGGGCCAGCGGGTGCGGTTGCGGTTTGTCAACCAGACCATGATGTTTCACCCCATGCACCTGCACGGGCACACCTTCCAGGTCGTCGACGACCAGGGCGCCGGCCCGCGCAAGGACACCACGCTGGTGCTGCCGAATCAGACCGTCGAGGTGGACCTCGACGCGGACAACCCGGGCCAGTGGCTGGTGCACTGCCACAACCTGTACCACGGTGAGGCCGGGATGATGACCACCCTGTCCTACACCGAATAACCTCGGCCGCAACACCATCGCCCCATTACACGGGTGGGCCCTTCGCTGCGGCCCCTCCCCTCTTCCCATCCCGTCGAGCACAGAACGAGACCCCATGCCTGCCAATCGGATCGCCCGCACCCTGTTGCCCACCGGGATCGCTGCCCTACTCGTCCTCGCCGGCTGCTCCTCGCAAACCGACGAGGCCACCACACCCGACGCCGCCGTGCCGACGGTGGAGTTGAGTCCCGAACTGTCCCATCTGCACGGACTGCACGTAGGTGCCGACGGCACCGTGGTGGCCGGCACGCACACCGGGCTGTTCGCCATCGACACCTCCGGTACGACGTCCCGTGTCGGTGCCTCCGATGATGACTTCATGGGTCTGACCGGCGTACCGAACACCGGCACCGTCTTCGCCTCCGGGCACCCCGGTGCGTCCAGTTCGGCGGCCAACCCATTGGGGCTGCGCAGCAGTACCGACGGCGGCACCAGCTGGGTGGACCGCTCCCTGGCGGGTCAGGTCGACTTCCATGCCCTGAGCACGGACGGACGTCTTCTCGTCGGTTTCGACGGCAAGGACGGACTGCTCGTCTCCACCGACAGCGGCACCACCTGGACACCGGGCGCGTCTCTGGTCGCCGCCGCACTGGCGGTCAACGCCAGCGGGGTGTGGGCGGTGACCCCGGCGGGTCTGGAACACAGCACCACCGCCGCCCGCACCTTCACGCCCGTGCCGGGTGCCCCACGCCTGGTGACGATCGCCGGCGCCGGGGATGCGCTGTGGGGCATCGACCAGGAAGGGTATGCCTGGCGCAGCCGCGAAGGGCAGGACTGGCAGAAACGCTCCCGAGTCGGCACCGTCGACGCACTGACCGCAGCCAACTACGACACCGCCTACGCCGCGACCTCCCTGGCGCTCTACACACTGAACTGACCGACATGCCCCACCTCGCCCGCCCGCTGATCCGGGCCTCGTCCTGCTGCTGGTCTTGGCCGCGCTCGCGGGCGCCGGAGCGGGGGTGACCAGTGCCCATCCCACCCTGCTGTTCATCACCGACCCCGGATCCGACACCGCGGTCTCCGACCCACCGCAGGCGATCACGTTGATGTTCAACGAGCCGGTCACCCCCGCGGCGCCCGCGATCACCGTGCACGACAACGCCGGCCGCGCAGTGCCAATGGGCGCCATCGAAACCGCCCGGGACGGGCGTGTGCTCACCGCCCGCCCGGCCGACACCTTGGCGCCAGGCACCTACACCGTGCGCTGGCAGGTGACCGGCGCCGACGGAGACCTCGTCGAGCAGGACTTCCGGTTCGCCGTCGGACTCGTCCTGACCGGCGACGGCAGTGCGGCCGAGGGCCCGTCGACGTCCTGGACAGACGCCGTACTGCGGTGGCTGCTGTTCCTCGGGCTCGCCATCGCGCTCGGCGGTCTAGCCGCCGAACGCGTCACCACCACGGCCCGGACCGAGAATCCGGCGCTCCCGGTGGTGCGGTCCCCGGTGGTGCCCGGTGCTCTCGTCGGCCTTGTCGGTGTCCTCGGTCTCGGCGCGGCACTCGCCGCATCCGCGGGCGAGGTGAGCGTGCTGTGGCAGGGAAGGTCAGGTCTCGTATTGCTCACGGAGGCCGCCGGATTGGTCCTGGCCGTCGCGGTGGCAGCGGCCGGCCGCCGGGGGTGGGCGGCCGCTGCACTGGTTCTGGTCGTGGCCGCGGAAGGGGTGCGCTCGCACGCCAACGCCGCCGCACCCGGGTGGGGCGGCGCCGTCACCGCGATCCACCTGACGGCCGCCGCGATCTGGGTCGGCGCCCTGGCGCACACGGTCCGCGCCGTGCTCGCCTGGTGGGGTGAGAAGCCCGCCGTGCGGTGGGTGGTGTCGGGATACACCCGGCTCGCGGTGTGGACCTTCCTGATCGTCGTCGCCACCGGCACCGTATCCGCCCTGCTGCTGATCCCGGTCTCCGCCCTGCTGACCACCACCTACGGTCAGGTGCTGGTGGTCAAGCTGGTGTTGGTCGCCGCCGCCTCCGGGTGGGCGCTGGCGGCGCGGCTGTCGCTGCGTACCCTGAAGCGAACTGCCCTGGTTCGGCCGAAAATTCGGGCCGAGAGCATCGTGTTGATCGTGGTGCTGGCGGTCAGCGCCGCCCTGGTCTCCACCACCCCGGCCGACAGCTCCCAGCAACCAGGACCCCCACCGGCGGTGGGTCCGGTCCTGCCCCTGGGTGCGCTGGCCGGGCAGGTCGGAGTCTCCGTCGCCGCCAGCGACGGGCAACTGGTGGTGCGGCTGTCCACCCCGCGGCGCGGCGACTACTACGCCCCCGAACCGGAGCAGGACTTCACCCTGACCGGGCGGATCGACACCGCCGAAACCGACGGCGCCGCACTCGCCTTGCTCGGATGCGGCCCGGGCTGCTTCGTCGCACCGGCCACCTGGCGGGGCGGCGACATCGTGCTCACCCTCGGCGCGACGGCGCAGGGCTGGCAGGGCGGCACGGTCAGCCTGCTCGTGCCCTGGCCCACCCGGCCCGGGGGCGACGACCTCGCCCGCGCCGTCGCCGCCACCCGCGCCGCGGGGGACCTGACGGTCTACGAGAGCGTCACCAGTGACACCACCGGCCCGGTGCCCGAGCCGCAGCGACTCGACCTGCCCGCCGACTTCTTCCTGGCGCAGGAACCGTACGCCGATCGCACCGCCCCGATCGCCGTCCGGCTGCCGCACCAGGGCGGGGCCGTCAGGCTGGCCCTCGGCTACCCGGCCGCCGGAATGAACGTGCTGCTCACCCTCGACAAAGCCGGACGCATCGGTGAGGAAACGCTCACCGACACCAAACATCTCGTCACCCGCAGATTCCTCTACCCGGAGCGCGGCGGTGGATGAGCGGCCAGGCGGCGGCCCCGTTGTCTCGGGTTACCGCCCGAGCGAGCAGATGAAGCAGGTGTCGGTCCCCGCGAGAGGGCCCGTCAGATCTTTTCACCGGCGCCGGGTCAGTAACATCATGGCTGTGAAAGCGCTGGGTGCGACGCCGACGATGCAGCACCTGCTGCGGGTGGCCGCTGTCGTGGCGGTGCTGGTCGGTGTCCTCCTCATGCATTCCTCCCCACTCCTCGACCACACCGGGGGGCACGCCACCGAATCGGCGCACGATTCCGGTGGGCACGGCCACTCCCACGAGGCCGCGGAGCCGATGGCCCTCGGTGATCTTCCCGTCGCACTGGCCGGGACAGGATGTGAGGGCACGGACTGTGACGACCATACGGGCCTGCATCTGTGCATGGCCGTGGTGACGATCGCCGCAGCGTTGGTCATCGCCCGGTGGTACGCCACTGCCGCCGCCGGCGAGGCCGCAGTGCACGGTCTGCGGGCACCGCTACCCATTCGGGCCGGCCGAGCGCCGCCGTGGACCACTCCGACCCTCGCACAGTTGTCGGTGTTGCGGGTGTGACAGGTGCCCCACTTCAGGTGGGTCACCTACGCAGACGTGTCTTGGGCACGCCTGCTTCACCTTTCACATACCGACCTTTCAAGGAGTCCTATCCATGTGGTCTTTGCGTTCCACCCGCGCCAAGTTCGTTCTGTCGGCCGCGGCCGTGTCCGGAGTGCTGGTCCTCGCCGGCTGTAGCGACAACAGCAGCGGCGGCGGCCACGACATGAGTCAGATGTCGAACAACCCCTCGGGCACCACCACCGCGGCGGCGGCGGAGACGAGCGCCTTCAACAACGCCGACGTGATGTTCCTGCAGATGATGTACCCCCACCACGCGCAGGCCGTCGAGATGGCGAACATGGTCGAGGGCCGCACCACCAACCCCCAGGTACTCGACCTCGCCAAAAACATTGCCGCAGCCCAGGGCCCGGAAATGGAACAGATGACCGCGCTGCTCGCACAGCGGGGCATGGCTGTCCCCTCGACGGACGCCGGCAGCGGCATGAACGGAATGAACCACGGCGGCACGAACGCCACGGCCGACGGCGGTGGCATGAGCGGGATGATGACACCGGAGCAGATGACCGATCTGGCCGGCAAGAGCGGCGCCGACTTCGACACCGCCTGGCTGAACATGATGATCGAACACCACACCGGTGCCATCGAGATGGCTCAGACCGAGCTGGCGGACGGAGAAAACGCCGGCGCCAAGCAACTGGCCACCGACATCGTCGGCGCCCAGCAAGCGGAAATCACCACCATGCAGGGGCAGCTGCAACAGGGCTGACCCCACGAGGGTGGGACCGCGCCCCCTCGCGGTCCCACCCTCCTCCCGCCGCCACACACGCGGCGTGCACACCCCTTCTTCTCGACCCCGCTTCGCTACCGCCTCGTCGGTATGGAGGAATCCCATGAACACTCGCCCACCACGGCGAACACCGATCCTGATCGCCCTGGTGATCCTGCTCGCGCTGCTGGCCGCCTGCGCCCCATCCGGCACCGGATCCTCGCCGGGCGACACCGCGAACCCTTCTGCCCCCGCCGATCCCACGATCACCGTGACCCCCGCCGACGGGGCTGACACGGTCAACCCCGCGGACCCGGTGTCGGTCGAAACCGCCGGCGGCACCCTCGAAACGGTCACGATGACCAACAACGAGGGCAGGGTCATCGACGGCATCTTCACCCCCGACCGCATCACCTGGAAACCCGGTGCCCCGCTGGGATACGGCAAGACCTACACCATCGCGGCCACCGCCCTCCACGACGACGGCACCCGCACCGACCGGACCAGCACCTTCTCCACCGTGCAACCGGGCAACCTCACCAAACCGACCTTCGTCACCTCCGGCGGCAACCTCCTCACCGACGGCGGCACCTTCGGCATCGGCATCGTCGTCGTCACCCACTTCGACGAACCGATCACCGACCGCGCCGCCGCCGAGAAGACCCTGACCGTCGAAACTTCGCCACCCGTCGCCGGCTCCTGGTACTGGGCGGACGAGCAGAACGTGCACTGGCGGCCGCAGAACTACTACACACCCGGCACGAAAGTCACCGCCCGCGCGAACGTCTACGGCGTCGACCTCGGTGGCGGGCTATTCGGTCAGGAGGACGCCGCCACGTCGTTCACCATCGGAGACGCCCACATCTCCATCGCCGACGACACCACCAAACAGATCACCGTCACCAACAACGGCGCACTCGTGCGGACCATGCCCACCTCGATGGGCATGGGAGGCAGCGAAACCATCAACGGGCAAACCCTGACGTTCTGGACCCAGCGCGGCATCTACACCGTGCTGGACAAGGCCAACCCCGTCATCATGGATTCCTCCACCTACGGACTCCCGGTCAATTCCCGCCTCGGCTACAAGGAAACAATCAACTACGCCACCCGCATCAGCAACGACGGCATCTACCTCCACGAACTCGCCGACACCATCTGGGCCCAGGGCAACACCAACGTCTCCCACGGCTGCCTGAACCTCAGCCCCGACCACGCCCGCTGGTTCTACGACTTCTCCGTCCCCGGCGACATCGTCGAGGTCCGAAACACCGGCGGGGCACCGCTCGAGCAATGGCAGAACGGCGACTGGAGCGTGCCCTGGGATCAATGGCTGGCAGGAAGCGCTCTGGCGTGATGCCAGGATCAGGGCGTCCGAGAACCCGCGACGAAGACACCACAGCAGCTGATGACTCAGCTGCGGGGGCTATCAGTCGACCTGCCCGTCCGAACGCACGCACCCACGAGACCTCTCGCTGGCCAGTGCATCTCACGTCCTGGCCAGGAGCGAAGAACCTGCTCGACCGGAGAGTCCTCGCCGCCGCGGCAGTGCTGACCTCGCTGGGGGTGGCAGCCGTCCTCCTTCCCCGCCCGTCGATCTCCCAGATGCGCGACTGGGCGGAGTCAGTGGGGCCGGCATTCGTGTTGGTGTTCTTCCTGACCCAAGCCTTGCTGACGATCGCCCCGGTTCCCCGAACGGTGTTCACCCTCAGCGCCGGACTGCTATTCGGTCCCGTAACCGGCATCACCTTCACGATCGCCGCAACGACGATCGCCGCCGTGCTGGCGCTGCTGCTGGTGCGCGCGCTCGGACGCACGGCGGTCGAGGCGCGACTGTCGCACCCCGCGGTCCAGGCGATCGATGCCCGCCTGGCCCGGCGCGGGTGGCTGGCGGTCGGGTCCCTACGGCTCATCGCGCCGGCGCCCTTCGCATTGGTGAACTACTGCTGTGCGCTCTCATCGGTGCGAGTGGTGCCGTACACCGTGGCCACAGTGGTGGGAATCCTGCCGGGCACCGTCGGGGTGGTGCTGCTCGGCGACGCGTTGACCGGGCAGACGAATCCGGCGCTGATGGTGGTCACCACGATCTGCATCGCCATGGGAGTGGCGGGATTGCTGGTCGACACCCGCTTCCCCGTGTCACCGGCCTCGGACGCACCGTAGGCGGTCCGGCCCATGGCGGCACGCGCGGAAACTGCGGATCGGTATACGGCGATGTGGCACAGGGATTTCGAGTCACCGCCCCGAATCGAGCTGGGCGCTCTCGCACACGGTCCGGCCATCTACATGCAGAGGATGGCGGAGTGCGGAATCACACCCGGACCCATATACCCCAAGGGGTATATGGAGAAACGTTCACGGAAGGACCCACCATGGTTGGCGACGACGAATCCATGGTTGCGCCATTGTCGATTCGAACACGGTGCGGCGTTGCCGAGGTGGGGTACGCGGATGCGATGTTCCCGGAGGGGTCGAGCCGGATCACGTCGGAGTCGTGCAGACGGGCGAGGACGTGTTCTGCGGAGCGGTCGAACTCGGCAGCGACAGCGGTGAGGTCCGCGGCTGTCGGCGCCCGACCGTGAGCGGCGAAGGCGCGCAGGATCGCGTGGTGGACCGCCTGCTCGGCCGGGTCGGCCCGGTCGCGCGGCACCACGCCACCCGCCGAGCCCGGCGGACGGCGCGCAACAGTCGGCCGTTGCCTGTGGGTCCGCGGCAGCGATGGGGGGCGGTTCGAGTCCGAGTGCGGCTCGCAGCGCAGCGACCGACGGCGACCCGTCAATGCCGCCGGCCTCGGTCCGGTAGAGGCGGCAGGACACGCCGGGGACCTGGCCGGGGGTGGCGAAGGGGTCGTGGCCGGCGACGAGCAGCGTGGGTGAGCCGGTCATCCGGGCCACCGATGCCGTGGCCTGGTCGTCGATCACTCGATGGGTGATCTCGACGTCGAGCGCCTGGCCGGCGGTGGCCTGCCGGATGCGTTCCACGAGAACAGGCACGTTGGGACAGTCGGGGACCTGCAGAATTTCCAGTTTCATCGGTGATCTCCATCGTCGTCGTGCAGGGTGTGCAGCAGCGGGCAGCAGCGGTCGCTGCGGGGTCGTTCGCAGGTGTCGACCAGCTGGGACAAGGACCGTTGCATGCGTTGCAGGTCGGCGATCCGCTCGGCCAGCGCGGCCATCCTCGCTTCGGCCAGAGCGCGCGCCGCGTCACAGTCCTCGGGCCCGCCCTCGGCCAGGTGCAACAGCTCCTGGACCTCGTCGAGGCTGAACCCGTGGTCTTGGGCTCGTTTGATGAACCGGACCACCGCCGCCGCGTCGGGCGGGTAGGCCCGATACCCCGACGGTGACCGCGGTGGTTGCGCCAGCAGGCCCCGGCGTTCGTAGTACCGCAGCGTCTGGACGTTCACTCCGGCGCGGGTCGCCAGCTCACTACTGCGCATGCCGCCATTCTGGACCCTGTACCCAGGTACAGGGTCAAGTTAGCTTTCGATCACCGGGATCGTCGGTCCTACAGCTGCCGGCTTCTCGGGCGGCTGCCGCGTTCGAGATTGCGGTAGATGGTCTTGCGGTACCGAAGGTTTCGGTGATCTGCATCTCCCGTGCCTCAAGACCTGCAGCTCGGTCACGCTCGGCGCCCGGCCGCCGACCCACCCGCGGGCCCGGGCTGATTCCAGGCCCTCGAGAGTGCCTTCGCTGATCAGGTCCGCGAACATCTCGTCCATCGTAACGATGACGTGGAACAGGAGTGGAACAGGAACCGCCGGGCGGGGGGGTGTCAATGCGCCCTGTTTGAGCACAATCAGGTCGGTGCCGCGCTCGTCGAGCTGGGCGGTGAGTTCGGTCATGTGCCGCACCGACCGGAATGGCCGCGACAGCCGGGTGATCACCAGTTCGTCGCCGCGGCGCAGGTACTCGAAGCACCTGTCCCACTCCGGGAGCCGGGCCAGTTTCCCCGAAACCTTGCCACCCAAATTCGTTCGCAGCCGGCCGCGGTGAGCGCATCGATCTGGGAGTAATTACTACCGGAACCCCTGGTCACACGGCGATTGCCGCAGCTCGACGCGCGGCAGCCTGGTGATCAGATCGGTGTCACGAAGCTGCTGACGAACTCGGAGCGGAGCCATCCGACGAAGACATCCCATTGGCCGGTGACCAGGGCGGCGCCGACGGCGACGAGCATGATGCCCCCGAAGATCTGGATGGTGCGGGCGTTGCGGCGCAACCACCCGATGCCCCGCAGTGCGTGGGTGGAGCCGAACGCGAGGACGATGAACGGCAGGCCGAGGCCGAGGCAGTACGCGACGATCAGCATCACCCCGCGTGCCGCGGTGGTGCCCTCGGTTCCGGCGGCGACGGACAGCACCCCGGCCAGGGTCGGGCCCAGGCACGGGGTCCAGCCCAACCCGAACACCGCCCCCAGCAGGGGTGCACCGGCCAGGGTGGCGATTCGCCGCGGCTCGGGCCGGGTGTCCTTCTGCAGGGCGGGAATGAGGCCGATGAAGGCGAGTCCCATCACGATGGTGATAACGCCGCCGAGGCGTTGGAGCAGCTCCCGGTTGATCGACAGCACGCTGATCACCCCGAACACCGACGCGGTGGCGAGGACGAAGACGACGGTGAACCCGGCCACGAACAGGACGGCGGCCCCGGTTACCCGCCACCGGCCGGCCCGCACCGCGACGGTGACGGTGGTCGGTGGGGCGTCGGCCCCGGAGATACCGGCCAGGTAGGAGAGATACCCGGGTACCAGGGGAACGCAGCACGGGGAGGCGAACGACACCATCCCAGCCAGCATGGCGGCGCCCAGGGCCAGGATCATCGGCCCGGTCGCGGCGGCGGTCTGGAAGCTGGTGCCGATCCCCTGCGCGAGGGTGGTCATTGTTCGGCCGCGATGCGCTCGACGACCGGCTGGAGGTCCTCCGCCAGTAGGGCTTTGAGGTAGACAGCGGCCACACGGCGGTGCCGGTCCAGGACCAGGGTCGAGGGGATGACGCTGGTGGGGTACTTGCCGCCGAGCGCGATCAGTGTTCGCATGGCGGGGTCGTAGATCGACGGGTAGGTCACCTGGTGGTCGGTGACGAAGTCCTGTGCCTTGTCTTTTTGGGGGTCGCGGACGTCGATGCCGAGGAATGCCACGCCCAGACCCTTGGTGGCGGTGTACACCTGCTCGAGTTGGGAGGCTTCGCCGCGGCACGGGCCGCACCATTGCCCCCACAGGTTGAGCACCACCACCTGACCGGCGTAGTCCGACAGTGCGGTGGTCTTGCCGTCGACCATCAGGTCGGGGCCGGATAATTCACCGATGGTTCCGCGCGTGTCCGGTGGGTCGTAGAAGATCTCGGTCTGCCCTCCGGGCGAGACGAAGTCGAACGTGCCGCCCTGGACCACGGAGTCGGTGCCGCTCGCGCATCCGGTCAGGCCGAGTGCGGCGGCGAGCGCCGTAAGAGCGATCCGGGTGATGCGGCGGGCGGGGTGACGTCCGCCCGTGGTCCAGCTCCTGCGGCGGAGGGAGTGCCGATGGCCGGGTTCGGGGCGCAGGCGGGTGCCGATCATCGTCTTCCCTCGGTGTCGAGGATCAGCCGAGGAGAGAGGTCCAGCGGATCCGAAATTCATCTACTATCTAGGTACGGAGATAGTAGATGAGGGTTGGTGGGCGACACGCCCCGGCCCCGGCCGGTCGGAGGAAGTCATGCAGCAGTTGTTCCTGGGGCTCGCGGTCCTGGCCTGCCCGGTCGGGATGGGCCTGATGATGTGGATGATGATGCGCGGGCAGGGCAAGCAAGGCGACGACGCGAGCAAGGGGGTCGGTGACGCGAGCAAGGGGGTCGGTGACGCGAGCGAGCAGCAGCAGATCAGGCAGTTGCGCGCGGAGATCGACGCCCTCAAGTCCGAGCGCACCGACCGGCACGGACCGCGGGAGCCCTGATGTCGACGTGGGTCGCCGCGCTCATCGCGGCCGCGGCGCTGACCGCAACCTACTTCTGCTGCATCCGCCCGATGCGCCGCGGCACCCGCGGAATGTCCGCGGCGCCGCCCTCGACGAGCCGGCAGGTGGCGGACCTACGTGAAGAACTCCAGGCGCTCGGGCGGCAGAAGTCGGCGGCCGACGACGCGGCGCAGACCCGACGCCGGGGTACTTCCGGTGCGCCGACGCCGCCTCGGGGACAAGACGGTGGGGTCGATGGCTGAGCCGTGGCTGCGGGCGTCCGACACCGACCGCAGCCAGATCGTCCTCGCCCTCGAACGTGAGGTCGGCACCGGCCGGTTGACCCTCGACGAGTACTCGGACCGGGTCGCGGCGGCGTATGGCGCGCGAACCCTCGGGGAGCTCGCGGCGGTGACCCGGGACCTCCCGGCGCCGACGACGGCGGTGAGCCCCGCCAGCAGTGCCGTCCCGAAAGCTCTTGTGCCCGTACTTGTTGCCCTGGCGGTGCTGCTGGTCGTCTTCGCCGGGTCTCCGGCGGCGTCGGCGATGACGGCGATGCTCGGCGGCGCGGGGTGCGGCTGAGCGCCCCTGGTCACTCGTGGTCGGGGTAGACGAAGCGGCGAGTGATCAGGTGTTTGGCGTCGGTGAGGGTCTCCTCGCCGATCCGCCCCTGCTCGTCGAGGGTGAGCAGGACGTTCATCGAGGCGGCCGGGTAACCGAGGGCCAGTCGCACCGGCCCGGGGTCGCCCGAGATCCGGGCCACCTGCGGGGCGGTGCCGTCCGCGTACGGTTCCTGGGCGAGGAAGAACTCCGCGGGCAGATCGAGCCGCTGCGGCTCGGGTGCGCCGGCGCTGGTGTCACTGGTCACCGCCTCGTAGACGGTGATGTCGCCTGCCGCGCGCAGCTGCGACACCGCGCGGGACAGATCATCGGCGCCGGGTTGCGGCGGCCACGCGAGCAGCTCACTGACCGTGCCGCCCTGCCAACCGTCCGCGTCGGCGCGCAGGCTCAGGACGTTCTCACCCTCGGCCCAGGAGGCCGGGGCCACGAAACACCCACGCCCGCAGCCGCGGAACGAGAGCGGGCCACCCTCGGCGACGGTGGCGTCGAGGCGGCCGGTGAGGGCATAGTCCTGGTCCGGTTCGGGGGCGTAGTAGTCGCCGCGGCGCGGGGTGGACAGCCGCACCAGCACCTGCCCGTCGCTGGCGGTGACACTCATGCCGATCTGCCCGGCCAATGTGCCGAGGGGAAGCACCGGGCCCTGCGGCGGCGGGGGCCCGGGTTCGCTGATCGCGCCGACGGTGGGGGTGGACACCAGCACGGCGCTGGCGGCCAGGACCACCAGCAGCACAGCACTTTCGGCCCGCACCACCCTGGCCGCCGCGGCGAGACGTCCCGGAGCTCGCATCACCAGCACCCGGGCGGTGAGGGCCAGCCCGGCCCCGGCCGTGACCAGCCCGAGTTTGACCAGCAGGACCTGACCGTAGGTGGTCGAGACCACTTGGGAGAGCGGGATGAGGAGCAGTGCGCTGAGCGTGCCGGTGATGACCACGGCGGCGAAAACCCAGGCGGCCAGGCGCATGTAACCCCGCAGTACCCAGCGGACGGCGGCGGGTACGCGCCGCCACACGAGCACCGCCCGCGTGGTGTGCAGCAGGGCGCCGACCCAGATGGCGGCCGCCGCGAGATGAATCCCGGTCAGCGCGGCGCCCCAGAAGGGCTGCGCGGTCTGGGCATGCGAACGCACCCCTTCGGCGGCGGCGACGAGCAGCAGCGGTGCGATCGCCCATCCGCGCCGACCGGCCACGGCCACCAGGAGTGCGGCCAGCAACCCGGCGGCCTCCACCAGCAGTACTTCCCCCGCCCGGCCCTGCCACAACGCACCGACGGTGCCGCCGGCGTCGGCGACGAGTGTGATCCCCAGTCCCGCCACGGCGGCCAGCCCGACCGCCGCCCCCGCCGGGGCCGCGGACCGCAGCGCCGGCAGTGCCGGGTTCTCGGCCCGCGCCGAGCAGGTGAAGCGTTCGCCGATCACGCCGCCGAGCGCCAGAGCCACTCCGGCGAAGAGCACCCACCGCAGCGCCGCATCGAGCCAGGAAATCGACGGGCCGCCGCCTCCTGCTCCCCCACCGCCGGTCAGGGCGATACCGACGGCGAATCGGAAATCCTGTTCCACCAGGTCGCCGTCGTCGCCGGTCACCTGCCAGCGCACCGTGTAGGTGCCGGGTGGCAGTGGGTCGGGGACGGCGGCGGTGACGGCTCGCCCGTCCTGGGCGGTGGCCGACTCGCCCACCGACTGTGCGCGGCCGTCGCCGTCGAGCACGGTGACCGCGTTCGGGCCGATGGTGACGGCCTCGTTGAACAACAACGTGATCGTCTCCGGCGTTTCGGAGACCGCGGTGTCGGCGGCGGGGTCGGTGAACAGCAGCGTCGGGTGCGCGCTCGCCAGCCCGGCACCACCGAGGACCAGCGCGGCCAGGGCGGCAAGCAGCACCGCCGCGCGGACCAACCCGCGGGCGAGGGCGCTCACATCCGGTCGGCGCCGGCGCGCCTGTCGAGAGCGCGGCGAAGTTTACGTTCGGAGAGCCGGCCGAAGGAGAACGGCTCACCGGCGACGAGTACGCCCGGGGCGAACATCACCCCCGAGTCGGCGGCGAGAGCATTCCCAGCCTCACTGGTCAGGTCGATTTCGATCACCTGCAGACGGTACTGCCGCCCCAGGCGGTGAAGGACCTGCTTGGCGTGATCGCAGAATCCGCAGTCCGGCGCGGTGAGCAGGGTGATCTCAACCGGATCGTTCATCGGGCACTTTCCGCGCTCATATCGGCCAGCATCGTGCCGGTGGGCAGAAACATCGTGTAATCGGGTGCGCCGCCGTAGTCGGCGCGCCAGTCGATCACCCCGTCCGGGCCGACCAGCACGAAACTGTGCCCGTCGCGCATCTGCCCCATCATCCCGTACCGGTTGGCGTCGTAGGCCATCGACGCCGCCAGCGTGGGGTCGGACAGCACGGGTGTGGTGATTCCTTCGTCTGCGGCCTTGCGGCCGATGAGGTTCGCCTGGTCGGTGGTGATGGACACCACCTCGTCCACGCCCGCGGCGGTGAGGGCGTCGCGGCTGCGTTCGAGGTCGCGGATCTGGTCCCAGCACGGTTGGCAGGACAGACCCTCCTGGAAATAGAGCAGGACCGTTTTGCCGCGGAAGTCGGCCAGGCCGACCTGCCCGCCGGTGCCCGAGGTCAGGGTGAAATCGGGGGCGCTGGCACCGATACCCGGTGCGCCGGCCACATGCCGGTATCCGCTGGCGTCGGATGAATTACCCTGTCCGCCTTGGAAGTTCCGGTACACCAGGTAGAGACCGCCGAACGCCAGAGCGACCAGCGCCGCGACGATCAGGACCACCGGCTTCTTCGACCTGTTGTCGGCGTTCACAGGGGCCTTTCCGTGTCGGAATGAATGGCGTCGGCACCATCGGAATCAGTGTGGTGCGGGCGCCGGGGCCGGGTGGCCCGCCAGACGAGGAGACCGAATCCGGCCACCAGGACGAGGGCGAGAACCCAGCCGGGGAGGAAGGACAACGCGTCGACGGCGACGCTGCTCGCATGCTGGAGGGCGCCGCTGAGTTCGGCCTGCCATCCACCGCTGGGCATGCCCGGACCGGTGAACGCCAGCACGAGCGCGAGCGCGCCCATCCCGATCATCAACACCCCGCCCGCGGCGGTGCCCACCGGCAGCCGGCGTTGCCGGCGGCCCACCCGCAGAACCAGGGTGCGGTCGGTGAGCAGCGCGGCGGCCCGGTTGCCGCGGCGGTCCCAGATCAGCGCGAGCAGCGCCAGTGGTGCCACCATGCCCGCCGCATAGGACAGGCCGATGGACAGGGCCACCGGGAAGGAGCCGGCGGCGCCGGAGAGGATCGCGACCCCGGCCAGCACGGGTGCGCAGCAGGCGCTGGCCGCGCCGGAGAAGGCGCCCAGGATGTAGGCGGAGCCGAAGCTGCCCTCCTTGGCGGTCCGCGCCCCGGGCATCGGCAGGTTCGGTTTCCACCCGGCCAGTACCGCGATCCCGCCGATCGCCATCAGTACTCCGCCGATGGAGAAGATCCATACGTGGTCGCTGACGAGGAGCCGGCTCAGGGCGGTCGCGCCGAGCCCGATCGGCAGGATCACCGTCGCCACCCCGGCCCCGAACACCAGGGTGGCCGGCAGGACACCGCCGCGATGGCGGAAACCGGTGGCCAGGTAGGCCGGCAGCATCACCGAGATGCAACACGGGGCCAGCAGCGCGACCACGCCGCCGAGGAACGCGGCCAGCAGCGTGGTGCCGACCAGCACCTCACTCACCGCCGCCTCCGGACGCGGCGCGGCGGGTGGGCACGGCACGGGGAGGCGCCGTGGACGTTCCGCACCCCGGCCGGGCGGTGCCCGGCCGGGGTGCTGTCGCGGAGTGCATCGGTCCGGGCGACGTCACATGTTCGCGCACATGTCGCACATCTGGCCGTTCATCATCATCATCTGACAGTTCCACCAGGCCTGCAGGTTCGCCAGCATGTCCATCGTGAGCTCCTTTGCTCTTGTTCGCCCGAAGTACCTTCCTCCGAGCTATCTACGTTCTCCGTACGTAGATAGTATCTGGTGGTGATGATCCTGTCTCTCAGCCGTCCGGCCGAACACTCCGGGCGCCGCAGGCACCGGTGGTGTGAGTGTTCGCGGCGGAGGCTGGGACGTACCCTGAAGACGCCGACAGTGGGAGGTTTGCAGTGCGTGTGCGTGGATTCGGGGAACTCGAAGCGGTCGTGATGGATCGGATCTGGGACCGTGAGGGAGCGACGACGGTGCGCGAGGTGTTCGACGAACTCAGCGAGCACCGGGAGATGGCTTACACGACGGTGATGTCGACGATGGACAACCTCCACCGCAAGGGCTGGCTCGACCGGGAGAAGACCGGCAAGGCGTTTCGCTACTGGCCCACCCTCACCCGCGAGGAGCACAGCGCCCGGTTGATGCGCAATGCCTTCCACGGCGGCGGACGATCCGATGTCGTGTTGGCCCATTTCGTCGAACAGATGAGTGCCGAGGAGTCCGCCAGCCTCCGCGCGGCCCTGCAGCGTCTGACCCCGGCCGAGGACGCGGGATGAGTGTCGCGTCCTGCCTGCTGCTCTACAGTTTCGTCGTCGCGGTCCTCACCCCGCCCCTGCTGGTGCGGTTGACCCACGGCGGCGTCGCCCCGGTCCTGGGTGTGGCGGCATGGATGGCCGCGATCGGCAGCGTCGCCCTGTCGTGGGCGGCGGCCGCGGCGTTCGTCGTCGCGGAACTGGCAAGCAATGGGAGTGCGCCGGGCCGGTCGCTGCTCGGCTCCTGCGTTGCGAGTCTGCGCGAGGTCGTCAGCGGCCGCGCCGGGGTCGCCCTGCAGGTCGGGCTGCTGCTGTTGGCGGTGCTGGCCGTGCTCGCCTTCGCCGTGGTCGCCTGGCGGCTGGGCGACCGGTTGCTGCGCATGCGGCGCAGCACGCACGGGCACGCGCGGATGACCCGCATCGTCGGGCGCCGCATCGCGGGAGTGGATGCGGTGGTCCTCGACGCTCCCGAGCGTGCCGCGTATTGCGTTGCGGGCCGGCCCAATACGATTGTGGTGACCACCGCCGCACTCGGTGCGCTCGATCGCCGCCAACTCGACGCGGTCCTCGCGCACGAACGCGCGCACCTGACCGGCCGGCACCTGCAGCTGCTGGCCGTGATCCGGGGCCTGGCCGCGAGCCTGCCGCGGATGACCCTGTTCGCCGTCGCCGAGACCGAGGTCGCCCGGCTGCTGGAGATGTGCGCCGACGACCGCGCCGCCCGAACCCATGGATCCCGCACCGTGCTGGGCGGACTGATCGCCTTGTCCGCTGCCGGTCCTCTTCCCAGCGGCGCCCTGGGCGCCACCAGCATCGCCGTCCTCGACCGGGCGCAGCGACTCGCCACCCCGCCACCGCACGCCGACCGCGTACGGGTGCGGATCTTGCTCACCGCGGCGAGCGCCCTTATCGCGGTAGGGCCACTGGTCACCGGCCTGCTGGCCGTCTCCGGTGTGATGCTGTGCGGTCCACTGGCCGCCTGAGGACACCGGGCAGCGCCCAACGCCGGGCTCCGTCGCGGGCGGTGCGCGGTAGGGCCGCGGAGGGCGGCCGATCCGAGGAAATATCTACTATGCGCAATAGTAGATAGGGATTTGTCGTCCCCGAGCGATCGGGTTGTGCAGAAGGGATCCGCATGCGGGCTGGAGGTCGTTGGCTCGTCTTCTTCCTGGCCGTGATCGTGGTGCTGATCGTGGCGATCTGGCCCCGCTCGGAATCCGCCGACGCCCCGTCAACGTCGGGAACCGGGGCGGCGAATGCCGTCTCGAACTCCGAGGTCGACGCACCCGAACTGGCCCGGCTCGCGGCCGCGGCCGCCCTGAAATGCCCGACACCGTCCTCCGCACCGAGCGGCGACGGCAACCTCGCCAGGGTCATGGCATCGTGCCTGGGCTCGACGAAACAGGTGGATCTCGGCGCCGCACTGGGCGCAGAACCCACCCTGATCAATCTGTGGGCCTCGTGGTGCGGTCCGTGCCGCGAAGAGATTCCCGTCCTCGACGCCTACTCGAACGAACCCGGTGCGCTCCGCGTCGTCGGGATCGACGTCCAGGACAACCCGGCGGCCGCACTGGGTCTGCTGACCGAGTTGGGGGCGCACTATCCCTCGTTCGCCGACACCGGTGCCGTCCAGAAGGCGCTGCCGGCGCCACCGGTGCTGCCGCTGAGCTTCCTGGTCCAGCGCGACGGATCCGTCGATCGGATCGTCACGCCCCCGGTGTTCAGCGACCCGGCACAGATCCGGGCGGCGATCAGCGACACGCTCCGGTAACCAGCCGGGCCGTACCTCTCGCCGAACGGTCACGGCCGATTCGAGGGTGCGACAGCTCCTCCGTCGGTGCGCGACACCGCCGGAAGGCCTGCAACCAGGCAACATCATCCCATCTACTATCATGCTACGTAGATGAGAAGGTGTGATCGGGTTCGGGCGACAAGGACAACGGATCGGCAATGACGAACAACGGCGGCAAGGGCACGACATCTCGACCGACCCCCGGTGGTGTGCCGGGAACCCGGCGCTTTCCCTGGCTGATGATCGGCGCCGCGGTGATCGTCGTGGGACTGATCGCGGTCATCGCCTACGCTCTCGTGCCCCAGGCGCAGGAAAAGGGTGCAGCCCAGGGGTTCTCGCCGAGCGCGGACAACCCCGACCCGTCCACCGGAATCGACGGGGTCGTCAAGATCGAATATCCGGCCGGCAATCATGTCCAGGCACCGCAGCGGGTGGCCTACGACCAGAGCCCACCGTTCGGCGGTGCCCACGACCAGTACTGGGCCACCTGCACCGGGATCGTCTATCCCGACGCGATCCGCACCGAGAACGCCGTGCATTCCCTCGAGCACGGGGCCGTGTGGGTGACCTACAACCCGGACCGGCTCAGCAGCGACGACATCGCGGCCTTGGCCTCGAATGTCGACGGTAAGACGTACACCCTGATGTCGCCATACCCCGGTCTCGATTCGGCTGTGTCCCTGCAGTCGTGGGGTCACCAACTCAAACTCGACGATGTGCATGATCCGCGGATACCCGAGTTCATCACGGCATTGCGGCAGAACCCGAATACCTACCCGGAGCCGGGGGCGAGCTGCTCGACGGTGCAAGGGGGTTTCGACCCGGCCAACCCGCCGCCGTTCGATCCGTCCGCTCCGGGCCCGGATGCGGTGCCGGTCAACGGCAAATAGTCGAACACACCCCGAGATCGATGGCGGTGCGCTGACCGCACCCCGCTGGAGGACGCCATGACCGCACCCGCCCAAGCCGAGCCCGAAACCCCGCCGAACGACACCGGCAATCGCCGCCGTGTGACCAAGACCGGGCTGGTGATCGGGATGATCCTCACCCTGCTCGTCGGCGTTCTCGTCGGGATCTGGGCCAACGGCGCGCTCGCCGGCCGGGAGTCGGCGCAACCCTCGCCGGACTCGGTGGACGTCGGGTTCTCCCAGGACATGACGGTCCATCACAACCAGGCCGTGGAGATGTCCGCGATGGCGCTGACCAACGCCACCGATCCGGCCGTCCGCACCCTCGCCTACGACGTGGTCACCACCCAGCAGAGCCAGATCGGCACCATGCAGGGCTGGCTGTCCCTGTGGGACCGCCCCTCATTGGGGTCCGGCGGCTACATGAAGTGGATGCCGGCCCACAGCACGCCGGCGACGATGGACCACTCGATGCCGGGCATGGACGCCGCTACGACGTCGGATACGACCCCGGCCCGGATGCCGGGCATGGCGACAACGGACGAACTCGACGAGCTGCGGCGCACCACCGGCCCCGCCTTCGATGTGCGCTACCTGCAACTGCTGTTACGTCACCACCAGGGCGGCATCCCGATGGCGCAGTATGCGGCGGACCACGCGTCCGTGTCCGCGGTCGCCGTGCTCGCACGGCAGATCGCCAGCACCCAGCAAGCCGAGTCCACTGCCATCGAGAACCTCCTTCGGATGAAAGGGGCGCAACCGCTTCCGATGAACTGACGTCCCGACACGACGAGTTCACCGACCCGGGCAGCACGCGCCGTACACATCACGACCCCGGAGTGGATCACACGGAACAGCCGCGAATCGATCGCATGGAAATTGCCGCCGACCTCGAGCGGGCTCGGCGGTCGGTGCACGCACACTCCTCGACAGCGCCTCCCCGGAGGATTTCGGCCGCCGCTCGAACGGCACCCGCTGGACCAACGAACAGCTGCTGTTCCACATGGTGTTCGGCTACATGGTGGTGCGTCGACTGCTGGTGCTGGTCCGGATGTTCTCCCGCCTGCCCGACCGGATCGGCCGGCGGTTCGCGCGGGCCCTCGACGCGACCACCCCGGTGTTCCACGAGATCAACTACCTCGGATCGTGCATGGCAGCGACCGTGTTCAACCGCCACCGGATGGGCCGCCAGTGTGACCGCGTCATCGCCAAGCTGCAGCGCTCCCTGACGAAGGAAACGGACGCCGCATTGCGCCGCGGCATGCACTTCCCGCAGCGCTGGGATCCGTTCTTCGCCGACTTCATGACCCTCGAGCAGGTATACCGATACCCGGGCAAGCATGTCGATTTCCACCGCGACCAGCTCATCCTCGGCTGATGCCCCGTCCATGGATTGGAGGAGTAGACGCCGTTCACATCGCTCGCGGTCCCTTGATGGCGTGTCGGACAGCATCTCCTGGGTCGGCCGACGAGGGACTCGGTGTGGGGGTGGGGTGGCATGCGCCCTCGGAGGTGAAGGGGTAGCTCAGCTGGCGGAGGTAGCCGGTCGGGTAGTCGGGTTTGGCGGCCATCCCGAGATGGTCGCTGGTGAAGCGGCGGGCCGGGTCGTAGGAGTAGGTGCGCAGCAGGTGATCCCAGATCAGGGTGAACAGGCCGAAGTTGACGTCGCCGACGCCGGCCCATTTGAGGTGGTGGAAACGGTGGCCGGCGTTGAGGGCGAGGACATATCTGGCGGGCCCGACACGGTAGTCGGCGTTCGAATGCTGCAGCAGCAGTTGGATCGCGACGGCGAGCGCGAGGACGGAGGCGACGTCGACGGGCAGCCCGAGCAGGATCAGCGGGGCGACCCCGGCGGCCATTTCGACGGTTTGGTGCAGGGGATGTTTCATCAGCCCGTTGAGGCCGTAGAAGCGGGTGACGCTGTGGTGGACGGCGTGGAACCGCCACAACACCCCGATCTTGTGGCTGGCCAGGTGCACCAGGGTGATCCCGAGGTCGGCGATCAGGATCGCGGCGAGCACCTGCAGGAGCAGCGGCCACCGATCCGGCCAGATCCCGGGGGCCGGCACGATCGCGGCCAGCGCCGGGATCGCGGCGACGCTGGCCAGGATGAGGGTTTCGTTCACCGCGACGTGGATGCGGTCCCGGGTGGTGTCCTGGTGGTCGGTATTCCACTCCGGGTCGTAGGGAATGACCCGTTCGACGAGGAACGACGCGCCGATCGCGGTGGCCAGCACCAGCAGCAGCAGGATTTTCGGAGCACCGGCGGCGGTGAGGGCGAACCCGATGCCGTTGAGCCCGATCAGCAGGAACGGTGCGTACCCGTAGCGGGCCAGTTGGTGCACCGGGGTGTGGGTCGTGGTGGTGGGCATGGATCGATCGTGGCCGCCGAGACCGGGTGCGGGCTTGAACGATTCGGCTACCGGGGTGGGTCGGTGTCCCAGGTGACGGTGCGGCTCAGCGCGGACGGGGGCAGCCCGAAGATGTTCCGGCAGGTGCGGGTGAGGTGGGCGCTGTCGGCGAATCCGGCGGCGTGCGCGGCGGTGGTGAGATCGCGTCCGGCCCCGACCTCGGTGACGGCGATCATCAGGCGTGTCCAGAGCACGTAGCGGCGCAGCGGGAGCCCGACCTGCGCGCCGAACAGGTGGGTGAGCCGGCTGGTAGACAGACCCACCCGGGCGGCGAGGTCGGTGGTGGTGACCGGTCCGTCGGCGACGAGCGCGGGCAGCAGCGCCAATGCCGCGGTCACCGACGGGTGCCGGGCCGGTGGAGCGGGTGCGGAATCCGGGACCAGCGCGCCGACCATGACGGCGACCAGGGCACCGAGATCGCCGTCGACGGTGGCGGGTGCGGGCAGTGGTGGTCCGCCGGCCCAGCCGAATCGGTGGGCCCGGTGACCGGCGGCGCGGCCGGCCGCGGTGTCCGGGTCGAGGAACACCACCACGCCGTGCGCGGCGCCGGTCTCGATGTGGTGCGCGGTGTCGGGTGGCACGACGACCTGGGTGCCGCAGTGCCGGGCCCCGGATCCGTCGGCGACGGTGAGCGGTGTGTCTGCGGTCATCACCTGCACTGCGTGATGGGAGTGGCTTGTGGTGGTCCCGATCGACCCGGCGAACGCGAGGATCCCGGGCCGGATCAGGGCGCCGCCGCGCCAGCGGGTGTCGGTCATGTCAGCGCCTCGAACAGGCGGCCGATCACCCCGGATTCGAGCAGGATGATCACGCCCAGGCCGATGAACACCGCGGGCACGAGCCAGTGCTCGACCCGCTCGAGGGTGGCGATGACCTTCTTGTGGGTGCCGAGCAGTCTGCCGGCGGCGCACCAGAGGCCGACGCAGACCAGGAACACGGCGATGGTGACCGCGGTCTGCGGCGCACCGAGGGTGCGGAAGACCGGGGTGTAGACGGCGATGTTGTCGGCGCCGTTGGCGATGGTGATGGCGGCGACACTGGCCAGCCCGGTCGCCACCACCGCGGGTTCACCGTCGCCGTTGCCGCGCAGGCCCCGGATCAGTCCCCAGATCCCCAGCGACAGGGGCAGCAACCCCAGCAGCCCGACCCAGTCCTCGGGCACGATCACCAACCCCAGGGCGGCGACCACACTGATCGCGACGAGGGTGATCAGGCCGAGGTACTGGCCGGCGACGATCTGCCACGCCCGCGGCGAACCCTGGCTGGCGGAGGCGACGAACAGCACGGTCAGCACGACGATGTCGTCGATGTTGGTGCCGGCGAACATCGCCACCGCCGCGGCGACGGTGCCGATCATCCCCGCACCCGGCGGCGGCCGCGGGTCGGCCGAATGTCGGCGGCCGTCATCGTGTTCCGGTGAGGCGGGCCAGGTCGGCGGGCATCGGCATCGGGGTTCTCAGTCCGGCGCGGGTGCGGCCGGTGTTGCCCTCGGGGTAACGGCCCAGGGCGGAGCCGGGGGCCGCGACGATGATCCGCACCACCTGCCCCAGTGCCTCGCGGCGATCGCGTTGCCGCAGCGCCAGGATGAGCATGGCGATGTGGTTGCGGGTGTGCGGCCACGGGTAGGGCTGGGACAGGATGTGCGCCCGTTCGAGATGCGCCCACCGCGCGGTGCCGTCCGCCGCGTCGCGAGCGGCGGCCATCTCCGCGGTGTAGGCGGATCGGATGCGATCGGGCATGGCGGTCACGTCGCACTCTCCTTCGCGGGCGTGGGATCGGCGGGGGCGTGGGCGGACTCCCAGAGCAGTGATGCGATGAGCAGCACGACACCGCAGGTGAGGTAGGTGTCGGCGACGTTGAAGGTGGGCCACCAGCCGGTGTGGAAGTAGTCGGTGACCTTCCCGTCGACGGCGCGGTCGATCACATTGGCGGCCGCTCCGGCGATGATCGCCGAGAAACCCACCACCCCCACCAGCGAACTGGTGGGGACGGTGCGCCACGCGTAGATACCGACACCGAGGGTGATGGTGGCGGTGACCACGAGGACGATCCCGGCCGGCAGCTGGTCGCCGACGCTGAACGCGACACCGCTGTTGTACGCCAACTTCAGTTGCAGCAATCCCAGGTCGACGGTGCGATCATCGGAAAGTTCGCGGCGCGCAACGGGTTCGACCAGCAGTGCGACGGCGGCGAGCGCGACACCGACGACCACGAGAACCCGCCGCGACCAACCCATGCGGGTCGCTCGGGCCGCTGTCTCGCTCATGTGCGGGCCTCGACCTTCCCCGCCGCCGGGGCGGGTACCGACCCGGTGGTGAGGGCCTGGGCGCGGCCGGCGCGGACACCGTTGGCGATGACCACGATCTCGGCGAGCTCGTGCACCAGGACCACCGCGGCCAGGCCGAGGACCCCGAACAGGGCCAGCGGCATCAGGACGGTGATGATCGCCAGCGACAACCCGACGTTCTGCAGCATGATGCGGCGTGAGCGGCGGGCGTGCGCCAGGGCCTGCGGCAGGTGCCGCAGGTCCTCACCCATCAGGGCGACGTCGGCGGTTTCGATGGCCACATCGGTGCCCATCGCGCCCATCGCGATACCGAGATCCGCGGTCGCCAGGGCAGGGGCGTCGTTGACACCGTCGCCGACCATCGCCGTCGACCGCCGGTCTTGCAGGTCGTCGATGATGCGGGCCTTGTCCTCCGGACGCAGGTCCGCGTGCACCTCGTCGATCCCGACCTCCGCGGCCAGGGCGCGGGCGGTGCGCTCGTTGTCGCCGGTCAGCATCGTCACGTGGTAGCCGTCGCGGTGTAGCCCGGCGACGACCTCGACGGCCTCGGGGCGCAGCTCGTCGCGGACCGCGATGGCACCGAGCACCAGGTGATCGCGTTCGATGAGCACGGCGGTGGCTCCGGCGTGCTGCATCCACTCCACCTGGTCGGCCAGGGGGCCGGGCTCGATCCACCCCGGTCGTCCGAGCCGGACGGCGGCGCCGTGCAGGCGCCCGGTCAGGCCGGCGCTGGTGACGGACTCCACGTCCTCGGCCGGGGCGTAGTCGTCGACGGCGGCGAGGATCGCGGCGGCGAGGGGGTGTTCGCTGCGCGCCTCGAGCGCCGCGGCCACCGCGAGCACCTCGGCGCGGGTGGCACCGTTCGTGGTGGCGACGTCGATGACGACCGGCTTGTTGCGGGTGAGGGTGCCGGTCTTGTCCAGCGCGATCCCGCGGATGCGGCCGAGGGCCTCGAGGGCGGCGCCGCCCTTGACCAGGACACCGAGTTTGCTGGCGGCGCCGATCGCGGCGACGACGGTGACCGGGACGGCGATGGCCAGCGCGCACGGGGAGGCGGCCACGAGGACGACGAGCGCGCGTTCGATCCACACCCGCGGCTCACCGAGCAGGCTGCCCACCGCGGCGATGATCGTCGCGGCGACCATGATCGTCGGGACCAGGGGTTTGGCGATCGTGTCGGCGAGGCGCTGGGCCTCGCCCTTGCGGGACTGTTCGGCCTCGACGATCTTCACGATCTTGGCCAGCGAGTTGTCCTCGGCGCCCGCGGTCACCTCGACCTCGAGCACCCCGGTGCCGTTGATGGAGCCGGCGAACACCGCGTCGCCGGGGCCGGCCTCGACGGGCACGGATTCGCCGGTGATCGCCGAGGTGTCGAGCGCGGTGCGGCCGGCCCGGATGGTGCCGTCGGTGGCGATCCGTTCCCCGGGTTTGACGATCATGATCTCCCCGAGCGCCAACTCGGCCGGTGACACCGTCTGCTCACGGCCGTCGCGGATCACGGTGGCGGTGTCGGGGACCAGGGACAGCAGCGCGCGCAGGCCGCGGCGGGTACGGGTGACCGCGTACTCCTCGAGGCCCTCACTGATCGCGAAGAGGAACGCCAGCATCGCGGCCTCGCCGACCTCGCCGAGGATCACGGCGCCGACCGCGGCGATCGTCATCAGGGTGCCGACGCCGATCTTGCCCTTGGCCAGCCGCTTCAGGGTGGAGGGGACGAAGGTGTAGCCGGCGACCGCCAACGCGAGAGCTTCGAGCGCCAACGTCACCGGATCGGGTCCGCCGACCCAGCCGACGATCAACCCGGCCAAAAGCAGCACCCCGGCGGCGGCCGCGGCCCGGATCTCGGTGATCTGCCACAACTTTTCCGGTTCGTGCTCCTCCTCGCCCTCGGGGCGGGGTTCGTCGTGGCCGCAGCCGCAGGCGTCGCTCATGCGGTCACCCCCGGGCCGGTACCGGCGTCGGTGCCGTAGTTCGGGCACAGCGCCACCGCGTTCCCGGTGGCGGCGAGCAGGGTTTCCGCCGACGCCAGCAGGTCCAGCAGCTCCGGGCGGGTCAGCGAGTAGAACACCTGCCGGCCCTGAGGGCGGCCCTGCACCAGACCACAGTCCCGCAGGCACGCCATGTGCGCCGACACCGTCGACTGCGCCATCCCGAGTTCCCCGACCAGGTCCGCCACCCGGGCCTCCCCGTCGGCGAGGCGGCGCACGATCGCCAGCCGGGTGCCGTCGGAGAGGCTGTGGAACAACGCCACCGCCGCATCCAATGTCGAGCCGGTGCCGGAGACCAGGCACCCATCACTATCAATCGTCATACGGCGATGATAACGTATTCGATAGTTACATCGCTTGTCGGCGATGATATCGCCATCGTCGGGTTTATCGGTGGAGGAGCGGCTCATGAGCGCACCCGAACGCCGCCGGTGGTGGGCGTTGCTGCCGCTGACGCTGGCGGTCCTGACCCTCGGCTTCGACATCACCATCCTCAACGTGGCGCTACCCACCATCGCCGCGGATCTCGGTGCCGGCACCGCGGAGCTGCAGTGGATGGTCAACGCCTACGTGCTGGTGTTCGCCGGCCTGATGCTGCCGTGCGGGGCGCTCGGCGACCGCTACGGTCACCGGCGGTCGATGCTGGCCGGGCTGGCCCTGTTCGCGGCCGGCTCGCTGGTGGCGGCGGCGGCGCACACCGCGGGGCCGGTGATCGCGGCCCGCGCGGTGATGGGCCTGGGGGCCGCGGTGCTCACCCCGATCGCCCTGGCCACGCTGCCGGTGCTGTTCCCCGACGCCCGCGAGCGGGCGAAGGCGCTGTCGGTGGTGATCGCCGCGATGGGTGCCGGAATCCCGCTCGGCCCGCTGATCGGCGGCTGGCTGCTCGACCACTACTGGTGGGGGTCGATCTTCCTGATCAACGTGCCGGTCGCGGCGGCCGCGCTGGTGGCCACCGCGTTGCTGATCCCCGAGTTCCGGGACCCGGACCCGCGCCCGGTCGACGTCCTCGGTGCCGTGCTGGCCACCACCGGGCTGGTGGCCGCCGTCTACGGGGTGATCGAGGCACCCACCCGGGGCTGGACCGATCCGGTCACCGTCGCCGCCCTGGCCGGGGGCGCCGCGCTGGTGGCGGTGTTCGTCTGGTGGCAACGACACACCCGGCACCCGCTCATCGACCTGCCCCTGTTCGGTGAGCCACTGTTCGTCTGGGGCAGCGTCGCCGCCGCGCTGGCCAGTTTCGCGCTGCTCGGCCTGCTGTTCGTGATTCCTCAGTACCTGCACCTGGTCGGCGGCTACGACGCCTTCGGCACCGGACTGCGGTTGCTACCGGTCATCGGCGGCATCGTGGTGGGCGCACCGCTCGGCGAGCGCCTCGCCGCGCTGTGCGGTGTCCGCGTCCCGGTCGCCGGCGGACTGCTCCTGACCACCGCCGGCCTGACCCTCGGCGCCACCACCGACGCGGCCACAGGCTACCCCCTGACCGCCACCTGGCTCGCCGTCACCGGGGCGGGCGTCGGAGCGCACTGGCCCCGGCCGTCGACGCCGTCCTCGGTGTCCTGCCCCCCGAACGGTCCGGCACCGGCATCGCGATCACCATGACCTTCCGCTACGTCGGCGGCGCCTTCGGCGTCGCCGTGCTCGGCAGCCTGCTCGCCGGGCACCACGCCGCCACCCCGGTCGACGCATTCATGGACGGCCTGACCACGGTGCTGCTGGTGAGCGCGGCCGTCACCGCCACCGGTGCGGCCCTGACCGCGGCCGCCCTGCCCCGCCGCGACGCGCCGACGGCGATCGGTCCCGCCCGCCCCTGACGGGCCACGCCACCACCGCCGCGCAACCCCCTCGGCGAAATCTTCAAGACCTGGCAGAACCTCGGCGCCGACACCGGCGAAATCGGCCTGCCGACCTCCGACGAGTACCGATCCGGGTGGCCGGCGCGCCGACTTCGAGAACGGCTCCCTGATCTTCAACGAGCTCACCGGCATCGGACGCGCCGACACTGTGTGTGGGGCGACCCGGTCGACGTCACCACGGTCATCAAGACCTACAACGACGCCGACGCACCAGTGGCCCCGATGCCTTCGGTCGCTGATCCCGCGCAACTTCCGCCTGCCCCGGCTCCGGTCGAACCTGCTCCGGCTCCCGTACCCGCGGGCTGACACGCCGCTTATCGCGCCCCGAACGCCGAGCGATCGCAGTGGTCCCGATCGTGATCGGTCCCGCCGTGCGCGGCGCCCGGTCAGGCCAACGCCAGAAACAGCTTCTCGAGTTCGGCTTCGGTCATCGGCTCGGTGTTCTCGGCGGTGTTGCCGGTCAGGCACTCCCGCAGACCGGAAGCGACGATCTTGAACCCGGCCCGGTCCAGCGCCCGCGACACCGCGGCCAGCTGGGTGACCACATCCTTGCAGTCACGGCCCTGCTCGATCATCGAGATCACCCCCGCGAGCTGTCCGTGCGCCCGCCGAAGCCTGTTGAGCACCAATGCAACACTGTCGTCGTCACCGACCATGACGAATCCTTCCATGAAAGAAATAACCTGCCCCAGGCTACCCCCCGGGGTATACGAGTGTGGAGTGCGTGGCCGCGCCGGCCGCTCGCGAGTGCGGGTCAGCGCAGCACGAGCACCTCGATCAGGACGAGACCGGCCACCGCGACGATCAGGACGGCGAACCACCGCTGCAACCGGGCCTTGTCGACGTGCCCGCCGTACCGGCCCGCGAGAAGCGACCCACCGACGGCGGTCACGCTGAACACCGCCACCAGCGCCCAGTCCAGGCGCAGATGACCGAGGTAGGCGAAAAGCCCCGCCCCGGAGTTCACGGCGACGATCAACAGTGAGGTCCCCACCGCGACGGCCATCTGCACCCCGAGCAGCAGGACCAGGGCGGGGATGATGAGGAAACCACCGCCCACCCCGAACAGCCCGGTCAGAAAGCCGACACCGAGGCCCGCCGGGACGGAGCGGGACGTGCACCGGCGCCAGTCGATGGCCGAGGCGCCGTCCGCGCGGCAGGCGGTCCCGACGCTCTCGGTGCTCGACAGCATCCGGATCGCGGAGGCGATCATCACCACCGCGAACCCTCCCATCGTGACCGCGGGCGGCAGCAGCCGGTTCACCGCACTGCCCGCGAAGGCGGCCGCGACACCGGTGACCGCGAAGACCGCCATGACCCGCCACTGGATCTGCCCCGCCCGGATCTTCGGCACGGCCCCGAACAGCGAGGCGACGCCGATCACGAGCAGCGACATCGGCACCGCCTGCTCGAGCGGAATCCCGAGCCCGTACACCAGGCCCGGGACGGCAAGGATCGACCCACCGCCACCGAGGAGCCCGAGCAGGATCCCGATCACGGCCCCGAGCGTCAGGGCCAGCAGAATCGTCACCGGATCCCCCTCGGACCTCGGACCGGCATCTCGTGCGCTCGCCGCCGGTCGGTGCGGGGCGGGTTCGCCGGGGTCAGCGGCGGAAGAGGGAGCCGAAGAACCCGGACCGCGGCGCGGGCTCGGACACCGGCGCACACGAGCAGGACTCGGATGCCGGCACCGACTTCATGACGTCGTCGACATGCCGGCCGCAGCCGCCCCAGGTCGTTTTTCCGCACCGGCGGCACGCGACGGGATAACACATGATCAGTCCTCCTGGTAATCAAAGGTGTTGGTGTAACCCCGGCGGTGACCGGGGAAATTCTGTGCGGCGCAGCCGCTTCCGACACCGCGGCAGCCGCCGCCGGGTTCGGGCGCCGGGCACATCGGGTGTGCGGGAGAGCGGAGACGGTCAGGCCGGCATCGACTGGTCGGCCCAGGCGTTGTAGCCGCCGACGAGGTCGCTGACCTGCTCGATCCCCTGGGCGCGCAGCAGGGACGCGGCGACGCTCGACCGCCAGCCGCCGGCGCAGTGCACCACAATCGGCTTGTCGCCCGGCAGGTCGCCGACGCGGGAGCGCAGCTGCGGCAACGGGATCGGCACCGATCCCGGAATCACACCGAAGTCGCGTTCGCCGGGATTGCGGATGTCGATCAACGTGATCGCGCCGTCGGCCAGCAGGCTGTCGAGTTCGGTGACGGTGGTCCGCGGCGCTGTCCGGACGAGATCGGCCAGCCCACCCGGGAACGTCCCGTCGGCGGCGGTGTTGAAGTAGCCGATCACCGCGTCGGAGCCGATGCGGGCCAGCCGCATGGCCGCATCCTGCTCCTGCCCGGGGTAGGTGATCAGCACGATGTCCTCACCGATGTCGGCGACCATCCCACCGGTTTCGGCGAACCGGCCGTCGAACCCGACGTTCACCGATCCGCGCAGGTGCGCGGCGGTGAAATCGGCGACGCTGCGGGCATCAAGCACCCGGACCCCGGCCGTGAGCGCGGCACGCAGCTTGGCCGCGGTCACCGCGGGAACCCGGCGGTGCTGATCGAGGACCGGGCGGGCGACCTTGTTCAGGGCGGCATCGACCGCGAAGTACGCCGGCGCCGCCGGTTGGCCGTCGGTGATCAGGGCGACGAAATCCGCTTCGCTCATCGACTGCACCGACGGATTGGTGCGGCGCTGCTCCCCGATGGTCGAGGTCAGCTCCGCCGACAGATTCTTCCCGCAGGACGACCCGGCGCCGTGCGCGGGCAGCACCGTCACCGCATCCGGCAGCGGTAACAGCACCCGATGAATGGTGCGGTACATCGCCCGGGCCAGGTCGGTGGTGCTGCCGCCCCCGAGATTGGCCAGGTCCGGGCGGCCGACATCGCCGATGAACAGCGAATCCCCGGTCAGCACCGCGGTCGGGACCGCGCCCGGGGTCTCGCGCACCAGCAGGCTGATCGACTCCCAGGTATGCCCCGGGGTGGCCAGGACCTCGAGCTCGACCTCGCCCAGCGAAAGATGCCCGCCGTGCGCCAACCGGCGGATCGGATACTCGGTCTGCGCCGCCTCCCCGAAGCCGATCCAGCCGCCGGTCGCCTCCAGCAACTCCAGGTGGCCGGAGACGAAGTCCGCGTGGAAGTGGGTGTTGATCACGCCCTCGATGGTCAACCCGTACCGGCGCGCGTCGTCGAGGTACTCGGTGACGTCCCGGCGTGGATCGACCACGACCGCCCGACCCGTCGCTTCGTCGCCGATCAGGTACGACGCGTGCGAAAGGCATTCGATGTAGTACTGCTCGAGAATCATCCGGTCTCCTCCTGCCAGGGAATTTCACCTGCGATACGACCAGGTTGCCTGATACCCCCTGGGGTATGCAAGTACCCCGTGGGGTATCTAACAGGCGTGGGTGCCGCGGCGACTTCCGCGGCAGACTGGATAGGCAACCGCGGGCAAGGAGGTCGCCATGGCCGATCAGGGGCCGGTCGATCGTCCAGAGATCGCCGCCGATCTCGAACGCGCCCGGCGGTCGCTGCACGAACTCCTGGGCAGCGCCTCACCGGGGGATTTCGATCGCCGTTCGAACGGCACCCGCTGGACCAACGAACAGCTGCTGTTCCACATGGTGTTCGGCTACATGGTGGTGCGCCGGCTGCTGGTGCTGGTCCGGGTGTTCTCCCGGCTGCCCGACCGGGTCGGCCGCGGGTTCGCGCGCGTTCTGGACGCCGGGACACCGCTGTTCCATCAGGTCAACTACCTCGGCTCGTGCGCGGCGGCGACCGTGTTCAACCGCCGCCGGATGGGCCGCCAGTGTGACCGCGTCATCGCCGCGCTGCAACGCTCCCTGGCCCGCGAAACGGATGCGAACCTGCGGCGCAGCATGGCATTCCCGGTGCGCTGGGATCCGTTCTTCACCGAGACCATGACCCTCGAACAGGTGTACCGGTACCCGGGCAAACACTTCGACTTCCACCGCCACCAGCTCACCCTCGGCTGAGACGCCTCCTTCACCCCGGGGGTCAGGTGGTGAGCGTCCCGCCGAAGATCGTCGCCCCGAGCCGGGTGGCGTCTGCCAGGTCGACGACGATGCCGCCGACCTGCGGATGCTCGTCGGCCCACGACCGGGCGGTGGCGTGGTCGGTGAAGAAGTTCAAGCTGGTGCAGCAGGTCTCCGCGGAGGGGCCGTGGCCGGCCTCGGCGCCGACGAACACCACCACGGTGGCCGGGGTCGCCACGGCGCTCTCGCCGTGCACGGTCACGGTGATGCGCCCACCGGTCACCGGATCGGCCGATTCGATCACCACCCCTACGCCGAGCATCGCGGACATCCCCAGCGCATCCACCGCGCACATCGCGTACACGACCGCCCCGCCCCCGATGCGCACCCGGTGCGGCGTCGGCGAGGGGGAGAACGGATACGCCGAGGCGATCCGCCCGGCCGGATCGAGCCGGATCACGTCCGCAGCGTGCAACCGGTCCAGGACCCGCCGACCTGGCTCACCGAATTCAGCTGCCACCGAGTCCAGTTCAGCTTCCTCGGCCGCTTCGCCGCGATTGGCGAACGCCCGCAGAATGGCGTGATGGACCGCCCGCTCGGCCGGAGTCTGCGGCCGCGCCGCATCGCGCCACTCGCCCAACCCGGCCAGCGGCGATTCCGCCGCAGTACCCGCCGAGCAGCAGTTGCCTCGGCCATCGGCGGGCTCGTCCACCGTGTCGGCCGCCGCCGTGTGCAGCGCCTGCCGCAACGCCGCGACCGACGGGGCGCCCCCGACCCCGCCACCCTCGGCGGGATAGAGCCGACAGGACACACTCGGCACCAGCCCGGGTACTGCGAAGGGGTCCGCGCCGTCGACGAGCAGGGTGGGTGAGCCGGTCATGCCGGCGTCGGCGGCGTCCGCCGGGTCATCGATCACCCGATGCGAGATTCTTACCTCGAGCCGCCGATCGGCCAGAACATTCTCGAGCCGATGCTCGAGCAACGCCACGTGGGGGCAACCCGGAACCTGCAGGATTTCCAGCCTCATCGGTCCTCTCCTTCGGTGTGCAGGGTGTGCAGCAGGGGGCAGCACCGGTCGGTGCGTGGCCGCTCGCAGGTGGCGACGAGATCGGTGAGGGACCGCTGCATGCGCTGCAGGTCGGCGATCTTCTCGGCCAGCTGCACCAGCTTGGCCTCGGCGAGTTCTCGCGCCGTGTCGCAGTCCTCCGGTCCGCCCTCGGCCAGATGCAACAGGTCCTCGATCTCGTCGAGGCTGAACCCGTGCCCCTGAGCCCGTTTGACGAATCGGACCACCGCCACGGCGTCGGCCGGATACGCCCGATACCCGGCCGGCGACCGCGGCGGCGGCGCCAACAGGCCGCGGCGCTCGTAGTACCGCAGCGTCTGCACATTCACCCCGGTGACAGCGGCGACCTCACTGCTACGCATGCCGCCATTCTCAACCCCGTACCCCACTACCGAGTCAAGTCCGCACACAGGCCTGACGTCGGCCTCGCCGTTCACCGGATGTTCGTTTGCACCCTGATTTGAAGTCTGTCAATATCGACATATGTCGAAACAAGACGAGGCGGAGAGCGGTGCCTGCTGCTCACCCCTGGCACGCGAACCCCTGACCGAGGACTGGGCCGGGGATCTCGCCCGGATGTTCAAGGCACTCGGTGACCCGGTCCGCCTGCGCCTGCTGTCGCTGATCGCCTCCCACGCCGGCGGCGAGGCCTGCGTGTGCGACATCTCCGCCACGATCGACCTGTCCCAGCCGACGATCTCCCATCACCTGAAGGTGCTGCGTCAGGCCGGGCTGCTCGACTGCGAACGCCGCGGCACCTGGGTCTACTACTGGGTCATCCCGTCGGCGCTGCAACAACTGTCCGCCGTCCTCCTCGTCGAAGGCACCCCGACGCTGACCGCGAGCGCAGCCTGCGCCGAGACGGAGGTCCCGGCATGAGCGAGACCACCACCGAACACCCAGCGGTTGTCGGCAAGCTCTCCACCCTCGACCGGTTCCTGCCGGTGTGGATCGGCGTCGCCATGGTCGCCGGCCTGCTCCTCGGCCGGATGATCTCCGGGCTCGGCGACACCCTGTCCGCCGTCGAGATCGACGGCATCTCACTGCCGATCGCCCTCGGCCTGCTGATCATGATGTACCCGGTGCTGGCGAAGGTCCGCTACGACCGGCTCGACACCGTCACCGGTGATCGCACACTCCTCATCGGCTCACTGGTGTTGAACTGGGTGCTCGGTCCGGCGCTGATGTTCGCCCTGGCCTGGCTGCTGCTGCCGGATCTGCCCGAGTACCGCACCGGGCTGATCATCGTCGGCCTCGCCCGGTGCATCGCCATGGTGATCATCTGGAACGACCTCGCCTGCGGCGACCGGGAGGCCGCGGCCGTGCTGGTCGCGATCAACTCGGTGTTCCAGGTGATCATGTTCGCCGTCCTCGGCTGGTTCTACCTCTCGGTTCTGCCCGGGTGGCTCGGTCTCGAGCAGACCACGATCGACACCTCGCCGTGGCAGATCGCGAAGTCGGTGCTGATCTTCCTCGGCATCCCGCTGCTCGCCGGCTACCTGACTCGTCGCTTCGGCGAAAAGGCCAGGGGGCGCGCCTGGTACGAGACGAAGTTCATTCCCCGGATCGGGCCCTGGGCGCTCTATGGGCTGCTGTTCACCATCGTGATCCTGTTCGCGCTGCAGGGTGAGCAGATCACCTCCCGGCCGCTCGACGTTGTCCGCATCGCGATCCCGTTGCTGGCGTACTTCGCGATCATGTGGGGCGGCGGCTACCTCCTCGGCGCCGTCATGGGTCTGGGTTACGAGCGCACCACCACGTTGGCGTTCACCGCCGCGGGCAACAACTTCGAACTCGCCATCGCCGTCGCGATCGCTACCTACGGCGCCACGTCCGGGCAGGCGTTGGCCGGTGTCGTCGGCCCGCTGATCGAGGTCCCCGTCCTCGTCGGGCTGGTCTACGTGTCCCTGGCGCTGCGCACACGGTTCACCCATTCCGCTGGTTTCACTGACACCCCCGCATCCGCATCTGTGACGAAGGAGTCCTGATGTCCGAGAACCCGCTCGATGAGGAACTGCGCTCCCAGGTCCATCGGGCGCAGCCGGAACTGTTGATGCCGCAGGCGGTCCTGTCCCGCACCGCGGAGGAACTGGCCGGGAAGTACACCGGGGTGTTCTCCCCGCAGACGGTGGAGCGGTACGTCTTCGAGTCCTACACCGCGCTGCGGCGCACCGCGAGGGTGCACACGCACCTGACCACCTTGGCGGGCCGGTTCGCCGCCGACCGGCTCACCGCCCTGGCCCAATCCCGCGGTGCGGCACCGAAGGATGTGCCCGAGGTGCTGTTCGTCTGTGTCCACAACGCCGGCCGCTCCCAGATGGCCGCCGCCCTGCTCGATCACCACGCGCAGGGGCGGGTGCACGTCCGTTCCGCGGGCTCGGCGCCGATCCACGCGATCAACCCGACCGTGGCCGAGGCGATGACCGAGATTGGCCTGGACCTGGGCGCCGAGTACCCCAAGCCGCTGACCGACGACGTCGTCGCCGCCGCGGACGTGGTGGTGTCGATGGGCTGCGGCGACGCCTGCGCGGTCTACCCCGGCAAGCGGTACCTGGACTGGGCCCTCGACGACCCCGAAGGCCAACCGATCGAGGCGGTGCGGGTGATCCGCGACGATCTCGACGCCCGGGTGCGGGCGCTGCTGCGCGAGCTCACCACCGTCCCGGCCTGACCGAACCGGCCGGACCCCACCGCTTCCGTTCTCGTTCCCCCGAAAGGACCTCCGTTCATGTCCACCACCCTGAGCGTGTTGTTCGTCTGCGTCCATAACGCCGGCCGCTCCCAGATGGCCGCCGGATTCCTCACCCACCTCGCCGGTGATCGGATCGAGGTCCGCTCCGCCGGATCCGCCCCGGCCGATCAGGTGAACCCGGCCGCCGTCGAGGCGATGGCCGAGATCGGCATCGACATCAGCGCCGAGTCCCCGAAGATTCTCACCGTCGACGCGGTGCAGGCCTCCGACGTGGTCATCACCATGGGTTGCGGTGACACCTGCCCGGTCTTCCCCGGCAAGAGCTACCGGGATTGGGTCCTCGAGGATCCGGCCGGTCAGGGCGTCGACGCGGTGCGCCCGATCCGTGACGAGATCAAGGCCAAGGTCGAGGCGCTGATCGCCGAACTCGTCCCCGCCACCGCCTGAACCGGGTGACCACCATGAGTAAGCCCTCCGTGTTGTTCGTGTGCGTGAAGAACGGCGGCAAGTCCCAAATGGCCGCCGGGCTGATGCGCAAAGCAGCCGGCGAATCCGTCGATGTGTACTCCGCCGGCACCAAACCAGGCACCGCCGTCAACGCCCTCTCCGCCGAATCGCTGCTCGAGGTCGGGGTCGACATCACCGGGCAGACCCCGACGCTGATCGACCCGCAACTGGTCCGCGACGTCGACCTGGTGGTCACCCTCGGCCGCGAAGCGCACGTCGACCCGGTGGACGGCACCCGGTTCGAGAACTGGGACACCGATGAGCCGTCCGAGCGCGGCATCGACGGCATCGAGCGGATGCGGCTGGTCCGCGACGACATCGCCGCCCGCGTCACCCGGCTCGCCGACCAGCTGACCACCACCGAATCCTGAACCGCCCGAGGAGCAACCGTGTCCACCATTGAAGTTTTCGAACCCGCCCTGTGCTGCAACACCGGCGTCTGCGGTGACGACGTCGACCAGGCGTTGGTCACCTTCTCCGCCGACATGGACTGGGTCCGCGGTCAGGGCGGGGACATCGCCCGATTCAACCTGGCCAGCGAACCGCTCGCGTTCGCCGAGCGCGAACCGGTCACGGCGTTCCTTCAGGTCTCCGGATCCGAAGGCCTCCCGCTGGTGCTGGTGGACGGGGTGACCGCGCAGACCGGCCGTTACCCGGACCGCGCCCAGCTCGCCAAGTGGGCCGGACTTACCGAGGCCCCTGCCACAGTCGCACCGGCCGGGATCCAGATGCTCGGACTCACCGACACCACCGACGCCGGATCCTGCTGCACCCCCACCGACACCAGCGGCACCAGCTGCTGCTGAAAGGCTTTGCCTGTTATGAAGTTTCTTTTCGCCCCGCCCCGCTTCCTGTTCTTCACCGGTAAGGGCGGGGCCGGGAAGACCTCCATCGCCTGCGCCACCGCGATCCACCTCGCCCGCGCCGGGAGACAGGTGCTGCTGGTGAGCACCGACCCGGCCTCCAACGTCGGGCAGGTGTTCGGGCTGACCATCGGCAACACCATCACCGACGTCCTCACCGTTCCGGGCCTGTCGGCCTTGGAGATCGACCCCGAGCAGGCCGCCGACACCTACCGGGAACGGATCATCGGACCGGTGCGGGGGCTGTTGCCGGAGAAGGAACTGGCGTCGATCACCGAGCAGCTGTCCGGGTCCTGCACCACCGAGATCGCCTCGTTCAACGAGTTCACCGCCCTGCTCACCGACCACGACACCGTCGCCGGGTTCGACCACGTGCTCTTCGACACCGCCCCCACCGGGCACACCATCCGGCTGCTGCAACTGCCCGGATCGTGGACCGACTTCCTCAACGACGGCAAGGGCGACGCCTCCTGCCTGGGCCCGATGTCCGGGCTCGAGAAGCAGCGCAGCATCTACGCGGACGCGGTCGCGGCCCTCGCCGACCCGCAGCGGACCCGCCTGGTGCTGGTCGCTCGGGCGCAGCGGTCCCCGCTCGCCGAGATCGCCCGCACCCACACCGAACTCGCCGACATCGGGCTCACCCGCCAACACGTGGTGATCAACGGTGTCTTGCCCACCCCTGAGCCCGGGGACGAGCTGGCCGCCGCCATTTACCAGCGGGAGCAGGCCGCGCTCGCCGCCCTTCCCGCCGACCTGGCCGGGCTGCCGCTCGACCTGGTCGAGCTCAAGGCCACCAACATGGTCGGCATCGCCGCCCTCGACACCCTGCTCACCCCGAACAGCGCAGCCGCACCGACGGTTCCGGCTCCCGAGGTGACCGTGCCGGCGGCGCCGCTGTCCGCTCTGGTTGACGAACTCGCCGACGACGGGCACGGGTTGATCATGTGTATGGGTAAGGGTGGGGTCGGCAAGACCACCCTCGCCGCCGCGATCGCTGTCGCCCTCGCGAAGCGCGGGTATGAGGTGCATCTGACCACCACCGACCCCGCCGCCCACCTGACCGACACCCTCGACGGGCACCTCGCGGGCCTGCAGGTCTCGCGGATCGACCCGGCCGAGGCCACCGACGCGTACCGGCAGCGGGTGCTGGCCACCAAGGGCGCCGCCCTCGACGAGCAGGGCCGCGCCACCCTCGCCGAGGACCTGGCTTCCCCGTGCACCGAGGAGGTCGCCGTCTTCCAGGCGTTCTCCCGGATCATCCACGAATCACGGAGGAAGTTCGTGGTCGTCGACACCGCCCCCACCGGCCACACCCTGCTCCTCCTGGATGCCACCGGGTCGTATCACCGGGAGATCGCCCGGCAGATGGGCGACAGCACGAATTTCACGACTCCGTTGATGCGGTTGCAGAACCCGGAGGAGACGAAGGTTCTGCTGGTCACCCTCGCCGAAACCACCCCCCGCCTCGAAGCCGAAGGGTTGCAGGCCGATCTGCAGCGCGCCGGCATAGCGCCGTGGGCATGGGTAATCAACAATTCCCTCTCGGCTGCCCACCCGACCTCCGACCTGCTCCGTCAGCGGGCCGGTGCGGAGCAACCGGAAATCGACACCGTCATCGCCGCGCATCCGCGGGTCACGGTCGTTCCGATGCAGCCCACCGAGCCGGTCGGCGCAGCGGCGCTGACCGCGTTAGTCGATGCTGAGGAATTCTTGCCGACGGCGACCTGACCCGCCTGCGATGTCGGCCGACTCGTGCCGACACTCTTGTTGTCAGGCTGCCTCCTGATGACGCTCTTCACTATCCCCGCTACCGCGGCTACTGGGATTCCTGCTCTGGTGGGCCTTTCCTCGTGTCCGAGATCGATCGATATCTTCAGTCGCTGCGGCGGTGGCATCACTGACCTGGATATCTGCGTCATGGATTGTGTCCACGACCGGTCGAGTCCGGGGGTCGAGTGGAGGCTGTCCCGGCGGCTCACATGCGCCTCTCGCGCGCCGGGCCGCACGGCGAACAGCGCTGTGAGCCAAATTGATCCGTATCTGCAGATGGCGTGTCAGTTGTGAGACCAGGAAGTGTCAGTGGCATCGGTCGCGGCGTCTGCGTCGTGGATCTCGGTGACCGTAACCTGTCCACCACGCAGTATCCACCCGTGAATCGCCCCGTCGTCTACATGACGGATGGCGGGAGAGGGACTGAAGATATCGATCGTTACTGGGACGTCGGACTCGGAGACACCGTCAGGGGTGTGGTCAGAGTCGGCGCATACACCTGTTCGCCGTCGCTGAGAATGCAGATGGCGTCACGTTGATGATCTCCGGCGGACCGCAGAGGGCGTCCTGGCCCCGACACCGTCTTCGCCGCCGTCATGATCACCCTCAACGACATCGCCGGACGGGTGGCCGCCAGCACCTGCCTCCCGGAACACACGGAGCAGCCGTGACTTGACGTGTACGACTGTCGATCACGGCCTCCCACGGGTGCCCAGCCTTCAGGCACTTCAAAATGGGACTTCTTGTTGCTTCCGGGCGAGGCCTGATCCGTTGTCAGAGAACCGTTCTCCTCGTCATCCCATTCCGCTGCGATCTCCGGGAAGCTGGAGGGCCGCCCACCCACCAGCTGACCGACCAGGTCCGACCCTCATCGGCGGGCCGTCGGCGCCCCCACGCGCCGCACCTCGCGTGCACGCAACGCACCGTGCGCTCGGCCGCACGCGGTAGTGGGAGGGCGCGTGCACCCGAACCAACGCCGGTTCGGCCGGCGGACGGAAATACTCGACCGTACCTTCCCGCCGATGCACTGGCCGCCGGTGCCACTCGAGCCGCCGACCGACATCCGTGATGTGATTCGGTCGACGGTGCCGGCGATTTACGGCCCCGCCAGCACGCAATGGAGGACCGAGATGACCGAAGTCGACTACATCGACGTGGTCGGGGCGCAGTCCGTGCTCGGTGGCCGAAGTGGTCGCCGCGGTGCTCGGAGCCCGGATGGAGATGGGCGGCGAACCCGGCCGCATCGTCGTCACCGGAGCGCCCGATCTCGAACTTCGGGTGGCCATCGGGCTGTCGATCAACGACCGCGGGATACCCGAAAGGTGGACCAGGCGAATCACGATCACCCACGAACACAGTAGCGACGAACGCCGCCACTGGACACAGCACCTACACCGCGCCCTCACCGAACGCCGCGACTGAACACTCACCGTGATCCCCGGGGCCCACCGAATCCACACACCCCACCCTCGTCGAACGCCGGGAACATGATCCGCTCCGCGGAAGACACACGCAGGCACCCAGACGCCGCAGCCTCGCGCACTCAGGAAGCGAGCACGGCCAGGTGCAGGGCAGCCCACCGACGGATCGGGACATCGGGCGCTTCGGCGTGAGGTACACGTCGAGGTCGTTCAGATAGCCGAAGCGGCAGCACCCGCCAACATGGGCACACCGAGTCACAAGGATGTGTTGCGGCGCCCCGACTCTGGTTGAGTCTTCCATTCCACGGAAGGAAAGTCATGGTTGCACCGAAGAAGGTGGTGGCGGTACGCCGAGCCAGTACCGCGGCTCGGTGTCCCCGGACGAGTTGCAGGAACGGCGACGAGGACGGCGATCGAGTCGCGGCAGGACCCGGCAGCCAGTGCGCGATCAAGCGGATCGCCGACCAGTCGGACGTGCACCCCGAAGGGCAGCGCACTTGGATGCGCCAGGGGTGAGATCGACGACGGCCACGCCGCGGGGTGCGCACCGATGAGGCCGCGCGGATCGCTGCACTCAACCGAGAGAACCGCGAGCTACGCAGGGCCAAATCAATTTTGAAGAGCGCGTCGGCTTTCTTCGCGGCCGAAATCGACCGTCCACACCCGCGATCGTGGACCACATCGACAATCATAAGTCCCACTACGGTGACTAACCGATCATCGAGGTCCTCCGGCAGGCAGGCATCGCATGCTGGGTCTCGGGTACTACGCAGCGAAGAAACGGCCGCCGTCCCACCGCACGATCCGTGACGCCGAGCTCACCGAACGGATCGTCCGTACTCACCGCGACAACTACTGGGTCTACGGCGTTCGCAAGGTGCACGCGACCCCACAGCGAGAGGGTGTGCCGGTGGCTCGGTGCACCGTCGAACGGTTGATGCGCTCAGCTGGTCAGCGCGGGATCTCCCGCCGGCCGGGGCCTCTTAACACCCGGCTGGCACCGCCGCAGCACCAACCCGGCGACCTGGTCAGCCGATGTTCCGCGCCGATCGACCGAACAGGTCGTGGGTCGCCGACATCACGTACTGACGAACGCTCTCCGGGTTCGTTGATGCGGCCGGCGGCCGTGCTCGATGTGTTTTCTCGACGGGTCATCGGCTGGCAAATTCAAATTGCCGACGATGGGAATCTGGCCCCGCATCCACAGCTACCAGGATCTTTCGGCACTGGTGCACCATTGCGGAACGCGGGGCGCAAACCACGTTCAACCGGTCCTCGCGCCGCCCGGGCGCATTTCGCGGGGTGGTCTCGGTCGACATATCCGAATGAGATGGAACACACCACTTTCCGACTCTCAGGCGACCACAGAACTCGCGCACGTACGGCGCGCTGCCGGCGACCGCGGCCACGTGCGGGCGCCGAAGAGGTCGAGGTTCCGCATCTCTGCTGGCGGAGGCCGCGCGGTCACCCCCGATGCCCATGGTGGGGTAGAGCTGCAACGCGCACTCGAGCCCGCGGCGCGATACACACCCCGAACTCGACGGGGAAAGGCAGATCGGGCTCGCGCGGTGGGACCGGACGTAGGCGGCCAGGCCTCCCGGAACCGATCCGATCGGTGGCGCCGGCGCCCTCGGTGATCGCGACCTGCCACGGCTGGATGTTGCACCAGGACCGTGTCCACTGGGCGAGCTCGAGGATCGTTTCGATCACCGCGTGCGACACCAGCTCGGGCAGGAACACCGGCAGCTGCTTGCGGACCCTTGCAGCAGGCGCAGCGTCGGCTCCGCGGCGGGAAGGATCGTGTCGGTCGCGCGTCGGCTCCCGTTGTCACGGACCCGCAGGCCGGAACCGCATGCGGGACGCCGCCTGCCGTGCCCCGCATCGTATGGATCTGGCTACCGCCAGGACGAGTTCTAGTCGGCTCCCCAGGTCGCCGAGACGCCGCGGTCGCGCAGCCACTGACTCGGGTTGAGCTGGTTGCCGCCTGCGTCCGACACCTCGAAGTGCAGGTGCGGACCGGTCGACTGACCCCGGTTGCCGACGGTGGCGATCTGCTGACCCGCCGCGACCCGCTGGCCGACGTTGACGATGAACTCGTTGATGTGGCCGTAGACGCTGACGGCGCCGTCGTCGTGACGCACCCGCACCCACAGCCCGAACCCGGAGGCCGGGCCCGCGGAGATGACCTCACCGTCGGCCGCGGACTGGATCGGGGTGCCGATCGGGGCCGCGATGTCGATGCCGCCGTGGCGTGCGCCCCAGCGGGGGCCGTAGCCGGAGGACAGCGTGCCGGACACCGGCTGCACGGTGCGGGCCTTGAGCGGAGCGGGGGTGCCCGGGTTGACCGGCCCGGCGCCGGGCGCGGGCGGCGCGGCCGGCATGTCGGGCAGCTCGATCGCCGGCAGCTGAACACCGGCGGGCAGTAGGCCCGGCGGGATCTCGAGCGGGCGGGCGCCCGCGGTCGCGGCGCCGAACTGCGCGCCGCCGATCAGGATGGCCCCGGTTGCCGCGGCAACGGTCGCGATCTTCAGTCGGCCGGTGATGGAATGAGAACGATTTACCGTCCTGCGGTGTTTCGCCACAGTGTCTTACCTCGTCTGTGTTGGCTAGGCCCGCGCTCGTGAGATTCGCGGTGTCGGACCCCCGTCGAGAAGGAAAGTAACAAAACGGTATCGACTTCGCCATCGTGACCCAATCGATATACAAACATGATCTTGCTCGCATACGCCCACGTCAGGGGCCTAATACTCCAATACAGACAGGTAACGACGCCGGGATCACCGCCCCAGGCGGCCCATCGAGCGGCACCGCGCAAAGACCAAGGAAAGCGGCAGTGACCTCGTCATTTGCGGGGCCGGCGAGCGCGTGCGGGGGCCGACGCGACGACATCCCGCGACACGGCTCCGACCGCCTCACGGCCCGCCGCAAGCGGACGCGCCGCCGACCTCGGCGAATGTGACGGACGCCACAAACTTCTGTCCCGTCCAGCTGGATACTCGGACGGGAGAAAGCCCGGCGCGACGATCGGTCACCACGGCCCCGGCGCACCGCGCGTAGCCGCTGTTCAGCGCTGGTGACGGAAAACGAATTTCCGTCACGCCTCAGCCCTGGGCGCTGTTACCGGGGCGGGAGGGTCGTCGAGTTGCCGGGTGGGTAGGTAGCGCGGCGGCGTTCTCGAAAGCGTGCCCGGTGGTGCTCCATCACGACTTCGGATTCGGTGTGGATGCTACTCGGGTGGCGGGCGATCGCGTCTCGGAAGGCGGCGCTGCGTCGACGGAGGAAGGGGGCACGGACCGCCGCCGTGTCGTCGGCGGTCAGGTATGCCGCGGCACCGTCGCAGGCGCGGAGGAACTGCCCGTACGCCCGCCGCACCGGCACCTGCTCGTCGAAGATCACCGGCAGCACCACGTCGTCGACCAGGTGGAACGGGAAACGCACGAGCCGGTAGGCGGCCCGTATCAGCGTTCGCGCCACGGCGCCCGGTCCCATGGTCCGATCGTAACGCCGGCACGGGCCGTGGTGACGCTGTTCACGGGGCCCGGCCCCGAAGGGGCGGCCTCACCACGGTGGGAGCAGTGCCGAGGACCCGCAGCGGGTCCGGGCGCTCGGGTGGCGCCCGAGGCAGAGGCCCCTATTCGGGACTCGCGCCGCTGGCACGTGCCGCGTCAAGGATCCGGTCTCGCATCCACGTGTCGATAGGTTGGCCGGCCTTGGCGGCCGCGGCCACGCACAACGCATGTTCTGCGTCGGTCAACCTGACGGTGGTGACGTGTGTCGGCCCCAACCCCAGCTCTGCGGTGAGGCGGTGCTCGGTGACTTGCCGGAGGATGTGCTGACGCAGTTGGTCGAAGTCCACCGGTAGGACGTCGCCGAGCAACCGTGCGCCGGTGGATTCGCGGTCGTCGTCGATGAGGGCGAGGAGGATCTGTTCGGTGCCGATGCGCTCGTGGCCGAGCAGCGAAGTTTCGCGCATGCTCTGTTCGAGGATCTGCTTGGCGTGCCGGGTGAACGGGATGTGCCCGGATCGGGCTTGCGCGCCTTGACCGGTGGTGAGTCGGCCGCCGAGGACGGCCGCCGACACGCCGAACGATTCCAGTGATCTCGCCGCTGCGCCGTCACGTTCGCGGATCAGGCCCAGCAGGATGTGCTCGGTTCCGAGATGGTCGTGGTTGTGGGCCCGGGCCGCCTCGGAAGCCAGGACGACGGTGCGCCGCGCCTGGTCGGTAAACCTCTCGAACACCTTTGCTTCCATCGGGTTTGGCCGCAGCATGCGGTACCCCATGTACCCGTTGTCTACACCAACTGCAGGCTCGAGCGTGCCGGAACCCGAGGTGGGCAGGAGCAAATTCGAACCGGGTCTTTCGGCCTGAGGTCTTCGGCCCGGGAGTTGCAGGGAGTTGTCGGCACCGCGCGGAGCGTCGTGAAGTGGTTCAACGGCGAGAAGCGCTTCGGATTCATCAAGCCCGATGACGGCGGCGCCGACCTCTTCGTCCACTGGACACCCAGCCTCGTCGTCGGCTCTGTCGATGTCGACCATCTCGCAATCGTGGTGCACAGCCGCTCGCATCCTGAGGCCACGGACTACTGGGATGGAAACTGGGTTCGCTCGATCCTCAGGGTGCGCGCCGGCGGCTTCACGGCCCACGTCAACAGCGGAGCCGCGCACCGACGAGATCCACAGATTCGGTGAGGGATTGAAATTCATCGATGACAACCCTCTTCGGTGCAGCTGTCCTTCAGAGCATCGAGGACTGGATCACCTTGTCGATCAATGCAACCCGAACGGGGGACGCGCCGGTGGACGCCGATCAGTTAGTGGTGGGGATGACGAAGTGCCCTCCTGCGTCGTTGCATTGGCTGACCGGTCTTCCGCTCCCGCCGTTCGCCCCCCTCGCACCGGGCGGCTGTCAGCCCTCGTCTGTCTCGGCGCCGAGTCGGAAGCTGAAGATCCTCGAGCACGCCGGGCGATTTGGTTGATGGCGGGGCCATTTTTTTGCGGGTACTGCGGAGATGCACCCAGGCCGACGTAAGAGACGAACACAACCGCGCCCCGTAATATGAGGCGCGTCACGTTCCAGAACTTCCGTGGGCCTCTCCGGCCCTGAACAACCGTTCGGAAAGGGCAGCAGCATGTCTGTCGTAGTTCGTCACCACGCACCGGGTATGACCGCAGATCAGTACTCGGCGATCGCCGACGTCACCTTGGGTGATCTCCGATCAGCCAAGGGATTCATCGCGCACTACGCATTTCTCGAAGGAGACGGCCTCACCGTCTCCGAGATCTGGGAAACCCAGGCGGATCACGACGCCTTCTTCGACGAGAACATTCGTCCGAAGCTCCCTCAGGAGATACCCACGCCCGCGGTGTTCGAGGTCATCAACGCCACCACCTCGTAAATCGACCTCAACACCTCAAAGGGTGGCAACGCTCCGTCAGGAGTTGGCCGCTCGCAGTTCAGTTTGGCGGAGCTGCTGGGCTGACTTGGGGCGGTCCGCTGACGGCCGTTGGCGGGTGCGCCGAGTGGGACGGTGTCGGCGTCGGAAGCTGGCCGGGGACGTTGCCTTCGCCCCCGCCGGAAGTCGTCCGCGCTGCCCGGGCGCGCTTGTCACCGATTCGGCACCACGCCAGGCGGCCGCGGGAAGTAGCGCTCGAGGAGTTTCTTCACCACGGGCCCGGACGTCGCCGATCCGAACCCACCGCCACGGACCAACACCGACACCACAATCTCGGGCGCTTCGAAGGGCGCGATCGCGGAGAACCAGGCATTGAGACCCTCCCCGGGCGCCGACGGATCCTCCGCCGTGCCCGTCTTGGCGGCGGCGGGCACCGGCAGGTCGGCGAGTTGCCCGGCGGTGCCGGCCGAAGCGGACGCCCGCATCCCCGCGCGGACGGGGTCGAGTCGGTCCGCGAAGGGCAGCCGAAGCGGTTGTGCGGTGGGAATTGGGATCTCGGCCGTCGGCCCGTACGCCGCCGCGAGCTGGGGGGTGACCATCGCGCCGGTGGCGATACCCGCGGTCCAGCGCGCCACCTGCAGAGGGGTCGCGCTGACGGTGCCCTGCCCGATGCCCATCAGCAGGGTGGAGCCCGGATACCAGGTGGCCCCGATGCTTCCGACGTTCGCCGGGGTGCCCAGGAATCCCTCGGCCTCACCGGGCAGGTCGATCCCCGATCGTCGGCCGGCGCCGAGTTGGTCCGCGACGTCCGCCATCTTCTCCGGGCCCAGGAGTTCACCGAGCTTGTAGAAGTAGACGTTGTCGGACCGCTGGATCGCCTGGAGCAGATTGTGTGGTCCCATCGGCTGCCAGTTCCGGAAGGTGTGCCCACCGTAGGTGTAAGCCGCGCCGGTTTCGATCACTGCGTCCGGCGCCAGGACCGGATATTCGGCGTTCGCGGCGGCGACGACGATCTTGAAGGTCGACCCGGGCGGCACGGCGGTCTGGGTGACGTTGTTGACCAACGGACTCGGACCGGGTGTCTGGGCCTGCGCCGCCAGCGCGACGACGTCGGCCGGGGGCCCGTAGACGTTGTTGTCGGCTCCCGGGACACTGGCGAGGGCCAGCACCGCCCCGGTGCGCGCGTCCATCACGATCGCAGCGCCCAGGTCGCCCCGGCTGGTCCGGATCGCTTCGGTCAGCGCGGTGGTGGCCAGGTCTTGCAGGCCGATGTCGAGGTTCAACCGCAGGTCGTGGCCGCGCAGCGGGTCCACCCGCTCACCGGTGGCGACCAGACGTCCGGCCGGATCGACGTACAGGCACTGCTTGCCGTCGCTGCCCCGTAACAACGCGTCGTACTGCTTCTCGAGCCCCGCCTTACCGACGCGGGATCCCAGCGCCAGGTGCGGCCACCGTTCCATGTCCTGCTGGTCGGCGACCCCGACGTGGCCGAGCACCGACGCGAGCATCGCGCCGTACGGATAACTCCGGCGACCGGACGGAACGACGAGCATCCCGGGGAGCCGGGCATCCACGATCCGCCGAGCCTGGTCGGGCGTGACCCTGCCGACAGCGATCTGCGGCTCCCCCTCACCACGCCCACGCAACACCTCGGTCAGCTCGTCCGGTGAGCTACCCAGCAACGCGGCAAGTCGACCGCGCGAGGCCGCGTCGTTCTCGTCGAATATCCCGGACACCACCGCAACGGCGTACTCGGCGGCGTTCACCGCGAGCGGCACGCCGTTGCGGTCGAGGATGAGACCGCGCTCTGCGGGCAGCCGGATACAGCGCGTCATCTGTGCCTCGCCCATCGTGCGGAGCTCCGGGCCGCGGTCGTGCTGCAGCTGCCAGGTGACCACCGACATCACCATGAGTGAGGCGGTGACCGTCATGGCGCCGGCCGAGACTGCTCTGGGTCGGTGGTGACGGCGCCGTTTCGGCTCCGGAGCCCACAGCGGTCGCGCGACACCGTCACGACGCACCGCGAGCACCAGTCCGACACCGACGAACCCGGCGAGGGCGGCGGTACCCCCGTAGCTGAACAGCGGAATCGGCATCCCGGTATGCGGCAAGAGGGACAGACTCGCACCGACCGATACCAGAGCGTGAATCCCGAACAACCCGCCGATACCCGCCGCGACGAGGGCCGCCTCCCGGGTCCTGGCCGTGCGGGCGGCGAGAACCGCCCGCCACACGATCACCGAGGTGGCCACCACCACCGCCAGGCCGGCGAACAGCCCCCACCCGTAGACCAGGCTGGCAAACGCGAGATCGTGCTCCGCTTCGGGAAGGTAGTCGGCTCGCACGTCGTAGAGCGGGTCCCGTGCCAGACCCCACCACCCGCCGCTGCCGATCGCGATGTCCGCCTGCCGCGCCGCCCATCCCGCCCCGCTCGGGTCGGCACTGCTGGACAAGAACACCTGTACGCGTTCGAGTTGATAGGGGCGGAGGAAGAGAACGGCGAGGGGCAACGACGCGATACCCACCGCGAGCAACGGAAGCAGGGGCAGCAGCGGCACCCTGGCCAGGATGAGCATGACCATGACGGTCGCGACGAGTACCACGGCAGTCGACAGGTCCGGTTGCAGCGCGACCAGCGCGATCGGCACGCCCGCCGCCGCCAGGGCTGCCACGAACCGGCCGAAGGTGAATCCGCCGGCCAGGATGCCGGCCGGAACCAGGATCAGACCGAGCTTGGCGAGTTCGGACGGCTGGACGGTGAACACGCCGAAGTCCAACCAGCGCTGGGCGCCTTTGGTTGCGACCCCGGCGAGCGGCACCGCCGCCAACATCACGGTGGCCACCGTGAACACCACCCACCCGAAGGCGCGGAGGTCACCCATTCGCAGGCGAGAGACCCACCACATCAGGGCGAGACCGGCTGCCGCGAACAGCACGTGTCGAACGGCATTCGTCGTCATCCCGATAGCGAGCAAGTTGAGCACGCCGAGAACCACAAGAGTGATAGCCGCGGTGACGATCCACGGATCCGATTCCCGCCCACGTTCGGCCATGCGTTTCCCTCCCCGACGCCTCACCAGACCGCGTTCTGGACCGGCACCAACAGCGGCTCCGACTCGGGCGTCGCCGGGGAACCGGTGACCGCAGCGACGGCAAGTGCGGAAACGGGCGGCAGATCCGCCCGGCTGATGCCGTACACCTCTTTCCCGCCCGGCTGAAGAGGCAGCGAAGCGCCAATACCCGTACCGACTATTCGGACGACATCTGTTGCAGCGGACACTGATTCGGTCAACCGGCCGGCGCATGCCGAACAGGGACAGTTCGGCGCGCTACTGCGAAGCAGGCGCGCCACCGAGGCGGTGTCCTCGTGCCGGGGTGTCGCACTGCCGGTGCCCTCGATCGGGAACTGCGCGGTTTCGGAGACGGCCACACGGTCCTGGTCGCGGTATCGCCCCGCTAGCGGATCGGGTGACGGCCCTCGCTGCGCGCCCTGTCGAGCTGATCGATTCCCTCGGTGACGGGCAGCGCCGCCTGCGCTGGTGTCCACGTCGTCACCGTGAGCGGGCTCCGGAGCGTGACACCGCCGCCATCTGCCTCGGGCTCGACGCGTTCGGACGGGCCCGGTCGGGCCTCGACGCGCTCGCTTCTTCCTCGAGTGGAGCCCTGTCACTGCGTCGATCATCGCGCACCCGATACGCTATGCCGTCCGCGCGGGTCACGACTGGACCGGAGCGGGTGGCGGCGGACCCTGAGTTGGGCTTACTCGCTGTCGAAATCCACTACGCCTGCGACTTCATTTAACTCCGATCCGCGCTCCGCGGGAGCGGATCCGGGGTTACCAACACCGAACCGGCACGCAACACCGCACCCACCCGAGGAGCACGACGCACGTCCGAGAGACCCCAGTCGGTCCCCTCCGATCGGTTCCGAACCTCTTTTCGCACCCGACGACTCTGGAGCGGCGGATCCGCTGATCGAGCGTGGCGGCGAATACCGCACCCGCATTCGAAGGGGTCGGTGACCTGGCGCAAGATCTCGCGCACCAGACGGGCCGGAAGTCATCATCGATAACCCCGTATCGAGCGCCGGGCAGATCAACGGGTAGCGGGACATCCCGACCGCAGGACCTGGACGAATACTAGATCCCCGAGCCGGTTCGTCACGGGCTGCGTGCGGTCGTGGATCCTGCCGAGCAGACCGTGCACCGATCGGCTCGGGTGAGGACCACAAGATGTCCACCACCTCGGCGTCGAGACCACCGAGTCCCTTCATGGCTCTCCTCGTCACCTTCCGAAACCTCATCCGATTTCCTCAATCGAACGAGGTCATGCCCGCGCGCTTTCAGCCATACCATCGGATCCTGGATCCGTGAGAGCCCTTGCCGCGGAACCGCACCGAGCGGACGGCGTTGCCGAGCTCTGGTCGGGTCGTACCGCGGCCGCAGGCCACCATCTCCACAGTTGACTATTGACAGCTGAGTCAAGTCACAGCCAGAGCGCGATCGAAACTACCGAGAACAATCAGCTATCTCCGGCTCGAATGCTCCGTCCGCAACTCCTCGGCTCGCCGGGGAGCGGGTTGGTGGCGCGTTCGCGTCCGATGGCGCTGGTGCGATCCGCACCGGGTCGGGCCGAGCAGAAGGAGGCGGCCACGACTGATCCCAAACCGCCATCTGGACCTCAGGGGGTTTGGTCCGGCGCTCCGGCATCGGTTCCGGATCCACGCCCCCGCTGAGCGACCAACGGTATAGTTCCCCTGCTCTAGCTGTCCCACCGGGCGTGTTAGGTACGGCATGCCTTATAGACTCGGTCGGTGTCCAGCTCGTCCGTCCATGTAGAGCGCCCCGCGGTGGGCTTCGTGCGTGAGCTGGGAAGATTCGGTGACTTTCCGGCGCTGATTACTCCGGGCGAGACGGTGACCTACCGTGAACTGGCAGAACGCGTCGAGCGGGGCGCTTCACGGCTCGGCGGGACCCGACGTCTGGTGTTGGTCGCCGGCACCAACGAGATCGATCTGATCGTCACCTATCTCTCGGCCCTGTTCGCCGGGCATCCGGTGTTGCTGGCACCGGGCGACAATCCCGACAGTCTCGAGGCCCTGATCGCCGCGTACCGACCCGACGTCGTGGTGCGCAGCGCCGACGGGCGCACGGTGGTCGAGGAGGTCCGTGAGTGTTCCGCGCACCTGCTGCACCCCGACCTCGCGCTGCTGCTGAGCACCTCCGGATCAACCGGATCACCGAAACTCGTCCGCCTCTCGCACCGCAACGTGCAGGCCAACGCCGAGTCGATCGCGGAATACCTCGACATCCAGGGCACCGACCGTGCGGTGACGACGCTGCCCATGCACTACTGCTACGGGTTATCGGTCATCCACAGCCACCTCCTCCGCGGCGCCGCCCTGATCCTCACGCCCCACTCGGTCACCGACCCCGGGTTCTGGGACCTCTTCAAGGCCCACCGCGGCACCAGCTTCGCGGGTGTGCCCTACACCTTCGATCTCCTCGACCGGATCGGGTTCGACGAACTGGATCTGCCCGACCTGCGGTACATCACGCAGGCCGGCGGGCGGCTGGCACCGGACCGGGTGCGGGCCTTTGCGGATCTGGGTCGACGGCGGGGCTGGGATTTGTTCGTCATGTACGGGCAGACGGAGGCGACCGCCCGGATGGCGTACCTACCACCGGAACTCGCCGCCACCGACCCGCAGTCGATCGGCCGGCCGATTCCCGGCGGATCCTTCCGGCTCGAACCGGTCGCCGACGCCCCGGACGGCGCCGGTGAGCTGATCTACGCGGGCCCGAACGTGATGCTCGGCTACGCCCACACCCCCGACGACCTGCGCCTCGGTGACACCCTGGGCGGCGAACTGCGGACCGGTGACCTCGCCCGGCAGACGGGTGACGGGTTGTACGAGGTGGTCGGTCGCCGCAGCCGATTCGCCAAGGTCTTCGGACTGCGGATCGACCTGCAGCACGTCGAGTCGGCACTCGCGCAGCACGGGCTGACGGCCTGCTGCGCGGGCGGAACGGACGAGTTGATCGTGGCCGTCCAGAACTGCGGCGATGTGGACACGGTCCGGCACGCGACCGCCCGGGCCTCGGGTCTTCCCGCCGCAGCCATCCGGGTGTGCCCCGTCGACGAGCTTCCGCGGACCTCCACGGGCAAACCCGACCTCCGCGCCGTCGCCGAGCTGGCACACGCGTCCGAACCCCCGCCGGCCGCGCAATCGACCACAGACCCCGACACCGACGCCGTACGGGCGTTGTATGCCGACATCCTCCGCTGCACGCACGTCACCGACGACAGCACGTTCGTGAGCCTGGGCGGCGACTCGCTGTCCTACGTGCGGATGTCCCTGCGACTCGAGGAGATGCTCGGCTACCTCCCCGAGAACTGGCACACCACCCGTGTCGGGGACTTCGCACCGGCTCCGCGGCCGCGACGTCGGTGGCGGACTGTGGAAACCAACGTTCTGCTCCGCGCGGTGGCGATCGTGCTGATCGCGGGCTCGCACATTCACCTGTTCACGGTGCTCGGCGGAGCGCACGTGCTCCTCGGGATCGCGGGCTACAACTTCGCACGCTTCCACCTCGGCGCAGCCGAGCGGACCGACCGTGTCCGCCACACACTCGGGAGCGTCGCCCGGATCGCCGTTCCCAGCATGGTGTGGATCGGGTCCGTCATCGCCCTCACCGGGGACTACCGGATCACCAGTGCGTTCCTGCTCAACGGAATCCTCGGTCCGGACGGGTGGTCCGCCGAGTGGAGATACTGGTTCGTCGAAGCGATCGTGTACATCGTGCTCGCCGCCGCCGCGGTGCTCTCCATACCGCTCGTCGACCGCATCGAGCGCAGGCACCCGTTCTGGTTCGCGATGGGGTTCGTGGCCCTCGGCCTGCTCACCCGGTACGGGCTGGTCGATGTCGACGACAGCCGCAATCGCATCCTGAGCGCGTCGGTGGTCTTCTGGTTGTTCGCCCTCGGCTGGGCAGCCGCCAAGTCGACGACCATTTGGCATCGACTCTGCGTCACCGCGGTGGTCGTGGCCACGGTACCCGGGTTCTTCTTCGGCGAGACCCGGCGGGAAATCATCGTCGTCGGTGGGCTCTGCCTGCTGGTCTGGTTCCGGTCCGTCCCCTGCCCCACGATGCTGAGCCGAGTGGCAGGGGTGTTGGCGAGTGCGTCCCTCTACATCTACCTGACACATTTCCAGGTGTATCTGCCGCTGCGCGACGACCATCCCTGGTTGGCGCTGGTGCTGTCGATTCTCGTCGGCGTCCTCTACTGGCAAGCGGTGACATTCGTACTCGGCCTGCGCCGACGGCCCGGTGCCGTGCGGACGAAATCGGACCGGAACCCGATCGCATCGATGTTTGGTTCGAACCAGGCCGTCGCCGCAGGGAAACAATTGCCCGCCCGCCGACATACGCATTGATTACAGGCGTGTCGGAAGCGCGACGATCAGGGGACGATCCCATGGTCGGAACCGATCGTTGCCCACACACGCCGTATCCAGCACCTCTGGCCTCGAGGCCAAGTCCACACCATGCCCTCGATGAACTTCCGGGGTATGCCACGCCTGCCATCGGGCAAGCATGGATCCACACCGACCGGGCGCTGATTGGGTGACTCTCGCGGTGCACCGTCGACGGTCTATGCCGGGGTTCGGTTTCGGGCATTGATCGGCTGTCACGGTGTGGTGATCGCTCGACCCATTCCCACTTACACAGGGACGTCCACCAGCTCCGCATCCGGTCCTTCCTCCTCCCCACCCGGACGGGCCGACGCTTCCCGCCTGTTGCGCACCAGATTCCGGATGGTTAGGTTTGCCAATCCTGTGGGTAGCATCATTTTCCTAATGACGGCTGGGAGAGTTCCCGCTGCGAGGAGGACGGACGATGAGGATGCGGATCGGACTGATGTCGGGGGTGGCGCTCGCCACCGCCGCGGTGCTGACGGTGGCGGGGTGCTCGGATTCCGGTTCGGACAACGCGACCGACTCGGGCGCCGCCAACCAGATCACCGTGTACAACGCGCAGCACGAATCGTTGACCCAGGAGTGGGCCGACGCCTTCACCGCGGAGACCGGCATCGAGGTGGAACTGCGCAACGGCAGCGACACCGAACTCGGCAACCAGCTCGTGGCCGAGGGCGACCAGTCGCCGGCCGACGTGTTCCTCACCGAGAACTCCCCGGCCATGACGCTGGTGGAGAACGCCGGGCTCTTCACCGACGTGAACCAGGACGTCCTCGACCAGGTCCCGAGCCAGTACCGGCCGTCGAGCGGCAAGTGGACCGGCATCGCGGCCCGCTCCACCGTATTCGCGTACAACAAGGACCAGCTGCCCCAGGACCAGCTGCCGAAGTCGCTGCTCGACCTGCAGGATCCGGCCTGGAAGGACCGCTGGGCGGCGTCCCCGTCGGGCGCCGACTTCCAGGCCATCGTCAGTGCACTGCTCGAACTGAAGGGCGAGGACGCCACCCGGCAGTGGTTGGCCGGGATGAAGGACAACGTCCGCACCTACAAGGGCAACGGCGCCGTGATGAAGGCTGTCAACGCCGGTGAGATCCCGGGCGGTGTCATCTACCACTACTACTGGTTCGGTGATCAAGCCAAGACCGGTGAGAACAGCAACAATGTGGCGCTCCACTACTTCAAGAACGAGGACCCCGGTGCGTTCGTCAGCGTCTCCGGTGGTGGTGTCCTGAAGTCCAGCACGAAGCAGGATGCGGCGCAGCAGTTCCTGAAGTTCGTCACCGGCCAGAAGGGGCAGGACGTTCTGCAGACGGGGACGTCGTTCGAGTACACGGTGGGCAACGGCGTGCCCGCGAATCCGAAGCTGGTTCCCCTCGCTGAACTGCAGGCCCCGCAGGTCGACCCCGCGAAGCTCAACAGCCCGCAGGTCACCGAGCTCATGACGGAAGCCGGTTTGCTCTGAATCTCACACTGATCGGCCGAGCGCGGTCGGGAGACGCGGCCACGACGCGTCGCCCGACCGCCGGGCCGGGTCTGCCCCTGCCCCTGGCGGTCGCCGCGGTGATCGTGGTGGCCGCGTCGTTCATTCCGCTCGGCTACGTGATCGCGGCGAGCATCGCCACGGGCTGGGACACCGCGTCGGCGTTGCTGTTCCGGCCCCGGGTACGCCAATTGCTGTCGAATACCGTGCTGTTGGTCGTGGTCACGGTGCCGATCTGCGTCATCGTCGGCGTCCTCGCCGCCTGGCTCGTCGAGCGCACCCGGGCGCCGGGGGCGAAGGTGTGGGCGGTGCTTCTCGCGGCGCCGCTGGCTGTTCCGGCGTTCGTGAACAGTTATTCCTGGGTGACGGCGATTCCCTCCCTCGGCGGGCTGTCGGGCGGTGTCCTCATCGCGACCCTCTCGTACTTCCCCCTCGTCTACATTCCGGCGGCCGCGACACTGCGCCGGCTGGATCCGGCCGTCGAGGAATCGGCGCGAGCACTCGGACTCGGGCCGTGGGCGGTGTTCTTCCGCGTCGTGGTGCCGCAGCTGCGCCTGGCCATCGCCGGCGGGGCGCTGCTGGTGTCGCTGCACCTTCTCGCCGAATACGGCGCCTTCGTCTTCATCCGGTTCGACACGTTCACGACGGCGATCTTCGAGCAGTACCAGTCGACGTTCAACGGAACCGCGGCGACCATGCTCGCCGGTGTCCTGGTGCTGCTGTGCCTGACCCTGCTGGTGATCGAATCGGTCGTCCGCGGCAGCGCCCGGTACGCCCGGATCGGGTCGGGTGCGGCCCGCCGGGTCGTGCCCGCCGAACTCGGCTGGCGGTACTCGCCGATCGTGCTGGCGTTCCTCGGGGTGCTGATCGCGGCGTCCGTCGGTGTCCCGGTCGTCAGCGTCCTGCGGTGGCTCGTCATCGGCGGGAGCGCGGTCTGGGAATGGGACGCCGTCGCGTCCGCGCTCGTACAGACTCTCGGGTTCGGCATCGCCGGTGCCGTCGTGACATGTGTGCTCGCCTTCCCGATCGCCTGGATCTCGATCCGCCACACCGGTCGGTTCAGCCGCTTCCTCGAGGGCGGCACCTACATCTCGAGTTCGCTGCCCGGCATCGTGGTGGCACTGGCATTGGTCACCGTCTCCATCCGCTACCTCCACCCGCTCTATCAGAGCGTGGCCGTCGTGATCGCGGGCTACGCGCTGCTCTTCCTACCGCGTGCCCTGGTGAACCTCCGGGCCGGACTCGCGCAGGCGCCTGTCGGGCTCGAAGAGACGGCGCAGTCGCTGGGGCTCTCGCCGCTGTCGGCCTTCTTCCGGGTCACGCTGCGGCTGGCGGCCCCGGCCACGGCGGCGGGCGGGGCGCTGGTGTTCCTGGGGGTCGTCAACGAGCTGACCGCCACCCTCCTGCTCGCGCCCACCGGTACCCGCACCCTGTCCATGCGGTTCTGGTCGCTGAGCAGCGAGATCGACTACGCCGGCGCCGCACCGTACGCGCTGATCATGATCGTGTTGTCGTTGCCCATGACCTACGTGCTCTTCTCCCAGTCGAAAAAGGTAGCGGGACTATGACATACGCACTCGAAGTGGACGGACTCGACAAGTCGTTCGGCGCCGCGGCGATCCTCCGGCGCGTCGCGTTCGCCGTCGAGGCGGGATCCACCACGGCGATCGTGGGGCCATCGGGTTGCGGCAAGACCACGTTGCTCCGCCTGATCGCGGGCTTCGAGAAGCCCGATGCCGGCACCATCGCACTGGCCGGCCGGGTCGTCGCGGGCGGCGGTTGGACGCCCGCGCACCGGCGGTCGGTGGGGTACGTCGCCCAGGACGGCGCGCTGTTCCCGCACGCCACTGTCGGCGCGAATGTCGGGTTCGGTCTGCCCCGCCGGGCCCGCACCGCGTCGACGATCGCCGAGCTCCTCGAGATGGTGTCGCTGGACCCGTCGTACGCGGCCCGCCGACCCGACCAACTGTCGGGCGGGCAGCAACAGCGAGTGGCACTCGCGCGGGCGCTGGCCCGCGAACCCGAACTCATGCTGCTCGACGAGCCGTTCTCCGCACTGGACGCCGGGCTGCGGACGAACACCCGCAGGATCGTCGCCGACGTCCTCGCGAAGGCCGGGATCACCACCATCCTCGTCACCCACGACCAGCCCGAGGCGCTGTCGTTCGCCGACCGGGTCGCGGTGATGAGTGCCGGCCGGCTCGCCCAGATCGGCACCCCGCGCGAAATCTATTCCACCCCGATCGACGTCCCCACCGCACAGTTCATCGGTGACGCCGTCGTGTTGTCGGCGCACGTCGACGGCGGCCGGGCCCGCTGCGCCCTCGGCGACGTGGCCGTGGCCCCGAACGGCGTCCGCGGGAGCGCCCGAGTGATGTTGCGGCCGGAGCAAATCGAGGTGACCACGGACGGCGCCGGCGTAACCGGGACGGTCGTCGACGTCGAATACCTCGGGTCGGAAATGCTGCTCGGCATACGCCTCGACAACGCGGACGGCGTCGTCACCGAACGGGTCACCGTCCGCCGCTTCGGTGCCACCGCCCTCACCCCCGGCGACCGCGTCGGCATCCGCGTCCTCGGCAACGCCGTGGCATACGAACTGTGAGAATTTCCCCAAGAGTCACTTGTGCACCTTCGGATCTGCGGGCTGGAAACTCAGCATGGAATGCCAACCAAATTTGTGTGCGCCTCTGTGAACCGGGATCGAGCGCGAGGCCACTCACCGTCGGGGGTTCGGGCCCAGGTGTGCCGAAGTCCGCCGGGCGGCCGTGTGGCAAATGTTCCTCAAGTCCGACCGGGTGATCACACGCTGGCTGGTCGCAGGGCGCCGAAGAGCCCCTCGGTTCCGCCTGATCCTTGCTGTCTAACATTCCATGGCGGGTCCGTCCTGCCGCACCAGCTCTCCCGCGGGGTTCAGCTCGGTCCAGGCCGAGATCGACCGCTGTCGGTGGCGAAGATGAACCGGGCCTACCTGGTGAGCAGCTGCTCGGCGTCGTCGGTCTGGACGGGTTGGTTCCTGACCACGAAGACGTCTGAACGGATGTCGTTGTCGTTGAAGATGACTCCGGTGATCTTGCCGGATGCTCGCATCTGTGGTGTCGGCGTCCACCTCGGGGACCACGACCTCCTCGAGTGGGTCTTGGAACAACTTCTGCAGATCGGGGACGTCGGAGCGGGTGACGTCGCCGACGTATTCGTAGGACGCGTCCCACCGGCGCGCCCACCCAGAAGTGCCCACCCGCGCCGGAGGGACGGATTGCCAATCCCAGGCGTTAACGAAGTTCTGCTGGGTGAATTGGGCGATCCTGAGCCGTTGCCCTGACCGTCCGATCCCGCCCGCACATGACGGACCCACTGCGCAATCGGCGCGCCCGCCGAAAAGTCTCAACCTCAGATTGAATGTTGTGCGTGCTGTGACTAGTGTGATCAGAGTGATTAGGACCGGCGGTGCGTCGGTTACAGCGGGCGCGAGCTGACCGCTTCCGAAGAGGGTGTCGATCGGACATTGAGGTCCTTCGTCCAGCTTCACGTGAGCATCGCACGGTCCGATGTCCGGGAAACTGCAACTGAGGAGAGTCCCCCTTGCCGCACCGTCGACCGAAGCCCTCGATCGTCCTCGGGGCTGTCGCCGCTCTGGCTGTCGCAAGTCCCGTCGCGGTCTACGGCATCAGTAGCGCACCCTCCGACGTCAAATCCACGAACGAAACCTCCAACTCCGCAGTGTCCACCGAGATCGCGCAGGTCGTGCTGTCGCAGATCCCCGACATCGTGATCCCGCTGAAGGAACTGACCGGGCTGAACCTGCCCGACGTCAACATCGGCGACCTCCGGAACCTGAAGATCCCGCCGTACCTCCACATCCCCAGCAACGTGCAACTTCCCGGCGGAATCCAGATCCCGAACCTGCAGATCCCACTGAAGCTCCCCGCCCCGGGCGACGTCTCCGACCCCGCGATCCTGCCCCCGGCCGATCAGCAGCCCGGCACGATCGTCAAGGAACTGACCCGCGACACCCCGTTCAGCATGGTGGCACTCACCTCCGAGACCCTCGCATCCGCGGAGTCCAAGGTCCGCGCGCTGCAGGCCGACGGAACGTGGGGACAGTGGGTCTCCCCCGACATGATCGACACCCGTCGCACCGACAAGACCGCGTCCGACGGCAAGGTCGCCACCGAACCCGTCTACGTCGGGCTCACGAAAGCGATCCAGATCCTGACCCCCACCTCGGTGCCCGCACCCGCCGGCGCGCCCGCGCCCGAAGCGGCACCGGCACCCGTGCCGGCTCCGGCGGCCCCCGCTCCCGCACCGGCGCCCGCCGCGGACGGGGCCGCGCCGCTCGGCTACACCCCCGCCGCCGTCAACACACCGTTGCGTCAGCAGCCGGCACGCGCGGGCGCCGACGACGTCACGGCCGTCCTCATCGAACCGGGCAGCGGCCCCGGCGACGCGACGCTCGGCGACATCGCGAGCCCCCTCGACAGCGGCGGTCCCAAGGTCATCAGCCGCCAGCAGTGGGGTGCCGACGAGTCCATCCGGTGCCAGGACCCCGACTACGACGACTTCATCGGCGGTGCCACCGTGCACCACACCGCGGGAGCCAACGACTACTCGAAGGCCGAATCGGCCGAGATCGTCCGCGCGATCTACGCCTACCACGCGCAGACGCTGGGCTGGTGCGACATCGGATACAACGCACTGGTCGACAAGTACGGCCAGATCTTCGAGGGCCGCGCAGGCGGTCTCGACCGTCCGGTCCAGGGCGCGCACGCCGGCGGGTTCAACGAGAACACCACCGGAGTCGCGATGATGGGCGACTTCTCGTCCGAGGATCCGCCGCAGGCCACCCTCGACGCCGTCGGCAAGTTCCTCGGCTGGAAGCTCGGCAAGGCCGGACTCGACCCACTCGGTGAGACGACGATGTACTCCGAGGGCACCGAATTCACTCCCTACGCGGAGGGTGAGGCCGTCGATCTCCCGGTGATCTTCGCGCACCGCGACGTCGGCAACACATCCTGCCCGGGAGACGCGGCGTACTCACACATGGACGAGATCCGGCAGATCGCGGCCGCCAGCCTCGGCGGCGGCAACGCCTCGCTGGCCGCGGACGCACCCTCGGGTGAGGCTCCGGCGCCGTCCGGCGGTCCCGGCACGGACGCCAGCTCCAGCCTCGGCGCCGGGATCCCCGCCCTGGTCAACGAACTGCTGCGGCTCACCGACCCGTCGCCGGTCGCCCAGAAGTGGGTGGCGGAAGGCGGCGACACCGGCCGGCTCGGCCAGGCCATCACCGGACTGCTGCAGGCCAAGGCCGGGAACTCGGGCGCACAGTTCGCCAACGGCGCCATCTTCACCTCGCCCAACGGCGGTGTGTGGGCGGTCCTCGGCCAGATCTTCAAGACGTGGCAGAACCTCGGAGCCGACAACGGCGAACTGGGCCTGCCGACCAGTGACGAGTACCCGATCCCGGGCGGTCTGCGCACCGACTTCGAGAACGGTTCGCTGATCTTCAACGAGATCACCGGCATCGTCACCAAGGTCCTGAAGACCTACAACGACACCTACGCGGAGGCATACAAGAACGGTGCCCCGGTCGATGCCGCGGCGCCCGTCGCACCGCCCGCGGACCCGGCACAGGTTCCGCCGGCACCGGCCGAACCCGCACCGGCTCCCGCTCCGGCACCCGCTCCCGCGGGCTGACCAGCCGTTACCTCACCGGGACTGCGGGTCAGCGCAGCGTAAGCACCTCGACCAGGACGACACCGGCCTCCGCCAAGATCAGGACGGCGAACCACCGTTGCAAACGGGCCCTGTCGACGTATCCGCCGTACAGCGGCCCGCGACAAGCGATCCACCGACTGTGGTCACGGTGAAGGCCGCAACCAGCGCCCAGTCCAGGCTGAGATGGCCGAGGGTGGCGATAAGCCCGGACCCGGAGTTCACGGCGACGATCAGCAATGACGTGCCCACCGCGACGGCCATCTCCACCCCTGGTAGCAGGACGAGGGCGGGGATGATGAGGAAGGGGATGATGAGGAAACCGCCGCCCACTCCGAACAGCCCGGTCAAAATGCCGACACCGAGGCTCGCCGGGACGGAACGAGAGGTGCAGCGGCGCCAGGTCGATGGCCGAGGCGCCGTCCGCGCGGCAGGCGGTCCCGACGCTCTCGGTGCTCGACAGCATCCGGATCGCGGAGGCGATCATCGCCACCGCGAAACCGCACATCGTGACCGCCGGGAGGCAGCAGCCGATTGACCGCGCTGCCGGCGAACGCGGCCACGGACACCGGCGCCGTGCGCGGGCAGCACCGTCACCGCATCCGGCAGCGGGAGCAGCACCTGATGGAGGGTGCGGTACATCGCGCGGGCGTTGTGCAGAGGTCTTCGCCTCGACGAGCGTAGGACGACGGTGCCTGCGGTACTGGATGGACACGGGCGGTGCTGGGGTGCTCCGGCTTTGGTGTGGCGAATCAGCCCCTGGTCCTCTTGGATTCTTGCCGAGGGCTCGATCTGATCGCGCCGTCAGTGGCGGTGTTCGGTGGCGGGGCGCAGCAGTCGCACCCGTCGGCCTCGGCGTCTGTCGGCACGGCTGCGGCGAAAGGTGTCAGGTTCAACAGGTTCGGTCCGGCCGCCGTTGTGGGTGCAGGCGCAGCGGCGCCGCGGGTGGGGGCTGGTGCGCAGCACAGGTCGTCGGATGTGTGCTGTGAGGGTGCCACGCTCACATGCAGCGGTCCGGTGGTGGTGGGTGCGGATGTCAGCCCGGGCAGGGCGGTGGCCTTGGCGGCGCGGATGGCGTTGCCGATGACCAGGACCTCGGCGAATTCGTGGATGAACACCACGGTCGCCAGCCCGAGGATACCGGTCGCGGCCAGCGGGATCAGCACCCCGATGATGGCCAGGGACAGCCCGATGTTCTGCAGCATGATCGTGCGGGCGCGGCGGGCGTGCGCGAGGACCTGCGGCAAATGGCGCAGGTCCTCGCCCATCAGCGCCACGTCGGCGGTTTCGATGGCCACGTCGGTGCCCATGGCGCCCATTGCGATCCCGATGTCGGCGGTGGCCAGGGCGGGGGCGTCGTTGACGCCGTCGCCGACCATGGCGATCTTCCGGCCCCCGGAGAGACTGGGCAGCAGGGCGGCCTTGTCTTCGGGCAGCAGTTCGGCGTGCACCGCGGTGATCCCGGCCTGGTCGGCGAGTGCCTGCGCGGTGCGGCGATTATCGCCGGTCAGCATGGCCACGTCGATGCCCAGTCCGCGGAGCCGGTGAACCGCCTCGGGGGTCTCGGGGCGCAGTTCGTCGCGAACCGCGATCGCCGCGATGACGGCGGTGTCCCGTTCGACAAGCACCACGGTGGCGCCCTCCCCCTGCAGGCGCGCGACGTCGTCGGCGAGATCGCCCGGGTCGACCCAGCCGGGTTTACCGAGCCGCAGCGGGGTTCCGTCCACGGTGCCGTGCAGCCCGTGCCCGGGCACGGCGGTGACATCGTCGGCGGCGGTGACGTTGTCCCCGGCGGCGGCGAGAATGGCCTGCGCAAGCGGGTGCTCGCTGCGGGCCTCGAGCGCGGCCGCCGCGGCCAGGGCATCCCGCTCGGGCAGCCCGTTTCGGGTGATCACCGCGATGACCTGCGGGGTGTTGCGGGTCAGGGTGCCGGTCTTGTCCAGGGCGATGACCCGGATGCGGCCGAGTTCCTCGAGCGCGGCTCCGCCCTTGACGAGGGCGCCGTGCCGGCTGGAGGCCCCGATCGCGGCGACCACGGTCAGCGGCACCGCGATCGCCAACGCGCACGGGGAGGCGGCGACGAGCACCACCAGGGCCCGTTCGATCCATACCATCGGATCGCCGAACAGCGAGCCGAGGGCGGCGACCAGGGCGGCGAGGATCATGATCGCCGGTACCAGCGGTTTGGCGACCTTGTCGGCGAGGCGTTGGCCGGCGCCCTTGCGGTCCTGGGCTTCCTCGACGATGTGCACGATTCGGGCCAGTGAGCTGTCGGCGGCCGGCGCGGTGACCTGCACCTCGATGGCGCCGCCGCCGTTGATCGCCCCCGCGTAGACCTCGTCGTCGGGCCCGGCCTCGACGGGGACGGATTCGCCGGTGATCGCGGACAGGTCCAGGCTGGTGCGCCCGGAGAGGATCACCCCGTCGGTGGCGGCCCGCTCCCCGGGGCGCAGCACCATGACGTCCCCGAGGGCCAGTTCGTCCGGGGCCACGGTGATTTCGGTGCCGCCGCGCAGGACGGACGCGGTGGGCGGCACCAGCGAGAGCAGGGCGCGCAGCCCGCGGCGGGTGCGGGTGACCGCGTAATCTTCGAGGCCTTCGGCGATGGAGAACAAGATGCCGAGCATCGCCGCTTCGGGGATCTGCCCGAGTGCGACCGCGCCGATGGCGGCGATCGTCATCAGGGTGCCGACCCCGATCCGGCGGTGCCGCAGATTCCGCACCGCCCCCGGGACGAAGGAGACGGCGGCGACCACGGCGGCGAGCAGTTCGAGCAGTGTCGCCACCTGACCGGATCCGGCCGTACCGATCAGCCATCCGGCGCCGAGCAGGACCGCGGCGAGGGCCGCGTACTGCAGTTCGCGGACCTGCCACCACCGTTCCGGACCGTGATCGGGGGGGGTTTCGCCGTCGGGGTTCGACTTCGCGGGTGCGGGCCCGCAGCATGCGTCAGCCACGACCGACCTCCGAGATGTCGATGCTGCCCTCGGGCCGGGCGGTTGCCGAAGCGAGGCCGTCACCGAGGACCGCGCGGACCAGACCCCGGCCGCGGTCGGTCAGCGCATACATCACCAACCGACCCTGCCTCCTCGACGAGACGAGGTCGGCAATCTTCAGTTGCCGCAGATGGTGCGAGACCAGGTTCTGCGCCTGCCCGACCACCCACGCCATGTCGCACACGCACAGCTCCCCGCCGGAGTGCAGGGCGGTGGCGATGGTCAACCGGGTGGGATCGGCCAGCGCCCGGGCCGCAGCGGCGGCCGACTCGACCTGCCGCAGGTGCGGCAACGTGGCACGGATCTGCTCGGCGTGTGGAAGGTCCAGACACAGCAGGTCGCAGGTATCTACGCGTTCCTCAGTCATATCAATATACTAACGGATGTTGATATAGAAGGATGGCCCGCTCGGGCGGGTGATCTCAATGCTGGTCAGGCACGGCCGCGCCAATGTGTTTCGCCGCTTTCGTCCGCGTGCTCCGGTCACCGATCGGCGCGGGCCATCGCCTGCGCCAGATCCTCCGGTATCGGCATCGGCGTCATCAGTCCGGCCGCGGTGCGCCCGGTGTTGCCCTCCGGGTATCGAACGGCCAGTGATCCCGGAGCAGCGACCGCGATCCGGATCGCCTGCCCCAACGCCTCCCGCCGGTCCTGCTGGGCCAGAGCCAGAGTGAACATCGCGACGTGATTGCGGGTGTGCAACCACGGGTGCGGTTGCGAGACGATGTGTGCTCGCTCGAGATGCGCCCAGCGCAACTCCGTGTCGGGAGCCTTTCGCGCAGAGGTCATTTCGCGCTCGTAGAGGTCCCGCACGGCGGGGGTGAGCTTGTGCATGTCGGTCTCCTTCGATGTCGCGTCCGCAGCGATCAGCAGCAGTTGTCGACGTCGGCGTCCGGGCAGGTGGCCGGGTCGACCGCGAGAACCAGGCCGATCAAGTCGTCGAGGGCCTGGCCGATCCGCGGATCGGCCAGCTCGTACCTGGCCCGGCGGCCTTCGGGGACGGCGACGACGAGGCCGCAGCCACGCAGGCAGGACAGGTGGTTGGACAGGATCTGCCGGGATACTCCGATCTTCTCGGCCAGATCCGATGGGTACCCGGGACCGCTGCGCAGGCTCAGCAGGATCTGTGTACGGGTCGAATCCGACAACGCGTAGCCGAATCGGGAGAGTGCGTCGCTGTGCATAAGGGTGTCCACGAACCGATATTACAGAAAGTTCTGTATTCAGGTCAATATGTATGGTTGAGGGAAGGTCGGACCGAAAAGACGACGGGAGGCTTCCATGCGTCAACCCGGAAATGCGAAGGTCGAGAAAGTTTTCGATGCGATGTCGCGGCGCTATGACACGCAGATGGGATTCTTCGAGCGGTTCGTGCTCGGACGGGCACGGCAGTGGGCGGTCGCGCAGGCCAGCGGCCGAGTGCTCGAGATCGCGGTCGGCACAGGCCTCAATTTGCCCCTGTACGGGCCGCAGGTCGAGAAGGTGGTCGGTATCGACTTGTCCGAGGGAATGCTCGGTGTCGCGCGCCGACGCATCGCGCAGGAGCGCCTCGACCGGGTCGAGGTGCGCCGCGGCGATGTTCAGGAACTCGACCTGCCGGATGACTCGGTCGACACGGTGGTCTCGACATTCACGTTCTGCACGATCCCCAACCCGCTCGAGGCCAGCAAGCAAGCCCTGCGGGTACTGGTTCCCGGAGGGCGGATCGTCCTGGCGGAGCACGGGCCGGCGACCAACAAGGTCGGCCGGGCTCTGATGCGCGCGGTCGAACCGCTGTTCGTCCGGTTCGGCGCCGACCACCTGACCCGAGATCCTGCGCCCTATCTCGAACGGGCCGGGTTCACCATCGACACCGTGCACCGCAGCGGCCGGGGCGGCATCGGATTCCGCATCATCGCCCACAAACCTGCCTGACACTCAGGCCATCCGCGAGTACGTCGCCACGGCGCGAGGGACTGCGCGTACGCGCCGGTGAGCGCCCTTGCCATCACCGCACCAGCGCAGCTGGGTACCCGGGGGTCCCGCCGACTTCTCTGTTTCCGCCGCCGGTGATCCGTCGGGCGCATCCTCGTACCAGTGGCGAACGGCGGGGTGGTGTCGGTGACCATTCCGTCCCGCGCCGTCCGATCCCCCGCGGCTGCCTGGGGGTCAGCTGATCATCGGATGAAATAGATCGTGGCGAACAGGGCGATCCACACGATGTCGACGAAGTGCCAGTAGTACGAGACGACGATGGCGGCGGTGGCCTGGGCGGGCGTGAACTTGCTGACCTTGGTGCGGGCGATCAGGAAGACGAACGCGATGAGGCCGCCGATCACGTGCATGCCGTGGAAGCCGGTGGTCATGTAGAACACCGAGCCGTACACGCTGCTGGAGATGGTGGTGCCTTCTTCGACGAGACTGATGTACTCGTAGCCCTGTCCGAGGACGAAGAAGGTGCCCATCGCCAACGTCAGCAGGTACCACCGGCGGAGACCGAAGACGTCCCCGCGCTCGGCCGCGAACACACCCATCTGGCAGGTGAACGACGAGGCGATCAGCACCAGCGTCACCGGCACGGCGAGGAACAGATTCAGCTCGGTCGGCTCCGGCGGCCAGTTCCCATTCGCCTGAGCCCGCGCCACGAAGTACATGGCGAACAGCCCGGCGAAGAACATGAGCTCACTCGACAACCACACGATGGTGCCAACGCTGACCATGTTTGGTCGGTTCAGCGAGTGCACGCGTTGGGCTATTGCTGATCCTGAGGTCCCTACTGCGCTCGTCACAGCCACAAGTATGACGTCGTGCCGTAAGAGTTGACCACCCGCGAGCCCCAAGGCCGTCGGGTTCTGCGCCTTGACGTGCAATCCGTGGGTCGATTCCGGTGCAGTCGACGCATCGGCATGCCCTAGTCGGTCGAGTATGCGGAACTTCGGTGATGATCGCGCCGCTCAGCGCAGCAAGCCGACCGCGCGAGCCCGCGTCGTTCTCGTCGAACATCCCGGACACCGCAACAGCATCGTCGCAGTACCGCTCAGACCTGACCGCCCCGAACCTCTGTTAGCGTTCGGCCATGCCCTTGAAGGTCATCGTTTCCGGCGCGGGAGTCGCCGGTTTGTCGCTGGCTCATTGGCTGGCCCGCATCGGTGCGACGCCCATCGTTGTGGAGCGCGCACCGCATGTCCAGACGCTCGGCCATTACATCTCACTCAAAGGCAACGGCGTCGAGATGGTCCGTCGGATGGGGATATTCGACGCGTGCGAGGCTCGCTCAGCACAACTGGAAGAGGTGCGCCTCTACTGCGCAGCGAGTGGACGGTTACTGCGCAGCGAACATACCGCGACGCTGGCCAAAACGCTCGGCGGTTACATCCTGTTCCGCCGGGCGGATCTTCAGGCCGCACTCTATGACCTATCGGCCGAACACACCGACATCCGCTTCGGTGTCCAGATCGTCGAAGCCCACGCAGACACGGGCCACGTCGAGGTAACCCTCAGCGACGGCACCACCGAGCGAGCCGATCTTCTTGTCGGGGCGGACGGCATCCACTCCGCGGTCCGCGGCCTGGCCTTCGGCCCGGATTTCGAACGGCCGCTCGGCGGCTACTACATCACGATCACCCAAACACTGCACCACGGTCTGGCCCCAGTGGTGCACTCCTACCTGAGCACTGGGCGGATGGTGAATCTGTTACCGGTCACGCCCGACACGGCATCAGCTGTGGTGTATCTCGGCGCGGACGTGGACGCTCCGCCACGCAACGACGCTGTGGCGATGCGTGACTACCTGCTGGCAACCTGTGCGGATTTTCCCGACGACGTGCACAACGTTCTGGGCAGTGTGGGTGCCGACGACTTCGTCTTCTCCGACGCTATCGCCCAGATCGACATGCCGCGCATCACCCGGGGACGTGTCGCGCTCATCGGCGACGCCGCCCACTGCCCGACGTTTCTCTCGGGGATGGGCAGCTCGCTGGCTCTGCAGGACGCGCACATGCTAGCCGGCAGTATCGCCCGCAGTCCGGACGATCTGGACACCTCGCTCGCGCGTTACGAGGAGGTGATGGCGCCTATCGCCTGCCGCTACCGTGACAGCGGGGTCAGGGCGCACGCCGCATTTCTCACCTCCAGCCGCGTCAAGGCACGCATCCGTGATCTCGCGCTGCGCCTGACCCCCGAGCGCGTCTTCGAACGCGGCGTGCGTCGCTTCTTCGATTCCGAGCGCCCGCTGGCCGACCTTCCCAGCACGTGACCCAGTTCGCCCGCCACCGACAGTCAAATACTTGTACAACTGCCCCATACTCCGGCCCATGTCCAGTACCGGGCCGGTCGAGCCGATGTCGGCGGACATGAAAAACTGCCCATAGGCGGACACGAAAACGCCCACAGGCGGACATGAAACTGCCCACTGGCGGACACGGGTTTCTGCCCACTGGCGGACACGAAACTGCCCACCCGGGTCTGTCCGCCTGATACGGCACGTTCGATTTTCTTCCCGATCGCCTCCCCGGATCGGGGCCTCTCCTCGGGTTCGCTCGACGGTGCTACCACGCCGAGAATGCGAGCCACCGAGGAGAGGCCACCGTGAAGTCTGCCAAGGAAGTCATGGAAATTCTTGCTGCCTACGACCTGACGAAGTCCTACCGTGCCGCCGCCGCACTGGCGGGATGCTCACATCACACCGTCGCCCGCCTCGTCGCCGAACGCGACACCGCCGATGCGCCGACCCCACCGCGGGAGAAGAGACCGATGCTGATCGACGAGTACCTACCGAAAATCGAAGAATGGGTCGAACATTCGAAGGGCCGGGTCCGCGCCGACATCGCCCACGACAAACTGCTCGCCCTCGGATTCACCGGCACCGAACGCACCACCCGCCGCGCCGTCGCCCGGATCAAACGCGCCTACCGGCTCGGCCACACCAGGGTGCACAGGCCGTGGATCACCGAACCCGGCCTCTGGTTGCAGTACGACTTCGGCGACGGCCCGGTCGTCGACGGCACCAAGACGGTGCTGCTGTGCGCGTGGCTGGCCTGGTGCCGGCACCGGGTGGTGATCCCGTTGCGCGACCGCACCGCCCCGTCCGTCTATGCGGGCCTGGACCGGACCTTCCGCCGGATCGGCGGTGTCCCGACGTATCTGCTCACCGACAACGAGAAGATGGTCACCACCGAACACGTCGCCTCAGTCGCCGTCCGCAACCCCGGCGTGGTCTCCTTCGCCCGGTTCTACGGCCTGGTCGTCAAGACCTGCCTGCCCGCGGACCCGGCCACCAAGGGCGGGGTGGAGAACACCGTCAAGCTCGCCAAGGCCGACCTGGTGCCCACCGACCACAACCTCGCCGCCGAGTACGACAGTTTCGATGACCTCGAGGCCGCCTGCACCGCCTTCTGCGAGCAGGTCAACACCCGCATCCACCGCACCACCCGCCGCGTCCCGGCCGAGATGCTCGCCGAAGAACGCCTCCACCTGCATCCGGTCCCCGCCGCCGCACACACCGTCACCTGGGGAGTGACGCGCATCGTGCCCGACAACACACCGATGGTCGCGTTCGAGAACGGCCAGTACTCGGTGCCGCACACCCTGCGCGGGCAGACGGTGTTCGTCCGCGCACACGGCGCCGGAGCCTCCGAACGGGTCGTCTTCGTCCACCACGGCGACACCGGTCCGGTCGAGGTCGCCCGGCACCGGCGGGCCCGCCCCGGCTCCCCGCAGATCTGCGACGAGCACTTCCCGCCGCCCCCGGCCGGGGTGCTGGGCCGGCAGCCGATCCCGCGGACCGACGCCGAACACGCGTTCTGCGACATCGGTGCCGGTGCCCGGCTGTGGTTGTGTGAGGCCGCCGAGGCCGGCACCGGGAAGATCCGCGTGAAGATGGACCACGCGGTCACCCTGGCGAAGCTGCTCGGCGCCGAACGGGTCGACTGGGCGCTCGGGCACGCCGCCGCGTACGGGCGCTTCGCCGAGGGCGACCTCATGGCGATCCTCGATGCCCACCCCGCCGGCGTCGCCTCGGATCGCACCCACCGGGCCGACGAATCCCGGTCCCTGGCCCAGGGCACCAGCGGCTGGGCCGCCCTGGGTGACGGGGTTCCCGCCGACGAGGCCACCGAACTCTAGAGACACCACCCGCATGAACACGAAAAGCTCTGCACCACCAACTAATCGAGTTCACAGTCCGATTCAACCGGCACCCGAAGGAGACCCTCGTGACCACCGCACCACCGGCGGCGCCGCCGCTGCCGACCGACCTGGAAACCCTGCTGCACCGGCTGCGGCTGCCGCACATCCGCCGCGCCGCCCCCGACGTGCTGGCCACCGCCCGCGCCCAACGGTGGGAACCCGCCGAGGTCCTCAAGGCGCTGCTCACCGAGGAGGCCGCCGGGCGGGAACGCTCGGCACTGGCCACCCGCCGCGCCGCCGCCGCGTTTCCCACCGGCAAGACCTTCGACGCCTGGAAACCGGAACTGTCGTCCATCCCGGCGCCGACGCAGCAGGCGCTGCGCACCCTGGAATGGATCGAGCGGCGCGAGAACCTGGTGGTCTGCGGCCCGTCCGGCACGGGCAAGACATTCTTCCTCGAGGCCCTCGGCCAGCACGCCGTCGAACAGGGACGGAAGGTGTTGTGGTTCACCCTCGAAGACCTCGGCGCCCTGATCCGCCGGCACCGCGCCGACGACTCGGTCTCGGGGGCTCTGACCAAGCTGCTGCGCGCCGATCTCGTGGTCATTGATGACATCGGCCTGTTGCCGGTGGCCGCCGACGCCGCCGAGGGCCTCTACCGGCTGGTCGACGCCGCATATGAGAAACGCGCCCTGGCGCTGTCGTCGAATCTTCATCCGGCTGGATTCGACGAGCTGATGCCCAAGACCCTGGCCACCGCCACCGTCGATCGGCTCATGCACCACGCCCACCTGTGTCAGACCAGCGGTAAATCGATCCGGATGAGCCAAGCCCTCGCCGGCACCGGCGTCGACCCACTCACCTGACCACAACACAACACCGTGGGCAGTTTCGTGTCCGCCAGTGGGCAGAAACGGATGTCCGCCAGTGGGCAGAAACGTGTCCGCCTATGGGCAGGTTTCGTGTCCGCCAGTGGGCGGGAACGAATGTCCGTTGACAAGCCGATCCCGGCAGACCTGTTGCAGGAGGTCGCGAGTACGTTCGGGATGCTCTCCGTGAGGCATCGCCCGCCAGCTGCGCCCCGGCATGCTCTCTGCGTCGAAGGTTGGCGTCCGTCCGGATCGCGCTGGACAGGTCAGTCCCGGCGACGGCCAACACGGGCAACGATTGGCTCCGAACAGATCCATGCACATGATCGGCGGAATCGGCAGTGACGCACTCTGTCGTCCGGCACGCCGATCGGGGGCTGGATATACCGTGGTGTATGCCCCTGTCCCGTCGGCAGTTGTTGCGAGTAGGTGTGGCCGGATCGGCTGCGGTGCTCGTGGGGATGTCGGCGGTGAGCAGCGCGCGGTTGCCGTCGCCGCGGTGGCGAGGAGACGACCCGTTCGGCCTCGGTGTGGCATCGGGTGATCCGACACCCGATGGTGTCGTCCTCTGGACCCGCCTGGCACCGGATCCCCTGGCCCCCGGCGGGCGCGGCGGTATGGGGTGGGATCCGGTGACCGTCGAATACGAGGTCGCCCGCGACGAGAGCTTCCGGCAGGTGGTGACCCGCGGTACGGCTGTCGCGACCCGCGAACTCGCCCACAGTGTGCACCCGGAGATCCGGGGTTTGGAGCCCGCTCGCTGGTACTTCTACCGATTCCGTGCCGGCTCGGCGATCTCCCCGGTCGGCCGGACCCGCACCGCCCCGGCTCCAGGGCAGCCCACCACGCGGATGCGCTTCGCGTTCGCCTCCTGTCAATCGTGGAGTTCAGGCTTCTACACCGCCTACGAGCACATGAGCGACGAGGACCTCGATCTGGTCGTCCATCTGGGCGACTACATCTACGAGCGCGGGTGGCGGCGCGGCCGCGAGGGAGTGTCGATGGGAGTGGACCGCGGCGAAGCCGTCGATCTGCCCGGCTACCGGCTGCGCTACGCACAGTACAAAGCCGACCAGCCGCTGCGCGACGCACACGCGGCGTTTCCCTGGATCGTGACCATGGACGATCACGAGGTGGACAACAACTGGGCCGCCGATTCGCCGGGACTGGGCATCGACATCTACCGAATTCCCATGCTGTTCCGCCGCCGCCGAGCTTCGGCGTTCCAGGCGATGTACGAGCACCAGCCGCTGCGGATCGGGCAGCTGCCCTCCGGGCCCGATATGCGCCTGCACCGCCGCTATCGCTTCGGCGATCTCGCGGAGATCACCATGCTCGACACACGGCAATACCGGGACCCGCAGGCCTGCGGGGGTGACGTCACCGCGCACTGCGCCGAGCGGCTCGACACCGACCGCACGATCCTGGGTGCACAGCAACGGGACTGGCTGCTCGACGGATTCACCGACTCCCCCGCCCGCTGGCAGATCCTCGGCAACCAGGTGGCGATGAGCCAGACCGACAACGACCCCGGCCCAGACCTCGTCGTGTCCTCCGACTCGTGGGACGGATACGTCGCCGACCGCAACACCGTCCTCGGCGCCGCCGCGGACCGCGGTGTCCCCAATCTGGTGGTGATCACCGGCGATCGTCACCAGAACACCGCCGCCGACCTGCGCCGGGACTACGCCGACCCCGAATCGCCGGTCGTCGCGTCGGAATTCGCGGGAACGTCGATCACCTCGGCTGGCGACGGCACCGACATGAACGACACCGGGCGCCGCCTGCTGGCCGCCAATCCCGACATGAAGTTCTTCAACGCGCAGCGCGGGTACGTGCGCGTCGACCTGGACCATCAGTTGTGGCGCAACGACTTCCGCGTCGTACCCTATATCCGGCGCCCCGGCGCGCCGATCCACACCCGCGCCGGCTTCGTTGTCCAAGATCAGGTACCCGGGGTCACCGAGGCGTGGCGACCCGCCACCGCCACGGACACCGCGGCAAGCTCCGACACCATCCCGGGCCCACGCGCCGGTCCCCGCTGAGCGGTGGCGCCGGCCGCCGAGCCGCATCGTCCAGAGTGCGCCTGCAAGGAATACACTGCGCGCGATCATTCCCGCATCGACCACAATTCCGCGATGCTGAGGTAAGAGCCGCCTGTTCGCCGACGCGTAACCGATTGTGTCAGTGCCGCTCATCGAGAGGCATGCAGCGTGTGGCGGTGAAGCCGGCAGGCTGACCGTGGCAATGGAGCCGAGAACTTTATTGGCTGCCCGCACGTCGGTCTCGGAGCCGGCTGCGAGACGAACCCGGTTGCCGTAGGCGGCCAGCCGCCTGCCTACGCGGGGGCATGGCCGAATCGAGGTCGATGGCGTCCACGGTCGCGGCACCGAGACTGGCGCCGCAGCGGTGCCACGTAGAACCGTTGCAGCCCTGCGATCCTCCACGCCCGATACCAGACGGATGAGGAACCACTTCACCGAATTCGCGACCGAGTCCGCCGTCCTTCGCGGACAGAGGCTCCCAGTGGCTCGCGATCAGACACCTCCCCCTCATCTTCGGTCCCATCTTGTCTGGACGAAGCCCCGCCTCAGCACCGCGTCGGCGCGGGCTCCCCCCGGAATCGCGCCGCGATGAACTCGTACGCATCCGGGAAACCCACCACCGCAGTGGTCATGTGCTCGGAGATGTCGTACGGCACGAACGTCAGCTTCGCCCCCGCTGCGCAGTATCGACGCGCCACCTCCGCCACCGAATCGAATGGCGTGAGCCCATCGAGCGTGCCGTGCCACATGTACACCGGCGCCGTCGGCACCCCCTCGAAATACCGGAGACTGTTCTCCCGCAACACCTGCCGCGCCGCCGAACTCGCCATCAGACTGGTCGACGCCGCCAGCTGCCCGGCGTTGCGGAAAGCACCGTGGAACAGCAGGAACCGCCGGCACTCGTTGCTCATCCAGTCCCGCAACCACAGACCGGTCTCGTTGAGCTGCGAGGACACCGGCAACCGGGTCGGGTACTCACGCTCGAGCCCGATGGCCGCCGCGAAGGCGAGCCCGAATCCCGGGTGCGGGTTGAAACCCAACCCCTCGGCCATCTGCTCGAGATCCGCCGGAACCCCGCCCTGCACCACCGCGGCGAGCTTCAGCTCGGGGGCATAGGTCGGCGCGAGCGCCGCCGCCCAGGCGCTGGCCATCCCCCCACCGGAGTAACCCGCCAGGGCAACGGGACTATTCGCCAGGCCCAGTTCGGATGCCCGCTGCACCGCGCGAACACTGTCCAGCGTGATCATGCCGCCGAGCCTGGCCGCTCCGTACGCACCGGTCGGGCCGAGGTGATCGGGCACCGAGACGGCCCACCCCCGCTGCAATCCCAGATACATTCCGGGCGATTCCTGCATCTCCAGGTTGAACAACGCTCGTGAGGGCGCGCATTTGGTTCCCAACGAGTTGACGATCGCCTGATACGACACCAACGGTGGATTCGCGACGCCCCGGGGAAGGAGCACGGTCGTGACCGCCAGAATGGGATTGCCGGCCGAATTCGTCGACCGGAACGCGATCTGCCAACCGTCGGAGTTGGCGTACATCCAGGTGTCGATTCGCCGGGTACGGACCACATCGCCCGGCTGCTTGGCGCCGAGATCGGCGGGGGCAAGGTAGAACGGATCCGGATCGGGCCACGGATAGAGCGGTTCGGCGCTCGCCGGCACCGGAACCGTGATTGCGAGGAAGATGACGCCGAGCACCGCCGCCAGCAACCCCCTGAAGCGTCGCCGCATGAGCCCGCCCCCTCTGCGCCGTCTCGTCAGGACGCTGTGACTTTATCCGAGCGGACAGACGCTCCGTTACGGGTTCGATCCCGGCGAGATCATCCAACAGTCCCCGCGGGCGAACCCCCAGGGCGGCACCGGCGCGCGGGTGAGCGAATCACTGGAAAGTCTGCCCAGTGTGGCCGGGGAGTTCCTGGCCCCGGACTGCGCCGGCGATCAGACGGGCCGGCCCGACCCATGTCCGTGGCTCGTACAGCACATTCTCCGGTTCCTCGTCCGGGAGACCGCTTCCGGGTGCACCACCGGGGCTATGGGCCCAGCCGCCGACCTCGAGGTCTGACCATGTGTCGGCACGCAAGAGGTCCGTGCGACCAGGCCACGATGCCCAACCGTATGCGGGGGGGCACTCGAACCGGGAGAGATGTCTGCGTAGGGAAATGTCCTGCATACACGGTTGTTGTCCAATCCCCGTCCCAGTTGAAGGTGATCTCGTTCGCGACTGGTCGCCCCATCACCGAGTACAAGCATCTGGTCGCCCATCACCGAGGACAAAGCGTAAACGTAAACGTGAACTTCCCTGGCTCGATTTCGTCCGGGAGGCCGATGGTCGGCGACATTTCATCGCCTGCCTCGGCGATGGCACGCTTCAGCGCCGGTGTGCGGCAGTCGCTCGCCGTATCGTCGGACCACGTGTTATCTGACCTGCAAACACACCTCCATGCAGGAAAAGTCGAGTGCAGATGGTGGCGCCATCCGCCCCGCTGCACCCACTCATTCCAGGATGGCGCGGAAGAAGCGCTGGGGTGCCGAGGTTCGGGGTGGCGCTCACCCGCTGCGCCACCGTTTCGCCGCGACCCGTCAGCCTGGTGATTCCGTTACCGCCGCCGTCAGAAGTTCTCGGTGAGGATCATCTCGAGTATCCCGGTACCCGCGGGCACCGCGGTGCAGGGCGGCGCCGGCGGCATTGTGGGATCGAGGACACCCATCACGAGTTGGAGGGTGTACTCGTCGTAGGGCATTCGGAAATGGCCCGACTGGTTGATCGGACAGAGGTCCTGGATCATCAGGTTCGTCGCCGACCGATCGTGCAACGCGATGTTGGTCGCCGGTTGAATGACCTCGTCGAGCCGCGAGCCGATCGTCGTGTACCGGGTTCCCGGGACGGTGTCTGCCCCACCGTTGAGGTCGTCGAGGAACGGTGAGCCCTGGGCCTGCTGCTCCAACGCCGGCGAGACCAGTTCCGGGGGAAGCGCCGCGGTCGCCAACTCCATGCCGCCGGGAGTCTGCTCGAGGACCGGAACGAGGCCGAACATGGTGCCCCCATAGGTGGGTGAGGCGAGGCCGACCCACTGATCGACCGCCGCCGCACCACCGAGCCGGTTGACGTAATAGCGGGCCACCGTCGATCCTTGCGAGTAGCCGACGATGTCGACTTCATCCGCCCCGGTCGCGCCGCGGACCTCGGCCACGAACTGCGCCAGCTGGCCGGCGCTGACCGCCATGTCCTCGGTTCCGTAGTTGTCGCCTCCGGGTTTGCCGCCGTAGTTCAGCGCGAACACGCAGTACCCCGCCCCGGCCAGTCGCGGACCGAGCGCCGCCCAGTCCGAGTACGCGTTCGAGTCCGTGCCGTGCACCAGCACCACCGGCCGCGGGTGCCCGCCGGTCGGGGTGCAGGTGAAATCGTTGATACCCGGCGGCACCGATCCCGGGTGTTGCCGCGCGTACCGGGCGGCATCGGGATGCGCGGCCTGGGCGGGACCGCCACGGTCCGGGACCTGCCACACCGAGCTCACCCCGGGCACATCCGGAACCTCCTCCGCCGCCGCGACCGGTGCCAAAACAATGCTCGCGGCCAACCCCACCCCCGCTGCCGCGGCCACCCACCTCATCTGTCGATGTACCCGCATGCTGCCGCTCCCTGCCTACCTCCGCGGCCCGAACATTCGTGCCGACATCACAACGCCGAGCATCCCGGATCCGAGGCAGCTCCGGAGACAGTGTGGAATACATTGAGCGCACGCGCTATCCGGTCAATCGTCCAGCTACACAGGGCCGCCTACCATACGGGCCACCACTCGAACGGTACGACCGCCGGCGCATCCGACTGGGGTCATCCTGCGGGTTCGACCACTACCGCCCAGTAATATGATGGAGGACACAGCTCTTATCTCAGAGCAGCTTTACCCTGTACCAACGCCACCCAACCAACCCCCTCTTCTCCCCGCGTGAGATCGCGGCACGGCCGCGGTCGTGGCGCGCCTCCCCGGTCGCTGTTCGACGCGCTCCTCGCCGACTCCGACGACATGACCAGGCGCTACGAGATCGTCTGGGACTCGCTCGACGAGGCCGACTCACTCGAATCCGCCTGACAGTTCCCGCCACATCAGGGCAACCACGGCCCGCCGAGAACGGGAAGCCATGCTTGAGTCGGTCGTTTCCCCGGGTATGCATTCCCATTGAACTGGCGGTGCCGGGATCGATTCGGACGGGTATCCGTCGACAGTTGCGAGTGGCGTCGTTTGCTCATTCTGGATCCGGTCGGGGCGGCGAGCTGAGCGCCGTTATGCGGTCACCAGGGTCCCGTTTCGGCCATCCCTATACCGGCCCCATACCGGCACACCCGAGAACGGCGCTCCACGCCGAATGTCAATTTCAGAAGTCGACTGCACGGTTTCCTGGGAGTTTGCGGGGAGTGCTTTGCGGGGAGTGCCGAGGTCTTCTGATATCCCTGCGGTCAGAAATTCTATGCACAACGTCTGTCGCCCACCGTGTAGTGCAGCGCCTCACGCTACAGCGCAACATGATCGCGAGTTCTCGTCGAGTGCCGACAGTGGTTTCGGCTGATGGGCGCGCCAGGATCATCTGGATCGGGATGCACCCACCGGCCGGCGCCTCGGACCAGCTGATCAGCGCGGAGGGTGCCGCGTGACCGCGACGGCAACCGGAGGCAGAAGGAGAAGCGCATGCAAGACCTACTGATGAACCTGCAGACATGGTGGAATTGCCAGATGATGATGGCAAGCGGAATGTGCGACATGTGCGCAGGAATGATGTGCTGCTAGCTTAGCTAGACGCAGATCGGTCCGCCCGAAGACCCCGTCCCGCCGATCTGCGTGCGGAATCTGTTGATCGTGTGCGGACGGGTTCGGCCCGCCCAATGTACCGCCAAGCCTTCGTCGGAGCTGCATGTCGGGCGGGCTGCGTTCGTCTGGTAAGAAACCGGACATGACAGTCACGCCGGACAGTTCCCCCGCGACGAAGGAGCAGAAGAGGTGTCCGCCATGGTTGGTAACCCTGCTGGGATTGTTTGTTTTTCTCGCAACTCTCACGCTGCTGGGCGTTCTAATCAAATCTGAAGACAGCGGCGACCACATGAATTCGGGCGCTGCGGTCTCGTTCACGCACTTGCCGGAGACCGGCCCTTCGGCCTGGTAGAGCACTCTCAGCGAGGTCTCAGCCAGGTACGTCAAACTGGCCTGATGCCGGCCTGTCCTTCCCGCTCAATCGGATCTGCGCGCGATCGGGCTGTCCGCCGATGATGGTAGTGCATAAGGAATCACGCACGTCGCTGCGTGTGCGGGTGAATATGCTGACGGCCGCTCTGGCTGCGATCGCCGTTTTCGTGTCCGTGGTGGCGATCTATCTGGTCACCGAGCATTCCCTGCGTACTCAAGTCAACGATCGTCTCAGCCGCAAGGTCGACGTATTCGTTGCCAGCTCAGCATCCGGTGCACCCCTGTCATTCTTCGGGGTCGGCGGCGGACAGACCCTCAAAGTCGCGTTGATTACCCGGTCTGGTGACGTGATCGCGGCCGATCACAGCAACTCGCCCTTTGCCGAAGAGGACGCACTACGGGACGGGCCGGAGATGGACGTGGCCCAGGGCCGAGCGCCTGTGTCCGTCCGCGAACTCGGCGGATATCAGGTCCTTGCGAAACGGGCACCCACCGGCGAGACCATCGTCGTCGCCGAGTCCCTGCAGCCGACCAGAACTATGCTGAACAAGCTACTGCTGGCGTTGACATCTCTCGGCGCTCTCGTCATCGTGCTGTCGGTCCTGGCAGGATCCGTCGCGATCCGTACCGGGCTCAGACCGGTGCGCCGTCTCATGCTCTCGACCGAGAGCATTGCACAGACACAGGACCTGCAACCGATCCCGGTCCGAGGGGAGGACGAACTCGCCCAGTTCGCACGTCGTTTCAACGTGATGCTCGAGAGCCTGCGCCGCTCTCGCGATCATCAACGGGCTTTGATCGTCGATGCCGGCCGCGAACTCCTGACTCCCCTAACGGCGTTGCGCACCAATCTGGAGTTTCTGATCATGGTCAGCAATGGACTCGGGCCGAGTCTGAGCGATGCTGAACGCAATGCGCTGTCTACTGATGTCGTCGAGCAGATCGAAGAGATCTCCCGCCGAGTCGGCGCACTGGTAGACCGCGCGAGGGAGAGCGACGCCGCGGCGGCCACCTGACCACCTGACTACCGGTCGTGCTTCGAAACAGCGGGAATGCGCAGATCCCCGGGTCACGTGCACGGCGCCCCGTGGTGGTGGGTGCGGCGGTCAGACCCAGCAGTGATGGTTGCGGGCGGCGCCGACCGGCGTTGCCGATGACGAGAACTTCGGCGAGTGACGGTCGTGTCCCGTTCGACCACAACCACGGTAGCGCCCTTGCTGTAGGCGGGCGACGCGATCGGTAAGCGGGCCGGGGGCGTTGTCCGGGGGACGAGGGGCCTCGAATCGTTCGTCGCGTCGGGATGAGCGAGTGCCGCCTCCAGACCCCGCACCACGACCGCCAACTACTATGCGCAATAGTAGTTGGTGGTCGTGGTGCGACCGACCATTGAAGAAAGGGAAACAACACGTGCGGTCTGGGAGTCGATGGCTGATTTTTTTCCTGGCCGTGATCGTGGTGTTGATCGTGGCGATCTGGCCGCGTTCGGAGTCGGCTGACACGCCGTCCGCGAGGAGAGAGGGGGCGCGGGCCTCCGACTCTGCGATCGACGGGCCCGAGTTGGTTGAGGCTGCCGAGGGGGCGCGCCTGCGGCCGTGTCCGGAACCTGCAACCTCACCACCGACCGATGCGCAATTACTTGGCGTGATGGTGCGGTGTCTGGGTTCCACGGACACGGTCGACCTCGGGGCAGCGGTGAGTGGTGAACCAACCCTGGTCAATTTATGGGCGTCCTGGTGCGGGCCGTGCAGGGAGGAGATTCCCGTGCTCGACGCGTATGCAAACGAGCCCGGATCCATTCCTGTCGTGGGGATCAATGTGCAAGATGACCCCGCCGCTGCTCTGGGGTTTCTGGCCGAGGTGGGTGCCCATTACCCGTCATTCCAAGATTCCGGTGCAGCGCAGAAGGCATTGTCCGCGCCTCCCGTGCTGCCGTTGAATTTCGTTGTCAAGCAAGATGGTTCGGTCGAACGGATCACCACACCAGCGGTCTTCGGTGACCCGGCCGAGATTCGTTCCACGGTAAGTGAGGTGATCCGATGATGCGGCAGCGCGCGCGAGTGGGCGAGTCGTCCAATCGGCGGTCGCGAACGGTCGCAGTGCTCGCACTGTGCGCGGCGGTGGTGATCGCGTTGACCGGCTGCGCGTCCGGCTCCGACGCGGTGGCCCAGGGCGGAACCTTCGATTTCGTTTCCCCGGGCGGGCAAACCGACATCCTCTACGACCCACCGGAGGGCCGGGGGAAGATCGGTCCCCTCTCCGGCCCCGATCTGATGACCGATGACAAGTCGGTGTCGCTGGCGGATTACGCCGGACAGGTAGTGGTGATCAACCTCTGGGGTCAGTGGTGCGCGCCGTGCCGGTCCGAGGCCGACGATCTCGAACGCGCTTACGCCGCAACCAAAGACCTCGGGGTTCAGTTCCTCGGAATCAATGTTCGCGACCCTCAGCGGGACAAGGCCCAGGACTTCGTCATCGACAATCAAGTGACATACCCCTCGATCTACGACCCACCCATGCGCACCCTCATAGCCTTGGGCGGGAGTTATCCCACCAGCGTCATTCCCTCCACCTTGGTACTCGACCGGAACCATCGTGTGGCCGCGGTGTTCTTGCGGGCATTGTTGGCCGAAGACCTGCAGCCGGTGATCGAACGAGTGGCGGCCGAGCAATGACAATCCTGGCGGAGGGAATCGGGGCGAGCTTCCAGACCGCGGCCGCGACCGGACCGCTACTGCTCGCGTTCGCCGCCTGCGTGTTGGCAGGTCTGGTGTCCTTCGCCTCTCCGTGTGTCGTACCGCTGGTACCGGGATATCTGTCCTACCTCGCCGGGATTTCCGGCGCCGAGACCCCCGCGGTCACCGCAGGCGACGCCCGCACCCCAAGTGCGGACCGGTGGCGCATAGCCGGGGCCGCAGCACTGTTCGTGGCCGGATTCACCGTGGTGTTCGTCCTGGCGACCGCGTCGGTGTTCGGTGTGATCGGGGCCCTTCGGATCAACCAGGAACTGCTCCAACGCGGCGGCGGAGTGATCACCATCGTCATGGGACTGGCGTTCCTCGGGCTCATTCCCACCCTCCAGAAGGACACCCGATTCAGTCCGCGCCGCATCTCCTCGTTGGCCGGCGCACCGTTGCTGGGCGGGGTGTTCGCGTTGGGCTGGACACCGTGCCTCGGTCCTACCCTGGCCGGGGTGCTCTCGGTCGCCGCCGGAACCGAGGGTGCCACCGCCGCACGCGGGGTGGGATTGATCATCGCGTACTGCCTCGGCCTCGGATTGCCGTTCGTGGTGCTCGCATTCGGGTCCGCGAAGGCGCTGCGGGGAATCGGTTGGCTACGCCGCCATGCCCGCACGATCCAGATCGTCGGCGGCGTCCTGCTCGTCGCGGTAGGGCTGGCGTTGCTCAGCGGGGCGTGGGAGCTGTTCGTCGGCTGGCTGCGCAACGAATTCGTCACCGCCGTCGTGTTGCCGATATGACCGGCCTTCACACGACGGTCGATACGCCGGACCGAGAAGGCCGACCGTCGCCGATCCGGCGCAGCCTGGAGACCGGGCGCAACCTCTGGCGCCGGCTGACCTCGATGAGCACCGCCCTCGTGCTGCTGTTCCTCCTGGCACTGGCCGCTCTGCCGGGTGCGATGCTGCCTCAACGAAGCCTCAACGCGCAGAAGGTCGACCAATACATCGCCGACCGACCCACCCTTGGCCCCGTGATGGACAAGATCGAACTCTTCGACGTCTTCGCCAGCTTCTGGTTCACCGCTATCTACGTGCTGTTGTTCGTCTCCCTCATCGGCTGCCTGTTGCCGCGGCTCGCGGACCACCTCCGGGCGCTGCGCAGCGAACCCGTGCGGGCACCGCGCAACTTGTCCCGGCTACCGCACCACGACCTCGGAACACTGCACACCTCGATCGATCAGGCGACCGGGCAGGTGCGCGCCGCTCTGCGCGGGTGGCGTGTCGTCGTTCGACCCGAAAATGCTGCAACGGTGTCGATTTCCGCGGAGAAAGGCTATCTTCGGGAAGCCGGAAACCTGATCTTCCACTTCTCGCTCATCGGCTTGCTGGCAGCCGTTGCACTCGGACGACTGTTCGGATACGAGGGCTCGGTCATCGTGATTGCGGACGGTGGGCCCGGCTTCTGCAACACCTCCCCCGCGGTATACGACTCGTTTCGCGCCGGAAACTCCACGGATGGAACAGGACTCGAACCGTTTTGCGTCAAGGTCAACGACTTCACCGCGGACTACCTCGACAACGGTCAAGCGGAGATGTTCACCTCCAACATCTCGTACCAAACGGGCGAGCAGATCGGTGCGAGCGCCTGGCAGGACTACCGGTTGCGGGTCAACGAACCGCTCCGGGTCGGTAGCGCCCGGGTCTACCTCACCGGTCACGGGTACGCCCCGACCTTCACGGTGACCTTTCCGGACGGCCAGACCCGCACCGAGACGATGCAGTTCCGCCCCGATGACGCCACCACCTTCCTCAGCAGCGGTGCATTGCGATTCGACCCTCCCGGTGGCACGTATGCCGACCCGGAGGAGCGGCGCAAGAATCAGATCGCGATCGAGGGCCTCTTTGCTCCCACTGCCTATTTCAATGGCACCCTTTTGACCTCGGTGTTTCCCGATCTTCTGGATCCGGCTGTGGCGGTGGACATCTACCGAGGCGACAGCGGGCTCGACACGGGGATCCCCCAGTCGATCTTTTCCCTCAACTCCGAGTTGATCAACCAAGGTCGACTCGTCAAAGAGGACCGAGTCAACCTCCGGCCCGGGGAATCCACCGCCTTGCCGGACGGCACCCAGGTGCGGTTCGACGGCGCCGAGGAGTTCGCCAACCTCCAGGTCTCTCACGATCCCGCACAGCAATGGGTGCTGGTCTTCGCGATCACGATGATGATCGGATTGCTGATCTCGCTACTGATCAAGCGCCGCCGAATCTGGGTGCGGCTGCGCCCCGGCGCAACGGAACACGAGACCCGCATCGAACTCGGTGGCCTCGCCCGCACCGATCACGCCGGCTGGGGTGCGGAGTTCACCACCATCAGTGCGCGTCTGGTGACCGGCTCGCGCGATCGACCGACCCCGTGATGCCCCGGCGGACGTGTGACCGGCCTCCTGCGCGCAAGGATGTGATCCGGTGACCACTGACCAGGATGTTGCCGGGATACCGGGAGGTGACCTGCGCCGCCCACCCGGGCGCGAGGTCATCCGCCTCCGGCGCCTCACCACAGGGCACCGGATGGCCGGCGCCCTGTTCCGATGTGCTGCCGCCACCGGGTCCGGCGCATTGCTCTTCCTCAGCTTTCCCCCACTCACGATGTGGTTCCTGGCGCCGGTAGGTATTGCGGTGCTGACTCTGGTTCTTCGAGGTCGGTCGCTTCGCGCCGGATTCGGGTACGGCTACCTCGCCGGGCTTGCCTTCTTCGTGCCGCTGCTGCCCTGGGTGGGGGTGTACGTGGGCGCGGTCCCCTGGCTGATTCTCGCCGCGATCGAAGCGGTCGCGGTCGCGCTGTTCGGACTGATCACCGCTGCGGTCGGCCGGTTGCCGGGGGCGGCGATGTGGGTGTCCGGTGCGTGGGTCGTCACGGAAGCTATCCGGTCCCGAGTTCCGTTCGGCGGTTTCCCTTGGGGCCGAATCGCGTTCGGGCAAGCCGACGGTCCCCTGCTACCGCTGGCGGGGATCGTTGGGGCTCCTGGCCTGTCGTTCGCCGCCGCCTTGGTGGGTGCGGGACTCGCCGGGTGCGTGGTCGGGCTTCGTTCGCACCGTTGGCGCTCCGCCGTTGTCGCCGGCACCATTCCGGTCGGCGTCCCACTTCTCGTCGCCCTTGTCCTCTCGGCCGGGAGCAGCAGCACCGATGCCGGAACCACCGCCACTGCTGCGGTTGTGCAAGGAAATGTGCCGCGCCTGGGCCTCGACTTCAATGCACAGCGCCGGGCGGTGCTCGACAATCATCTCGCCCGCACCGAACAGCTCGCCGCGGATGTCGCCGCCGGGCGTGCACCAAGACCCAGTCTGGTCATCTGGCCGGAGAACGCCTCGGACATCGATCCCCTCCGCAATCGCGACGCCGCCGCCCGCCTCGACGCCGCCGCCCGATCGATGGGGACTCCCATCCTCGTTGGCGCCGTGCTCGTGGGAGAGGGCGGCACCACCGTCAACAGCGTGATGGTGTGGGATCCGGCCCGCGGCCCGGGTGAGCAGCACATCAAGCGTCAGCTCGTTCCGTTCGGCGAATACCTTCCGCTGCGCCCGGTGATGACCGCACTGTCCCCGTACGCGAAGCAAGCGGGGAACTTCGTGGCCGGGACCGGCGATGGCGTCGTCGATCTCAACGGCGTTCGTCTGGCCGTCGCCACCTGCTACGAGGTCGCCTTCGACGACCTGGTGACCGAGTCGGTACGGGCAGGCGCCCAGGTCATTACGGTGCCGACCAATAACGCCACCTTTGGGCGCACCGATATGACCTACCAGCAGCTGGCGATGTCACGTATTCGTGCCGTCGAACATGGGCGGAGTGTGCTCATCGCCGCCACCAGCGGTGTCAGTGCCATCATTGCCCCCGACGGGACGGTGCAGCAGCAAACCGCACTCTTCACCGCCGATGCACTCGTGGGCGAGATCGCGCTCGGTACGGATCTCACATGGGCTACCCGTCTCGGCTCCGTACCCGAAGTTGCCCTGTCCTTTCTGCTCGTCCCCGTCTTCGTCACGGGGCTGCGTAGGTCCGGGAGAGGAAGGCCCGGCGGTGGGCCGGTCACCTCGGTCACCGCTCGACAGCAACTACTATGATGCATAGTAATTGAGGGGTGTTCGGGGCAGGCAAGAAGGACGGTATCTGACAGATGACGAAAAACCGGGGCAACGGCGCCAAGTCCCGCTCCACCGCCGGCGGTGTTCCGGGGGGCGGTCTCCGCATCCCCTGGCTGTTGATCGGCGCGGTAGTGGTCATTGTGGGGTTGATCGGTGTCATCGCCTACAACATGGTGCCCCGGGCTCTCGAGAGGGCGGAGGCGCAGCGGTACGCGCCGAGCGCGGACAACCCGGACCCTTCGACGGGTATCGACGGGGTAGTCAAGGTCGAGTACCCGGCCGGCAACCATATCCAAGCACCTCAGCGGGTTGCCTACGACCAGAATCCGCCGTTCGGCGGCGCGCACGATCAGTACTGGGCGACCTGCACCGGGGTGGTCTATCCCGAACCGATCCGCACCGAAAACGCCGTACATTCCCTCGAACACGGCGCCGTCTGGGTTGCCTACAACCCGGACAGGCTGAGCTCGGACGACATCGCTACGCTGGCATCGAAGGTCGACGGCGAACCGTACACCCTGATGTCGCCCTACCCGGGCCTCGACTCCGCTGTGTCGCTGCAGTCGTGGGGTCGTCAGCTCAAACTCGACGGCGCCACGGACGAGCGGATCCCCCAGTTCGTTTCTGCGTTGAGCCAGAACCCGAATACGTATCCGGAGGCGGGGGCGAGTTGTTCGACGGTGCCCGGAGGTTTCGACCCGGCGGACCCGCCGCCGTTCGACTCCTCACCGCCGGGTCCGGATGCGGCCCCGATGACCGACGAGCAGACCGACCCGGCCCAGCCGGGTGGCGGCGGCGCCCCGGTACCGGCGGCGCCGGGCATGCCCACCGGGGGCGGCAATGGCTGAGCCGAATCCCGTTCAGGCTTCCACCGAACCCGGGCACGACGACCCCCGACGACGGTACCGAGCAGTGACGACCGGATTGATCGTCGTCATCGCACTGCTGGCCGGAATCCTCGCCGGGTTCTGGATCAAGGGGTGGCTCGACGGCGACAACCCGCCGCCACCGTCCGCCGATTCCGTCGACGTCGGGTTCGCGCAGGATATGTCGGTCCATCACAGTCAAGCGGTGGAAATGTCGGCGATGGCACTGGCCAACGCCGCCGATCCCGCCGTCCGCACCCTCGCGTACGACGTCGTCACCACCCAGCAAAGTCAGGTCGGCACCATGCAGGGCTGGTTGAACTTGTGGGACCGCCCCCCACTGGGGTCCGGTCCGTACATGCAGTGGATGCCCACCGACAGCGCAACCGGATCGATGCAACACTCGATGCCCGGCATGGAAGGTGACATGTCCACCACAGGCAGCGGTCCACGACAACCGATGCCGGGAATGGCAACGACGACCGAACTCGACGAGCTACGCAAGATGACCGGTCCGGCGTTCGACGTGCGCTACCTGCAACTGCTCTTGCGGCACCACCAAGGCGGAATCCCGATGGCGCAGTACGCCGCCGACAACGCCTCCGTCCCCGCCGTTGCCGCACTGGCACGGCAGATCGTCAACACTCAGGAGGCCGAGTCCACCGCGATTCGTCAGCTACTCGAAACCAAAGGTGCGCAACCACTTCCCATGAACTGATTCCAGAATCGAGGATTTTTCCACGTCGGGAAGGGGGTGAGCGCTCCTCATCGGCCGCGGATTGCAGCCCTTCTAGGTGTCCTCGTCGGCGGCACGGTCTGTTCCGGGGTCGCCTTCGTCGCCGACGGTCAGCGGCCCGTGCCTCTCCTCCTCGAGCACGGCGCTGGCCTGCCTGCCCCCGTGGCCCGGTCCGACGTGCGCCTCGGCCTTCATCCGCTCGACCATGTGCGGGTAGTGCAGCTCGAACGCGGGACGCTCGGAGCGGATGCGCGGCAGCTCGGTGAAGTTGTGCCGCGGCGGCGGGCAGCTCGTCGCCCACTCGAGCGAGTTGCCGAAACCCCACGGGTCATCGACGGTGACCACCTCGCCGTACCGGTAGCTCTTGAAGACGTTCCAGACGAACGGCAGCGTCGACGCGCCCAGGACGAACGCGAAGATCGTGGACACCGAGTTCAGGACCGTGAAGCCGTCCGACGGCAGATAGTCCGCGTAGCGGCGCGGCATACCCTCGGCGCCGAGCCAGTGCTGGACCAGGAACGTGCCGTGGAAGCCGATGAACGTGGTCCAGAAGTGCCACTTGCCCAGGCGCTCGTCCATCATCCGGCCGGTCATCTTCGGGAACCAGAAATAGATGCCGGCGTAGGTGGCGAACACGACGGTGCCGAAGACCACGTAGTGGAAGTGCGCGACCACGAAGTAGGAATCGGTGACCTGCCAGTCCAGCGGCGGGCTCGCGAGGATGACACCGGACAGACCGCCGAAGAGGAACGTGATCAGGAAGCCGATCGAGAACAGCATCGGCGACTCGAACGTCAGATGCCCCTTCCACATGGTGCCGATCCAGTTGAAGATCTTCACCCCCGTCGGGACGGCGATCAGGAACGTCATGAACGAGAAGTACGGCAGCAGCACCGCGCCGGTGGCGTACATGTGGTGCGCCCACACCGCGATCGACAGGGCCGCGATCGCCAGCGTCGCATAGATCAGGCCGCTGTAACCGAACACCGGCTTACGGGAGAAGACCGGGAAGATCTCCGAGACGATGCCGAAGAACGGCAGCGCGATGATGTACACCTCGGGGTGACCGAAGAACCAGAACAGGTGCTGCCACAAAAGGACACCGCCGGTGGCCGGGTCGAAGATGTGGGCGCCGAGCTGCCGGTCGGCGAGCAGCCCCATCAGCGCCGCGGTCAGCAGCGGGAACGCCAGCAGAATCAGGATGCTGGTGATGAAGATGTTCCACGTGAAGATCGGCATCCGAAACATCGTCATGCCCGGGGCGCGCAGGCAGATCACGGTGGTGATCATGTTGACCCCGCCGAGGATGGTGCCGAGGCCGGACAGTGCCAGGCCCGTGATCCACAGGTCCGCACCCATGCCCGGCGAATGCAGGGCGCTGGAGAGTGGGGTGTACGCGGTCCAGCCGAAGTCCGCGGCACCGCCCGGGGTGATGAACCCCGCGGTCGCGATGATCGCCCCGAACAGATACAGCCAGTAGCTGAACGCGTTGAGGCGGGGGAACGCCACGTCGGGGGCACCGATCTGCAGCGGCAGGATGTAGTTGGCGAACCCGAACACGATCGGCGTCGCGTACAGCAGCAGCATGATCGTGCCGTGCATGGTGAACAGCTGGTTGTACTGCTCGTTCGACAGGAACTGCATACCGGGCACCGCGAGTTCGCTGCGGATCAGCATGGCCATCAGGCCGCCGACGAGGAAGAACACGAACGAGGTCGTCAGGTACATGATCCCGAGCATCTTGGGGTCGGTGGTCGTGACCATTTTGTAGATGAACGAGCCTTTGAGTCCCCGACGCGGCGGGTACGGGCGGGCGGCAACGATCTCGGTGGTCTGCTCACCCGGTACTAGTGTCGCCACTGCTCCTCCTCCACGCTCCTGCAACGCCGTCACAGGCACATGTCGAATGCCGTTACTCCCCTACCGCCCCGTGCAAGTGGAGTTCACCCTTACTACTAAGCTGCATAGTATTTCGGACGCTACGCTCTTGCCTCGGGTATTGCTACAACTGGCTGGTGCATCACCGGGCGGAGCGGCACATCCGGGATGCAGCGATGAGAGGTAGCGGTGGAAAGATTTCTGTTCGTCGTCGGCTTTGTGGCGTTCTGGACGCTCGCGCTCATGCTCATGTACATAGGGTGGCGAGGCCGAGCACGCCGCCAGGCCCACCAGATCGGACAACTGCCCGCGACTCCCGTGGACCTCGGTGAGCAGATCGTTGCGCCGACCACCGGACTTTACGTGGGCAGCACGATCGCGCCCAGCTGGCAGGACCGTATCGCGGTCGGCGATCTAGGATTCCGAGCCACCGGCGAGCTGTCCCAATACGATGCGGGCATTCTCCTCGAGCGGGACGGGGCCTCGACGCTGTGGATTCCTCAAGAATCCGTACGGGCGGTCCGGACCGAACGCGGGCTCGCAGGGAAGGTCATGAGCAAGGATGGTGTCCTGGTGATCCGGTGGCGGCTGCCGTCGGGCACCGAGATCGACACCGGATTCCGCGGCGATGACAAGTCCGTCTACCCCGTCTGGGTGCAAGGGCTGGCTGACGCAACGAACGGTGGAGATTCACTGAATGCGGCGAGCTCTGGTGAGGTCGAGCGAGTTACAAAGAACGCCTGAGCGCCAACGAACCGCAGTCCAAGTCCCCGACGATCGAAAGTGCCATCCGCGCGTCGAGGAAGGAACTCTCGGTATCCATGCAGGTGAAAAGCCCCAAGCCCCAGGCCAACACGACAGATTCTGCCGGTCGCCCCACCACTGTCCCATTCCTGTGCTCGCCGCCGATCAGTCTCCAAACGACCGCGCGTGCGCGCTCGGCTGACTGACATCGGCGCGGCCAACTTCGGATACCGGAGCGACCGGCACGCACCTCTCGAACGGGGATTGCAGAACAGCGAAATGCCCCGTGCTGCTCGGGATGTGGGCGAACACAATGGATCCCTCAGCCACGGATTCTCGACAGTCTCCCAGGCGCGAGACCTCAACTCCTTGAGCTACTCGAAGCCCACGCATGTACTATGCATCATAGTATTAAAGTTTCAGCACGGGAGTTGGCGCATGTCAGAAGAACTGATGCAGATCACCCAGGACCTCGCCCACCATCTTGACGAGGTTGCCATGTCGCTGAGCGAACTCTTTCAGGCGTTGATCGCCTGACCGAACCTCCCCCGGAACAGCGGCTTCCCGATCGCCCGCAACACCTTCAGGTGCACTGACCCCGCAGCCCGACCAGCTGAAACACCGCAACGAGAAATGCAAGAAGACCGGACTGCGTAGGGACCGGTGCACGCACCAGGGCTGCATCGTGAGCGAGTGCGCAACGGCACAATCGGCTGCCCATGCCACGGCAGCCGCTTCTCCGCCGCGGACGGCTCCGGCAGAGATAGCGAACGGTCAGTTCAGACCGGCGTAGGAGTGCAGCCCGGACACAACCATGTTGACGATGAATAGATTGAACAGCATCGCGACAAATCCGGCAATATTGATCCAAGCGGCCTTGGTGTCGCGCCACCCTGTGGTGGCTCGGGCGTGGAGGTAGGCGGCGTAGATCACCCAGGCGATGAACGACATCGTCTCCTTGGGATCCCAGCCCCAGAACCGGCCCCAGGCTGCCTCCGCCCAGATCGCGCCGAGGATGACCCCGGTGCCAAAGAGTGGGAAGCCGATGATGACTGTTTTGTAAGCCAACCGGTCGAGTGTGTGGGCGTCGGGCAACCGGCGAGCCAGCGCGCCTACCGGCCCGGGGCGCTCGGCTCCGGCGGGCTGGCGGATCCGCAGTAGGAACGCGAGGCTGGCCACGCCGGAAACCAGGAAGATGCCGCTGCCGATGCTGACGATCGTGACGTGGATCGGAAGCCAGTAGGACTGCAGGGCCGGAACCACGGGTGCGGCGTCGGCGTAGAGCAGGGTTGCCGCAACGAACATGAGGATCAGGATCGGCGCCAGAAGAAACACCCACATCGGACGGTATGTCTGTCCGCGCAGGAACACGATGCCAGCCGCCGCTGCGGCCGCGGTGGCCATGGTGACGAACTCGTACATGTTGCCCAACGGGAAACGTCCGGTTGCGAGGCCCCGCAACACGATCGACCCAAGGTGCAGTCCCAGGCCGACGACGAGAACCGCGGCACCCATGTTGCCGAGTCGCTCGGACACTGGTTTCGGCGGAGCCGAAACGATCCGCCCCGGCGCTCCCGGCGACGGCGCAGAGACTCCCCCTGCCGCGGCCAGTTCCCGGTCCCCCAACTCGCGTCGGTGGACGTGCTCGGTGCGTGTCGCGGCGTAGTGCCAGATCAGCAGCACGAGGGCCAACAGATACACGGCGAATGCCGACTGGAACGACAGGTCACTCAGCCGGGCAATGGTTTGGTTGATCGGCACGACGGTTCTCTCCTGAGCCATCCGGATTCTCGGATCAGATGCGGCCGCACCCGTCCAGCGAGTTCTACTACTCGTACGTCGTTTCGTCGTACGTCGTTTCGTGGTCCCTTCAATACGTGCCGCAGGCTTCGGCGAAATTGCACAACTTACAAATCTTTCTGGTATGCGGCGGACCCGCAGTGGGCGTTGTTGCCCACCTCGGCGGCCCGCGCAACCGATCCGTCGTTCGGTCAGATCAGTGTGCTCCGTAGGTAAGTGAGCGCGGCACACACTAACTACTATGTCCGATAGTAGTTAGTGTTGGCGGGGCCCGGACGATCAGGTCGCGTGGAAAGGGCATCCATGCAGGCCGTGAGGGTTTCGTTGAACCGCCCGCCACAATACGAACTACTAAAATGCATAGTATTTCGGACTGCTACGCCGTCCGTGCCCATATGGTTTACGGATTCGGGCGATGTCTCCAGCCGGGTAGGTAACCGCGGCGCCAACCGACGGTGTTCCGACGCATCGCCCCGTTGCGGCCCGTTCTGCACGCGAGGACGCGAGGACGTGAGGACGCGAAATGAAAGAACCCGACGCTCGGCATCGCAGAACACCGTTCAGCGATATACCAGTGTCCGCACCAGCTGAAACCCCTCCCTGCCAGACAGCTTGGGAAGGTACGCTCGCGCGATGGCGCGGCCGATGCTCGGTAGTGCCGCAGGGTCGGCATAGGTCATGAACATCGGTTCGTACCGAGGTTGGAACTTCCCTTTGAACGCGAGCAATGAGCGAAAGCCATAGACCGGTTCCAACACCTGCGCAAGGACGTCGAGGAGTTTGCCGAGTGCAGCCGTCATGGCGCCGACGTCCTCGACAGGGTTGATCTTCGCCAGTGGCGCTCCGGAAAGGCTGAGGAACTGCGCCCCCTCTTCCTGCAGCAGCAGGGCTGCAGAGGCGATGAGGAACTCCATCGTCGGCCGAAACCCCTCAGATGATCGCCGACGCATGAAATCCAATGTCCATCCCACTATCTCGCCGTCACGATGGACCGGTAGCCAGGACGTCACTCCGTGTACGGTGCGGTGCTCGTCTACCGCGATCAGGCACCGAACTTCCGAGTCGTCGAGCTCGCCGAGACCTCCGAGGGTGAATCCCATCTCGGGCGCATCCTTGTCGGACACCCATTCCTGGGAGATGGCGGCAATCTGGTCGGTGATGACCCATGGCGCGCTCGGGTAGCTCATCCATTCGGCCGTGATGCCACACTTTCGGGCACGGTTCAATGCGGTGCGGACATCCTGGAAGGACTTGCCGGTGAAGGCCAGTTCACCCAACGGAAGCACGGATTCCTCTGCGACCTGAACACTGCCCCACCCGAGAGTGTCGGTCACCGCTCGCACCTCTGCGGTCACCGAATAGAAGCACGGTATCCAGCCGTTGTCGGTGCAGTACTCGGCGAAGGCGATCACCGTGTGGCGGAGACTTCCGGCGGGTCCAACTGGATCGCCGGTGGTCAACGCGACGCCCGAGATGACCCGGTAGGCGACGAAACTCTCGCCGTCCTCACCGAACCAATAGTGGTTGCCGCGCCAGGTGGTCATCCATGACAAGGAACTTCCACCGGTGCCGCGTACGAGCTCTCTGGCTCGCTCGGCGGCCCCGGGACGGCTTCCGACGGCCGATGTGACGAACACCTTCAGTAGCCCGACCCCCGCCGCAGCCCAGAACACGACCCCGGTCCATTCGAACAACAGTGTGGTGATCGTGTCAGTGGGGAGGAAGCCGGGATCGAGCCATTGGAGGTACACCGGGGGTACCAGCCGCTCGGGAACGTCCGCCAACAGAGCCGGCACGGTGGGAGTGCGGTCGAAACCCTGGCGCGCCGCGACCCCGAGAGCGACATATGCGATGGCCAGTCCTGTAGCGGTGGCGAGCACCGTGGTGGTGACGCGACGACAGGTGTCGACACATATCGACACGGTGAAGTGCCGGCGCATCGAGAGGAGGACGGCGACGATGGCGACGGGGAGCAGAAGCGGAACTACAGCTTCGTGCAGACCAGGCATCTCAGCCGACCCATAGAAGACCGAGCCGACGTCTGCGGCATGCACGTAGCGCAGGACGATGTTCAACACCGACACCACGATCAGCACCAGATAGGCCACGATCGCGGCGCACCACGCGGCCCTACGCCCTCGACGCAAACCCTCCGCGATGACAAGTAGCAGCAGTGTGGGCATGACGCTCAGGAGCGTGGGTCCGATTCCGGACAACCGCAGACGCAACAATCCCTGCCGGCACTCACGGGGATCGATCCCACTCGCGCAGATATCTCGAACCTGGGCGGCGGTCCACTCGGTACCGGCGAACAGATCACGTAACACCGCCAGCGGGCCGACGGCGTGAAGGTCCAGCGCGACAAACATCTGACCCAAGGCGCTCGCGGCGACAATCAGCGCAATCAGAACGCGCCCTTCTCGTCGCGTGCCGGTCAAACGGGCTCCGCCGGCGGATCTTCCGACCATCCACGGGCCCAACACCAAACCTGTCAGTGCCGCACCGAGCAGGACTACGTCCTGAGACAGCCCCCGGAACAGCGCCATCGTCACCAACAGAACCAGCACACCGACACGGATTCGGCGTCTCCACAGGGTGCGCATCGACGCGCTGCCCATCATCAGAACACCCAGAATCCACGCGTATCCCCCGATCACGCCACCGGTTCCGAGGCCGCCGTCCCACCCCAGTCCGAACGCACCAACCAAAGCCGCGAAGGACATCCCGAGGGCTACAGCGCTGACCTGAGCGGCGATCGCCCCTACAGCGAACCGGAGCGAACCGACTCGCCGCTCCACCGGTGCGCCCACCAGAAACACCAGCACGGTCGTGACGAGATAATTGGGGAGGTTGTAGGCGGCGCCATCGGTGAGGACACCGCTCAGCCAGATGGCGGCCAGGAGTAATACGCACACCGGCGCGGCAGACACCGACGGGGCGAGCTGGTTCGTCACCCTGACGACTCGGATACGCGTCCGCGTTCCCAGCCCTCTCATCCGAACCCACATCCTCACGACCTCATGAGTTTCACTCGACCGGCGCCGACATCATCCGAAAAGCATCTCCCTGGTTCGGTGGAGCTACATCCCCACCACCAACAACTATGTCGGATAGTAGTTAGCGGTCAAGGTCATACGACCGTGACCTGTTCCGCGATGTCCGGATCGTGTGCCGACAGGGTGCGCGCCGGGAATGGATGGGAGACGGTGACCGGGTGAGCTGTCGCCGCGCCTCAATGGCGGGGAAGGGATTTGAGGAATTCGTTGTAGGAGTCGAGTTCGCCGTCGCCTTCCCGTGTCGTCCGTTTGTCGGCAACAGCGTTGGCGCGCCCCTCGTCGCGATTCCAGCGCATCGCGAAGATCACCACCACGATGAGAGCTACAGGTTCGCCGTAGGACCAGGCCAGCCCGCCCGCGAGCTGCTGATCGCCCATCAGATCGACGCCCCAGGCGGCAGGGGGGTCGGTGAACGTCGACAGCAGAGGCGAGGTCGCCATCATCAAGATCACGCCGATGAAGACGTGCAGCGGCATCTCGACAAACAGGTCGAAGCACCGTCCCAGGTAGCTCTGCTTGACCGGCAGTGGCCCCGAGGACAGCACGGGGACGATGAACAACACCCCGGTGGCGAGGAAGACAAGCTCGAGTGCGGTGTGGCCGGCCCAGGACGATGCCACCAGGTCGAACACCGGTGACAGATAGATGCCGTAGTAACTGAACAAAAATAGTGGGATGGTGACACCCGGGTTCAGCAGAATGCGCGCCGACCGACTCCGTAGCGAACCCAGCGCTGCACGGAGAACCGGCTTCCCCCACCCCGAGTGAGGGGTCGAGCGCAACAGCAGGATCCCCGGGCAGCCCAGCACGAGCAGCGGCGGCACGGCCATCGACAACGTCAGGTGCTGGAACATCCACACACTGAACAGTTCGAACCCGTAGCCCTCGATGCCCAAGCCGGTGACGAGAATCAGCAGCAGGCAACCACCGAGGAAACTGGCCGTGCGCGACCACGGCCACACTCGGCCGCCCGCCCGTACCCGCCGTACCCCCCAGCAATACCAGGCGGCGAGGGCGAGCCCGAGCATCGGCAGGATCGGCAGCGGCTGCGGGTTCCACGACAGCATGGCACCGAATGAGGGAGGGGCTTCGGGAAGATCGACCCACTCCATCGCGATCACCATTTCGCTCCTCGATCCTCGACTTTCACCCCACATCGATCGTGGTACGGGTCAATCTTTCTTGCGGCGCTCACCGCGCAGGACGATCACGATTCCGAGGACGAACAGCAGCGCGACGATACCGCCGAGGATGGGCAAGACCATCGATGAACCCGTGCCGGCATCGTCGGAAGCATCGGCGGCGACGGGGACGATCGGTGTCGTCGATGCTGCGCCAGCGACCGGCGCAGGGGTTTCGGTCAGCGCCAGGGTAAAGGAAAAGGACCCGGTGATGGGGTGCCCGTCTTCGGAGATGACGCGATAGCCGACGGTGTACTGCCCGGAGGGGATTCCGTCCTGGATGGGTAGTAGTGCGCGTTCGCCCTCGACGGTCGGCTTGGGATCGCCGACCTGTGTCCCGTCAGGCGCTGTCACCGTCACGTTTGCGAACTGGTCTGAGATTTTCTGGTTGAACACCAACTCGACGCCGGCGGGTGCGTAGTCCATGACCGAATCCGCGGCCGGATTGGAGCTCTCCAGCTCGCTGTGCGCCTGCGCCGGGCTCATGCCCAGCAACAACAAGGCTCCCATGGCTACCACAATGGTGACGACTCGCCTCATGGCGCTTCCTCCTTCTGCCCTGCTGCCGACCCGCAACAGACTTCGACGTGTGTGCGCGGCCCGGGCCGCATCGGGCAGGGACTGGCTTATCTGCACGGCACGATACCCCTACTACTATGTTGCATAGTAGTAGGGCGGTCGGCGCCCGGACGTGGGCATCGCGAGCCCGCAACGAACTGGATGGACGGGTTTATGAAGTTGACGACCAACCTCAAGCTTTCGATCGGCCTGGTGGTGATGTTCGCTGTGGTGATCGCGACGGTGGTGCTGTCCAATCGAGGCGAGTCGTCGTCGGCACCGGTGACCGGTCCTGCGACGGCGGACGCGAGCGTGCTCAGGACCAACACCCACCTGCTGTCCACGGCGACGGACAACAAGGTCGAGCTCGTGGAGTTCCTCGACTTCGAATGCGAATCGTGCCTGGCGATGTATCCCATCATGGAACGCATCCGCGCCGAGTACGCCGACCGCATCACGTTCGGGGTGCGGTACTTCCCCATTCCCAGCCACACCAACAGCAAACTCGCGGCCCGGGTGGTCGAATCAGCTGCCCGGCAGGACAAATTCGTCGAGATGTATCAACGGATGTACGAGACACAGCAGCAGTGGGGTGAGTCGGGCCAGTCGCAGGAACCACTGTTCAGGTCGTTCGCCCAAGACCTCGGCTTGGACATGGGCCGGTTCGATAGTGACCTGGGCAATCCCGCCCTCGCGGAACGGGTGGATCAGGATTTCAATGAAGGGATCGAACTGGGGGTGCAGGGCACGCCGACGTTGTTCCTCAACGGCACGCAACTGCCGGCAATGCCGACGTACGAGGAGCTCACCTCGCGGATAGAGTGGGCCCTGGCTCAATGAGGACCGGGCATCCGGAATTGGGTTCCTCTTCCAGCCTTCTCCGGGCGCCTTCCGACGGGCAGTCGAGTGTTGCCCGTCACTGAAGATGCAGATGATCGCGTCGCTGTAAATGCAGACGGCTTCGGACTGTTTTCGAGGTTTTCGTCGGCATGGTGACGGCGTCGTCGTCACGTTGAAGGCGCGGTCTGCATATTGACGGCTGGATGCGGGCATGCGGATACCCCGCGGGACCGGTTTTCAGCCGCCGCGGGGTGGTGCGAGGAGCCGTCCACGGGTGTACATCCCCATCAGAGTCCATGGCGGGTCCTCGAACCCGAACCGTTCACGGGCGTGGAACGCCGCGGCGGCCAGCATTGTCAGTGTGTGATGCAGCGGATTGCGGGTGTTGCGGATGCGACTGAACGCGTCGGCCGCGTACGTGGCGAGGCGCTCACAGCCTTGGGTGTACATCCAGTGCAGGTGCTCGGGCGGGACTCGACGCAACCACCGGCGCACTGTCGATACAGGCCGGTCCAGACGTTCCGCGATGCGCCGGTACCCGAGCCCATTGGCCTTGTGCACCAATGCCGTTCCGATCACTTCGGTGGTGTCGGCACGGCGCACCTGCAGGGCGGTCGGCAACAGCACCTGAGTCTTGCTGCAGCCGGCGCAACGAACACGGGCGGGTCGCACGGTCACCCTGTCGGCGCCGAGCCCGCGCACCGTACGGGTACGGCCGAATCCCCATTTGCGCAGTCCGCCGCCGCATGCCGGGCACGCCATCGCACCCGAGGCCAGGTGCTCGGCGGCGCCCTCGGCGGACAGGATCACGATCACAGGCGGCGGCTCCACTCATAGCTGTTCAGTCTTGACTAGCACACGCCCGCCGCGCCAGGGGCCACCTGGTGTTGAACGGAGGGGCTTTCACCGCCGCCGTCACCCATCGATGCCAATGAACGACCGCACCGTCACTCTGCCGACCAACGATCCCGCGTCATCGTCGTCATCTCGGGCACCCGCCATCGTCGGCACGTTGGTGATGCAGACGAACGGCCCTCGACCCGGCCACTCATCCGCATCGGGAGTGACGATCACGGGCCCAGTGGTCGTCATTCGAAGCGACGCTCAACAGTCGAGGCCCCGGATCGGTGAACCGAGCGTGGTGGGGTGGATCCTCACCGTCGCGGGTGCCCTGGGTTTGTCCGCGTCGCTGGTCTTGACGATCGAGAAGTTCAGTCTGCTCGCCGACCCCTCGTATCAACCCTCCTGCAGCATCAACCCGGTCATCAGTTGCGGTTCCATCATGAGCTCACCGCAGGCCGAGGCCTTCGGATTCCCCAACCCCCTGCTGGGAGTTATCGGATTCAGCGTTGCCCTGACGACCGGGATCGTGTCGGTGGCCGGTGTCGTTCTTCCGCGGTGGTACTGGATGGGGCTCTGCGCCGGGCTGGGCGCGGCGACAGTGTTCGTGCATTGGCTGATCTTTCAGAGCCTCTATCGCATTCAGGCGCTGTGCCCGTACTGCATGTTGGTGTGGGTCGTCACGGTCGTCTCGCTGTGGTACGCGCTTCTTCATCTGGCGAGCCGTGACCTTCCGGCCCGTCAGCGCCGGCGCAGGTGGGCGGTGGCGGGACGCAATCACACCCTGGTATTGACTGTTTGGTTGCTCACCGTCGCCGCGCTGATCTTCGAGGCGTTCTGGGTGTACTGGCAGACGCTCGTCTGAGCATCCGCCGTCTCCTCGGTCGGTCGGCGGGGCCTTTCCGCGGGCGGAACACGGGTTGTGCCCGGGAGGGCTCGGCATTCTGCGTGCCGCGGCCACTCGCTTCTGCGTGTGGCTTCACACTCTTGCCTTCAATATTCGGCTGGGCTAACTTTAAGTGTGGCCATGCCAAACTATTTGATACGTACACCCTCCGCTTGTTGCGGGTGCACACTCACCGACGCCGTCGAGGACTATCTCAAAGCGGTCTTCTGCCTCACGGCGCGCGGCGAAGCCACCTCGACGTCGGCGCTCGCCCGCTACCTCGACGTGGCTGCCCCTACCGTCTCCGGGTTGCACAAGCGCCTGACCGGGTCCGGCCTGGCCAGACGATCCGGAATCCATCAGGTGACGTTGACGGCACACGGTGAACTCCATGCTCTGGACGTCATCCGCCGAAACCGGTTGGCGAAGGTGTTCCTGACCGAGTTCCTGAGCATGTCCTGGGACGAGAGCGCCGTCGAGGCGGATGTGCTCGAGCACGCGATCAGCCCGCGGCTCCAGTCCCGGCTGAGCGCCGCACTCGGCTACCCGACACACGACCCGTACGGCAATCCGATTCCGCCGGTAGCCGGCGAGTATGTCGAGGCGTGGCCGGGCACCCTGTGCGCGGCGGCCCCGTGCCGGAATTTCACGGTCGAACGGGTGACGGACCACGACAGCCACGCATTGCGCCTGCTCGCGGACCTCGAGATCTACCCCGGCCGGGTCATCGCACGGGTCGACGCAATCCCCGACGGGGGGCCGTTGCGGGTCGAAATCACGGGCCGCCGACACGAGATGCCGCTCGCGTTGGCTGACCAAATCTATGGCAGGGCAGCCTGATGGCCGAATCACGGCGGCAGTTCCTCCTCGGCTCCGCGCTGCTCGGCACCGCCGGCGCCGCCGCCCTCGGCGCCCGAGCGGCGAGCGCCGCTCCCTCCGCGGCGCCCCCAGCCACGGAAACCGGGGGCGTGCATTCCGGCGGGCACGGCGGCGGGGTCGCCGGGCCGACGTTCCGCAAGGGCGCCGTCGTCGACCACGCCGCGAACGGCTTCGACCCCACCGCCCTGCTGCGCGATTTCGACTACGGCCGGGTCTCCCGGCTGCCGGACGGGCGGGTGCTGCGGGAGTGGGTCGTCGCCGCCGCGGACCTCGACCTCGAGATCGCCCCCGGGGTCCGGTACCCGGCCTGGACGTTCAACGGCCGGATCCCCGGACCGACGCTGCGCTGCCAGGAAGGTGACCTGCTCCGGGTCCAGTTCGTCAACACCTCCGCGCACCCCCACACGATGCACTTCCACGGCATCCACCCCGCCGAGATGGACGGAATCCCCGACACGGGGCCCGGGGTGATCCCCTCCGGCGGCAGCTTCGTCTACGAGTTCGACGCGCAACCGTTCGGGGTGCACCTGTATCACTGCCACGTCGGCCCGCTCGCCGAGCACATCGCCCGCGGCCTGTACGGGACCTTCATCGTCGACCCACCCGCACCGCGTCCGCCCGCCGACGAGATGGTCATGGTGATGCACGGCTATAACACCACCTTCGACGGGGAGGGCAACCAGCTCTACGCCGTCAACGGCATCCCGTTCCACTACATGCATGAACCCGTTCGGGTGAAACGCGGCGAACTGGTGCGGATCTACCTGGTCAACGCCCTCGAATACGACCCGATCAACACCTTCCACCTGCACGGGAACTTCTTCGACTACTACCCCACCGGCACCCGGCTCGAGCCCTCCGAGTACACCGACACCATCATGCAGGCCCAGGGCCAGCGCGGGATCTGCGAAGTCCGCTTCCCCTACCCCGGCCGGTACATGTTCCACGCCCACAAGACCGAATTCGCCGAACTCGGCTGGATGGGATTCTTCGAGGTGACCGACTAGATGGACGGCCGAACAACCAGAAACCGCGCGTGGATGTCTGCGGTGGGCGCGACCCTGCTGCTCGGCGCCGCCCTGCTCCTGCTCGCCCTGGTCGGCGGAAAGACCCTGCCCGAACGAGCGGGGCCCCCGATCGAGCAGCTCGCCGTCGAACGCACCGAACTGGTCCCGGGATATATCGACGTCACCGTTCGCAACACCGGCCCCGATCCGGTTCAGGTCGCGCAGGTATTCGTCAACGACGCCTACGTCGATCTGACCGGCGGGGAGCAGCCGATCCCGCGCCTGGGCACGGCGATGCTGCGACTCGACTACCCGTGGCAGGAGGGGCAACCTTACCTGCTCTCGCTGCTCACCTCGACCGGCCTGGTGATCGAACACGAGATCCCGGTCGCCGCCACCACACCACAGGCAGATGCCGGCTTCTTCTCACTGATGGCACTGATCGGCACCTACGTCGGAATCATCCCCGTCGTGCTGGGAATGATGTTCCTACCGGTACTGCGCCGGATCGGTTCCCGCGGGATCCGGGTGCTGCTGGGGCTCACGGTCGGGTTGCTGGCATTCCTCGCAATCGACGCGAGCATCGAGGGCGTCGAAGTATCCGAAAGCGGCGGCGGCGCCTTCGGCGGCCCAGCCCTCGTCGTCCTCGGCGCGGTTCTGGCCTTCCTCGCCTTGACAGCACTCGATCGCTATCTCGGATCCCGCCGCACAGTCAACGACGCTCAGGGGTCGAGTGGCATCCGTCTCGCGGTGATGATCGCCATCGGGATCGGACTGCACAACCTCGGCGAGGGGCTGGCGATCGGTGCCGCCTACGCCGTCGGCGAACTCGCCCTCGGGACGGCGCTCGTCGTGGGGTTCACAATCCAGAACACCACGGAGGGGCTGGCAGTCGTGGCGCCACTGACCGAACGCCGTCCGCCGCTACTCCAACTGTTGGGACTGGGCCTACTCGCGGGGGCACCCGCCATCCTCGGCGCCCTCATCGGCGCCAGCGTGAACAACGCCGAACTCTCCGCCTTCCTCCTCGGCATCGGAGTCGGTGCGATCGCGCAGGTCATCATTCAGATCGCACCCTCCCTGCGCGACGGTGCCGAGAGATTCCTCAGCCCCGCCACCATCGGCGGGATCGCGGCCGGCCTGCTCACGATGTACGTGACCGGTTTACTGGTGACGGCCTGACGACCGGCCCGGCGCGTGAACGACGGTCTTTCCCGGCAAAGTCATCGCTGGTTTGGGGCCTGACTTCCTCAGCATCTGACGTGAGTTCGCGGATCTGTGCGGCCCGAGCGGCATCGGTCAGGATGCAGCCGACGATGAGGGTGGCGAGTGTCGATGTCACAAGCGGTGACCGGGTGTTCCGACCGATGATTCGCTCGATGCGGGTCGACTGGGCGAAGAGGCGTAACGAGCCGGAAGTCTTCCTCGGTGATACCGGCGGTAACGGAGATCTTGGTTCGTTCCCGGACCACGCACCTCACCACGAATTACTATGTTTGTTAGTAGCTCGAGCAGACACCCGGTTCAGTCCCGCCTGCCTGGAATCAGGCGCGCCGGAAGCGTCGCCCGCAAACCGACTCGCGGGTATCACTCGATACTCGAAAACTGAAGAGGGTCCACCGATCCCGTGCCCAAGGGTTACCATTCGCGTGTTCCCGGGAAGGGATTGTCCACGCGCGCAGCAGACATTCGACGCGCCCAGCGAACTCGATGTGCAATGACAAGAGGAAACGGGTCGGGCAGAGACGGATCGGCCGCTGGATCGGACTCTGCCGAACGGACCGTCGGAGCCCCGAACTCTGACCACGAGAGCAGCGAGACGGCGGTCGCGGCCGGACCGTCGACAGTGACGACTGAGCAAACGGCGACGGCCGAGCAGGCCGCGTCTGCTCCGACGATGCGGCCGGAGAATACGAGCACGGACAGTGCCACGGTGACGGCCCGGCAACCGGACACGCTCATCACCAGGCCGCCGAGCAACGCGGCTCTCGACGACGTGGAGGTCGGGCAGCAGGTCGACGATTTCGATCTGCTGATGGGTCTGGGCAGCGGCGCGTTCGGCCGCGTGTTCCTGGCGCGCCAGCGGTCGATGCAGCGGCTCGTCGCGGTGAAAATCTCGCACGACAAGGGCAACGAGCCGCAGACCCTCGCGCAGCTCGACCACAACTACATCGTGCGGGTGTTCGACCAGCGGTTGCTCGAGGACCGCCAGCTGCGCCTGCTCTACATGCAGTACCTGCCGGGCGGCACCCTGCTGCGGGTGCTGCGCCGCGTCCGCGTCACGCCGGAACGGGACCGCACGGGCAGCCTCCTGCTGGACGTGGTCGACGAGGAGATGCGGGAGAAGGGCGAGATCAGGCCCACCGACTCCAGCGTGCGGGACGAGATCGCATCGCTCACCTGGCCGGAGACGATCGCATGGTTGGGGCGTCGACTGGCCGACGCCCTCGACTACGCCGGCAAGCGCGGCGTCCTGCACCGCGACATCAAGCCTGCCAACATCCTGCTGACGGCGGAGGGTGTGCCGAAGCTGGCGGATTTCAACATCAGTTTCAGCGACAGCGTCACCGGGGCATCCCCGCTCGCCTACTTCGGCGGGTCTCTGGCCTACATGTCCCCCGAACAACTCGAGGCGTGCCACCGCGAAATGCCGGGGACGGCAGCGGACCTCGACACCCGGAGCGACATCTTCGCGCTGGGCGTGATGCTGTGGGAGCTGATGTGCGGGCGGCGCCCGTTCGAGGACGAGGAAGTCTCGAGCGAGTCGCTCGTGGCACTCGAAGCGATGATGGACCGTCGCAGCCGCGACATCGACCCGGAATTTCTCGACCAGTTGCCCCACGACTGTCCCCCGTCGCTGCGCCGGGTGCTCCTGACATGCTTGGCTCCGAAGCCTGAGGACCGGTGGTCGTCGGGTGCCGAACTGGCCCAGCAGTTCGACCTGTGCCTCAATCCCCGGGCCCGCGACCTCGTCGATCCGCCGCCGAACAGTTGGCGCATGCGGCTGCGGCGCTTCGCGCTCCCGATTCTGGTGGCATCGCGGTGCCGAATGCTCTCGCCGGTGCCTACAACTACCACCACAACAAGATGCTGATCATCAGCAACCTGACGCCGGAGGCCCAGCACTCGTTCGAGGGAATCCAGTTGGTGATCAATTCGATCGCGTTCCCGTTGGGCGCGATCATGCTGCTCTACTGGTGCCGATACCCGCTGCTCGTGCCGCGGGGTCTGCGGAAGGGGAAGTCGTACGACCGCCAGACTCTGGCCCGGGCCCGCACCGACACGTTGCTGCTCGGCGACCGGGTCGTGCTCGTGGTGTTCGGGTTGTGGGTCATCGCGGGCATCGCCTATCCGATTTCCCTGCAGCTCGCGGCGGGGAACGTGCCGCCGGGGGCGTACGTGCACTTCATCGCGTCACTCATCGTGTGCGGTGCCGTGTCGGTGGCGTACCCGTTCTTCGTGGTCGCGTTCTTCGCGGTGCGCTGCATCTACCCCACCCTGCTGCCGCAGGACATCGCCAGCAGCGCCGACGCGCACAAGCTGCGGGGTCTCGACCGCCGGAGCACGCTGTACCTGGCCGTGGCGGCGTCGGTTCCGCTGGCCGGTGTGGCCGGGGTGACGTTCCTGTCACCCGACGAGATCACGCTGGTGATCATCGCGGTCCGCATCCTGTGCGTCGGCGGCATCTTCGCGTTCGTCGGCGTGTACTGGCTGTTCCGGCAGTTGGAGCAGGACCTGCGGGCGCTGGAGCTCGCCGTGTCCCACTGATCCGACCCGCGCGAGACCGTCACCTCGACACCTGTTGTGGGCGAACCGCCGCGCCGCCAACAACAAAGACGTCGAGCTGATCAAAACGCAGAGACCCGGCACCGAGATCGCTCCGACCGCATTCCGTGCCGCGCGACCAGTCATTGTCCGCGTCCGGTCGCGGAAACGCCACATCATGAGCCGTTCCAGTGAGCGGCCCTACACAGATTCTCGAGTGACCCCGCGGGAGACGCAGGTACTATGCATCATAGTATTTTGTTTCCGGACGGGAGAGCGGACGCAGATCCGGGAGCTCACCCACCCTGCATAATCGCTGTACCGTCCGGGGTGCAACTGAGCTCCGGCGGACCAGTCGACGGCGCCGGCACGAAATCCACAAAGGAGACTGGACCACGTATGTACGCCAGCCGCAGGGTCCTCCCCGCATGAGCATCACCTCCGCGCAGGTGCCGCGCCGAGCCTTCCTCGCGACCGCCTGCGCGACCGGCTGCCTTGCCGCCGCCGGGTGCAGCGCCCAAGGTGCTACGACCCCCCGCCGCGACGACGACGGGCCGACCGAAGTGCCCGTCGCCGAGATTCCAGTGGGGGAGGCAATCATCCTCAGTGAGGCGCAAGTCGTCGTTACCCAGCCGGAACCCGGCGTATTTCGGGCGTTCTCGGCAGTCTGCACCCACCAGGGATGCATCGTGACAGACGTGAGCAATGGCACGGTCGGCTGCCCCTGCCACGGCAGCCGCTTCTCCACCGTCGACGGTTCCGTGGTTCGCAACCCGGCCCAACAGCCCCTCGCGCCGCGCAATGTCACTCGCAGCGGAGACACGCTCATCGTCGGCTGACCGGCACCGGGTGTGTGCTCCTCGCCGAGCGGCCAAGGAGCGCGGCCCGACCACGTCGGCATTGAGCGCGTTCAGGTTTCCCGAAGCGCATCAGGTTTCCCTTCCGGTCGGACGGGCACGGCATGAACTGTGTGTCGGAGCGTCACACCGTGCCCGTCCATCCCGGGACGGGGCCTATTCGGCCGGCACGGCGGCCGGGTCGAGCTCGGAGATCGTGGTGGTCGATACCGCGAGTACTCGTGCGGTGGGGATGTCGAAGAACAGGCCCGCGATGTGGATCCGTCCCTCCGCCATCGCCGCGCCGATCAGCGGATGCCGCTGCAGGGTCTGCAGTTGCAGGGCGACGTTGACCATGGCGAGTTGATCGGCCGCGCCGAAGCCCGACTCGGCCGCGGCGCGCGCCACCGGGTGCCCGGCTAGGTATGCACGCTTGCTGGGTTGGGCATGCTCGAGCCACTGCTGTAAGGCGATGCTGCCGCTGGACTGGGGATGTGGACGATCGGGGTCGGCCAGCAGAGCGTTCATGGCGCCGCACCCGGAGTGGCCGCACACGAGCACGGAGCTGACCCCGAGTTCATCGAGTGCGAAGGCCAGTGCCGCCTCGACGGAGTCGTCCCGCTGGCCGGCGGGAACCAGGTTGCCGATGTTGCGGACGGTGAACAGGTCCCCGGGGCCGCTGCTGGTGATGATGTTCGGGACGATCCGCGAATCCGAGCAGGTCAGAAACAGGGAGTCGGGTTTCTGACCGTCGTGCAGGTCGTCCATGTGTGGCCGCAGGTGCGGCGCGTGCGTGCGGTGGTAGTCGGAGATCCCGGCCAGCACCGATCGCAGGGCTCGCGGGTTCGGATGCTGCGCTTCGTCCTCGTGGTGGTGGTGGGGTAAGAACTTCTGCCACACCCGCCACGGAGCGAAGCCGCCACGTCGGCTGAGCTGCGCCGTGCCGTCGGTGGTGCGCGACGGCGGCCCGGCCGCGGCATCGGCCATCTCGGCCGTTCCGCGCTCGTCGATCAACACCGTTCCGCCGGTGCTCTCGTGCTGACGGGACCACTCCTCGATGACCTCGAAGGCGGCGTGGTCGAGGAAGTCGACCGTGAGCTCGACGGTGACATGACTTCCCGGCGGCACCGAGGCGAGGACCCCGGTGAGCCGCGGCAGAGCCAGGAAGCTGCACGAACCTTCCACCACCACCCGCCACTGCCGCGATTGCGGGGTGCCCATGGGCTCGGCATGGATCGACGCACGAACCACCCGCCACACCACCAGCGCGATCGCCAGGGCCAGCCCGATCAGCACACCCTCGAGCAAATTGAGGAACACCACCGCGGCAACGGTGACCCCGTACACCCACAGGTCCCCGGTGCGGTGCGCGATCCGCAGATGCGCAAGCTTGATGAGCTGGATACCGATCACGATCAGCAGCCCGGCGAGAACGGACTTCGGGATCTGCTGGACCAGACCGGCGAGCAGCGCCGAGAACACCAGCACCCAGACCCCGTGCAGGACCGCGGAGGCGCGGGTGCGGGCGCCGGCGGCGACGTTGGTGGAACTGCGGACGATGACCCCGGTGACCGGCAGGCCGCCGAGGATGCCGGAGGTGATGTTCGCGGCCCCTTGGCCGAGCAGTTCCCGGTTGAGGTCCGCACGCGGGCCGGTGTGCATCTTGTCCACCGACACCGCCGAGAGCAGGCTCTCGACGCTGGCGATCAATGCCACGGTGAGCACTGCGGTGGCGACCCCGAGCCATTGCCCGTCGGGCAGGGCGGGAAGGGCGATCGCGTCGAACAGCGACCCGTCGAGGACGATGCGTTCGACGTCGAGCGGGAAGACCAGCGACAGCGCGGTCGCGGCGACGACGGCCACCAGGGGTCCGGGTACCCGCCGCACGGTGGCGGGTAGGTACTTCCAGGACAACAGGATGGCGATCACGATGGCGCCGACGAGGACGTCGTCGAGGTGGGCGGTGCCGATCTGGGTGGGCAGTGCGGTGAGATTCTCGAATGCCGAGCTCTGAGAGCTGCCGCCGAGGAGGACGTGGACCTGCTGCAGGGCGATGGTGATGCCGATTCCCGCCAGCATGGCATGGACCACCATCGGGGAGATCGCCAGAGCGGCGCGCGCCACCCGGCTCAGCCCGAACAGGATCTGCAGAACACCTGCGGCCACGGTGATCGCACAGGTGACCTTCCACCCGAAGGTGTTGACCAACTCGGCGACCACCACGGTCAAACCCGCCGCCGGACCACTGACCTGCAGGGGTGACCCACCCAGCAAACCCGCGACGACCCCGCCGACCACCGCGGCGATCAGGCCGGCCATGATCGGGGCGCCCGAGGCGATCGCGATGCCCAACGACAAGGGCAACGCCACCAGGAACACCACCAACGACGCGGGCAGGTCGTGCCGGAGAATGCGAGATAGCGACGAATCTGGCTTCGGACCGTCACCGGCAATGGTTGGCGGATCGTCGGGCTCCGTGGTCCTGGTCGGTGGCATAGTGCTGCTCCTTCACCCCGGTCTTGTGCTGCCGGCGCTCTCGTGTTGGATGGCTTCCCTGCGCGGAGACGAAGACACTTGCCACGATGCATAAGCGTTGCGGTGCTCGTCATCTCGCCCGCTGGCCCGTCCGGGCCGGAGGGAACTGTGCTCGCTGTACGCTACTGACGAACCCTTAGAGCACGCTGAGATCCGGCGCCTCATGCGGCGAGGGTCACATTTTGAAAAGTCTTGTTAGCCAAGGTAATTAGATCCTCCAGGCGCGCGCCGACCGCGCGGCGGAAGTGCGGTTGCGTACCGTACCCGGATCCCCCATGCCCCGGCCGGACGCGAAAGCACATGCCGTCGTCGGCAAAAGCGTCGAAGTCGACTAAGTACTATGTGTCATAGTACTTCAGATATCGGCTCTGTCGAGGCCGATGCATGCGCACATCCAAGACACGTGATGAACTGTCTGAACACCGGTGGTATCCGAGCGAATAATCAAGCGCCGAAACATACTTCAGGTTCGGAACAGTCTCTGGAATCGCACGGGTTCGACGAACCCGCAGCGCCGGCATCGCCTCCGATCGGCATCGCCTCGTACGCCACCTTCGAGGGTGAACTCCCAATCTCCTACGACAGCCGGTCGGGCACGGGATCGGCAGCGGGCCCTGCCGTTATTCCTTGGCCGGAGTGTCCGGCGGAGCGAGGAGCAGCGATGCGATGAACAGAACGACTCCGCCCACGATGTAGGTGTCGGCCAGATTGAAGGTGGGCCACCATCCGGTGTGGAAGTAGTCGGTGACCCTGCCGTCGATGCTGCGGTCGATGACATTGGCCAGAGCCCCGGCGAAGATCCCGGCCAGTCCGACGACCGCGATCGGGGAGCTCTCCGGAAGTGTGCGCCACGCGTAGTACCCGACGGCGGCGGTTATCGCTGCGGTCACGGCCAGCACGAATTCCGCAGGAAGGCCGCCCCCCACGCTGAACGCGACTCCGCTGTTGAATGCCAACTTCAGCTGAAGAACGCCCAGGTCGATTGTGCGGCCGTCCAGTTCGCGGCGCGCGAGGGGATCGCCGACCAGCGCGGTGAGCGCCAGGACGCCGGCGAGGGCCACGAAGACTCGACGGACGTGGACGGTCCGTTTCGGTTGGCTGTCGAGACTCAGTAGTTCACTTCTTCCTCTTACGCGCTGCCCGGGCGGTGAACGACCAGAGGCATCGTTGTCAACAGGCGCACTTGATGTTCCTAAAAACTATGTCACATAGTAGTTGCTTCGTGCCATCATCGCCGCCCGGGCGACGGCAGCGCCGAATGCGATGCGGCCGCGGGCGTGCGGGGATGGACGGCTACTGCCTTTGTTGCGAGTGGTGCAACAGCTGTGTTCGAGCGTCATCGCGACGGCCCAATTTCCCGTTCAGGGGTTGCTTTTTGCGGAGCCGAAGCGCAAACATAGTCACATGCGCATATATGAATTGTATGCTCGGTCGGTCGGCGTCGATTCCGGGATGCGAGACCGCCTGCCCCTCCTTTTCGTCTGGGGAGTCGCGATGGCACGGCACCGGAGGGTCGTGCTGGCCGTCTGGGCGGCGCTGCTCGTCGGCTGCGCGGCGGCCTACCCGATGTTGGAGAACCGGCTTGGTGCACCGGATTTCAGAGTCAAGGGATCCGAATCGACCGAGGTGGACCGATTGCTCACTACCTATTTCCCACAATTCGGCGTGGAGCAAGATGTCATCGTGTTCCAGTCGCCGACACGAACAGCCGACAGCCCCGAGTTCAAGACGGTGGTCGACCGGACTCTCGAGGCTGCGCAGCAGGTACCGGGGGTGCGCCGTGTCATCGGCCCCTACACCGGAGACCCCGGTGCGCAGATCTCTGACGATCGCCGCGTAGCGATCGCTGTTGTCGGGTTGGACGGCGACACGCCTCAGCGGGCAACCGTGGCCGAGCAGTTGCAAAGCGTCGTTCAGGGCGGCAACACCGGGGACGTCGACGCCGCCGTCACTGGCTACTCCCCCGTCCAGAACGACGTGACCGAGATCCAGAACGCCGACGTGCAGGGCGCCGAGACGATCGGAATTCCGGTGGCGCTGGTGCTTCTCGTGCTGGCGCTGGGCGCGCTCGTTGCCGCGATCGTGCCGATCGGGGTGGCTGTCGCCGGCCTGCTTGTCGCGGTCGGAGTGATGCTCGCAATGTCAACGCTCACGACATTCGATTCGCTGGTCGTCTCGATGGCCACGATGATCGGCATTGGCGTCGGCATCGACTACGCCATGTTCATCGTCAGCCGCTTTCGCGAGGAGCTCGCGCGGGCCGGGGTCACCCGACGGGACAGTCGGCCAGAGATCGCGGACGCTGTCGGACGATCATTGATGACCACGGGAAAAACGATCATCGCGTCGGGGCTCATCGTGATGATTTCGCTGTGTTCACTGGTCGTCATGCAGGCTCCGATCTTTCGAGGGATTGCCCTCGCGGTGGCGACGGCCGTGGTAAGCACCCTGATCGTCAGCCTGACCCTGCTACCTGCACTCCTGGCTACACTCGGCCCGGCGGTCAACCGCGGCGCCCTACCGCAGCGGATGCGGGCGGCCGAGTCCACTCCCGCCGACCCGGGGAAGTCCGGCAGGTGGGCGCGGTGGGCGTACGCGATGATGGCGCGCCCGGTGATGTTCGGTGGGCTGGCAGTCGCTGTCCTGGTCCTCGCAGCGATGCCCATTTTCGGGATTCGATACGGCCTGGATATGGGTACCTCCGCTCTCGAAGACACACCCGCGGGGAGAGCGTCGACGGCTTTGACCGCGAACTTTCCACCAGGATCGCTGTCCCCCATCGAAATTGTCGCCACCGGCCCCGGTGAGACCCCCCTGACCGCCGAGGGCGTCGCACGCATCGATCAACTCGTCGGCGGTGTCGCACGCGATGACCGCGTCGATGCGGTCCTCCCGGCGCAGGAAGGTGCTGGGCGACTGCTCATCTCGGTCGTGCCGAGGGTGCCGTTCGATTCCATGGTCGCCGGTGAACTGGTACGCGATCTTCGTGCAGCGGCGGACAACTCGGCCCGCGACGGCGGACCGGTGATTCTGATCGGTGGCAGTACCGCCGAGTTCGTGGACATCTCCGACGAAATGACGACGAAGCTTCCGCTGGTCATTGCCCTGGTCCTCGGGTCGTCTCTCGTGTTCCTCATTGCCGCTTTCCGCAGCCTGGTGCTCCCGGTGAAGGCGATTGCGATGAACCTCCTGGCGACCGGTGCCGCCCTGGGCATCACCGTGGCCGTCTTCCAGTGGGGCATCGGCGAATCGTTGCTCGACTTCGTCAGCCCCGGATTCCTTCAGGTCTACCTGCCCACCGTCGTTTTCGTGATCCTGTTCGGGCTATCGATGGACTACGAGGTCTTCCTGATCGGTCGTATGCGCGAGTACTGGGAATCGAGTCACGACAACCAGTACTCAGTCGCCGCCGGCATCACACATACGGCACGGCCGATCACCGCGGCCGCCGCGATCATGGTCGTGGTCTTCGGCAGTTTCGTCACCGCGGATGTATTGGAACTCAAACAACTCGGCCTCGCACTGGCGGTGGCGGTGGCCATCGACGCGGTCATCGTGCGGCTGGTCCTGGTTCCGGCGCTGATGCGACTATTCGGCAAGTGGAACTGGTGGTTCCCGCATCGGCGAACACAGGTCTCGTCGTCCGCGACGACACCGCGCCGAACCCAGGTATCGGCGACCAGCGGCGACGGCACCGGTCCGGCAGGTGAAGGGCTCGGTCGCCACCGTGCTCACCTGGACGGCGCGCCGAACGAGGTGACCTCCTCGTGGCTGCGTGAGGAGGAATAGATGGACACCGACTGCGCTTCTCGCGATTCAGTGACCCCATCGCATGCAGGTGGGTAGCGACGGTGATAACCGTGTTGTAGGCGTGCTGCTCACGGCCACCGAGCCGGTCGAGTCGACCCCGTACCGACTACGGTTCCGTCGAGTCCCAACAAATTCATCGCGTCGGCAGCGAGACCCGAAGTCCCTTCATGCCCTTTTCTCACCGCGTCATCCGCGCACATCCGGAGATTGAAGCTGAACCCCCCGTGCGTTCAACCAGGCCAGGGGATCGGCCTTCCGACCGTCAGGCTGCCATACCTCGTAATGCAAATGCGGACCTGTCGATTGGCCGCGATTGCCAACCGTGGCGATCTGCTCCCCTGCGCGGACCTTCTGTCCTGCGGTTACCAAGGCTTCGTTGATGTGCCCGAAGACCCCGATGGTGCCGTCGTCCTGCAGGATACGAACCCACAATCCGAACCCGGAGGCCGGGCCGGCCTCGAGGACGGTGCCATCGGTCACCGACACAATCGGTGTGCCGATGGAGTTGGCGATGTCGAGCCCGTAGTGAGTCGTCCCCCACCGGGCCCCATAGTTCGAGGTCAAGGTTCCACTCACTGGCGCAATGGACATCGGCCGGCGGGCGGCGGCCTCACGCTCGGCACGTGCGGCTTCTCGCTCACGCGCCCGGGCCAGCTGGTCCGCGAAGTCGGAGAGTTCCGGGATCTGGGGAATCTGCAACACCTGAGGTACGGAGGAGAGAGCCTGGGCCACCGGGTCGGGGGTCGGTTGCGGCGCCACATCGACCCCGGGGGCGTCGGCGGCGGGGCTGCCGTGTGCGGTCGACGTCCCGGCGGCCAGGAGTGCGCCCGTGGCGATCGAAAGCACCATGATCCGTCCGCTGTGCCGCGACGGCACCGAACGCCTGTGGGATCCGGTTCGCCGCGGACGGGCGGTGGTGTCGGAGATCTTCGTAGCAGAGTCCGTCACGTAGCCGTCGTGGCCGAGGTTCATTTCCGCGCCGATCGTGGCGGTCGCATCGCCATCTGCGTCGGCAGCGTCACCCGCTTGCGGGGCAGCCTCCTGGGCTGCGTCGGAGTCGAGGTCCCAGCGCAGGAAGTCGAGATCGTCAGGTTCGGGCCTTCTGTGGCGTGCCAAGATCGGTTTCCTTGCGTGGTTCAAGATAACGAAATGATGACGGACACGGTCACAGTACTACTATCTTGCATAGTTTTTCATCTTGACCTTGACATTCACTTCGGGTACAGGGCGGCCCTTCCGTACCGAGCTCTATGTCGCGGCAGCCCGATCGGCACGTTCGCCCGTCCGAGGCAGGGTGCCGTTCTTCTGTTCCCTTATCCCCCGGCTCCCGGCTCCCGGCCACTGCCGCAGGCGGCTGTGGCTGTGGCTGCCACGCCAGCATCGTTCCCGGTGACGGCGAGTCCTGGGCAGGTCGATCAGTCCGGCGGCGAGAAGGATCGAGAACCTCATGGCCGTATCGGTCTCACGCGGTGCGCCCTCAGCCCTTCTTGCGGCGCTCACCGCGCAGCACCAAGACAATGCCGCCGACAAAGAGCAACACAACGATTCCGCCGAGGATCGGCAGCACCATCGGTGCGCCCTTCGATGTCTCCGTGGTCGTCATCCCGATGGCCGACGAGGCCGGGGTCGCCGCAGCCGCCTCTGTGGGGCCGGGTGTCGCGCCGGCGGGGCCGGGCGCCGCCGACACGGTAAACGGGTATGAACCGGTAATCGGGTGACCATCCTCGGAAACCACGCGGTAGCCCACCGTATACACCCCGGGAGGGATGCCCGCCTCGATGCCCGCGGTGAGGCGCTCACCGGCGACGACCGGGGTGGAGTTGCCCCATTGTTGCCCGTCGGTTCCGACGACTGTGACGGTGACGAAGGTGTTCTGAACCTTCTGGTTGAAGACCAATTCGACACTCTGAGGCGGGGTGTCGAGAACCGAATCCGCCGTCGGCGTCGAACTCACCAGTTCACTGTGGGCCTGGGCCGGAACGATCCCGAGCAGCAACCACACCGCGGCCACGGCCAGTACGGTGATGATTCGTTTCACTACTGTCCTCCTCATCATCTTTCTGCCCGCATCACCACGAGGCGGATGCTCGGATCGGGCGCAGGCCATGGTGCGGGACCCCGACGCGGCGTTCTCACTTGAGCTTCGGTCGGAACGCGCCGGAGCCGGGCGGAAGGTCGCCGCGCTGCTCGGCTTCGGCGGTCAGCCGTCGCCGCTCCTGCTCGGCGTCCATCTGGGCCACGGTGCGACCCCACACCACTTTGAGCCAGTGGAAGGTCAAGAAGATCACTGTTACCCACCCGAGAAGCAGCCCGGGGCCGACTCCGGCGACATCGAGGTTGGGCGAGACCGTCTGACGCGACCACACCGCGAGCATGCCGAACACGCTGCCCAGAGCGCAGCCGGCCAACGCAGCCCACGCCACCACCCACATCCGGGTGACGAGAGCGAGCATCGACATCACCGCACCGAACGCAACGGCGAGGGTGACGAAGATCCGCGAGGGCAGTGCGATTGCTTCGGCACCGGCATTGTCGCTGCTGACGAGCACGTCCCAGCCGTTGGCCACCCCGGAGTGTGGCAGGGAGAACGAGAGCAACAGCACCAGTACCGCCGCCGCGACGACCATCGCCCGGGCCCCGGGGTTGATCTCGGAGGCCATCTTTCGTTCGGCCTCCGCAGCGGTCACCTGCGCCGCAGAAGGGTCGGTGCTGCTCAGGAAACCGGACCGCCCCGGTGCTGCGGCCGCATCGTCTCGGTTCGGGTGGTCTGGTGATGGTGGGGTTTCGGCGTCGCCCGGGTCGTTCATGATCGGCGACCTGCCTTCCGGAACTGTGGGCTGGTGCGGGCCGCGCTCGCGGTTCGTTGAGCATCGAACGCCGCGATTGTGGCGTTGACCTTCTTGCGCTGTGCGGCGAACACGGCCAGGGAGAGGGGCATCGAGATCAGCACCGCGAACACCGCGGCGATGAGGAAGTCGACGTCGCGCCCGATCAGCGGGCCCACCGCCATGATCGCCGCCGCGACCACCGCCACCAGCAGCAGCCGGGCGATCGCGTAGACGCCGATGGCCTGCACCAGGTGTCGGGTGGTGACCGATCCCGGCTGCGGGGAACTGCCGGCGTCAGGGGCATGTGTGTGGCGCATCGCCGAGATTCCCATGGTCTATCGATGTCCTTCCGCGCAGCGAAGTCGTCGCCGCGCTGCTATAGCGGGCGTGGTCACCGCGCTCCCTTCAGCGAGATCTGCGCGCCCGGGTCGTGACGCCACAGATAGGTCAGCAGGGAACAGTACGAGGCCGTTGCCTGGGCCCGAACCTGTTCCGGGGTCATGGTGCCCCACCCGGAGCCGATGGGAATCGCGGCGAGCAGCAGCAGCCGGTTCGCCAGCGCGGCTACCGGGCTGCCGATGTCGGCGATGGTTCCACCGATATGCGCTGCGGCATCGAGGATCGCCTCGGGAATCGGTCGGAGTTCCTCGGCGAGGTCGAGCGGTGCCTCCCCCGTGTCCGCCATGACGGGTGGTCGCCGCAGCGCAGACTCGATCGAATCGATGACGCGAAGTACCTGCCGCTCGTGCCCACGGAGTCCGCGGGGGCGGGCGATGTGGCGACAGGTGATGGGAGCAAGTCCACACAGGTCGTCGGCGGCCGAAGCCATGCCCGCACCGTCGAGGACGGTGGGGACCAGGCTACGAATCAGCCAGTCGGCCAGGGCGGCGGTGGCCTCATCGGTTCCCGGTACGGTCAGTACCGGCATCGCGCTCGTTGTCATGGTTGCATTTCCGATCGATGTTTCGTGTCCGGTAGGTGCTACCGGGCCTGTTCGGGTGCCGCGGTTCCGCCGTCGCCGTCCACGATGGCTTCGGTGAGATGTTCGGACGGTGCGACGGACTTCCGGTGGCCCGATCCGACGTGCGCTTCGGCTTGCATCCGCGCGATCATGTGCGGGTAGTGCAGCTCGAACGCGGGACGTTCGGAGCGGATGCGCGGCAGCTCGGTGAAGTTGTGCCGCGGCGGCGGGCAGCTGGTGGCCCACTCGAGCGAGTTGCCGAAGCCCCACGGGTCATCGACGGTGACGACCTCGCCGTACCGGTAGCTCTTGAAGACGTTCCAGATGAACGGCAGCGTCGAGGCACCGAGGACGAACGCGAAGATCGTGGAGAACGAGTTCAGGAACGTGAAGCCGTCCGAGGGCAGGTAGTCGGCGTAGCGGCGGGGCATACCTTCGTTACCCAGCCAGTGCTGGACGAGGAAGGTGCCGTGGAAGCCGATGAACGTGGTCCAGAAGTGCCACTTGCCCAGGGGCTCGTCCATCATGCGGCCGGTCATCTTCGGGAACCAGAAGTAGATGCCGGCGTAGGTGGCGAACACGACGGTGCCGAAGACGACGTAGTGGAAGTGGGCGACCACGAAGTAGGTGTCCGTCACCTGGAAGTCGATCGGCGGGCTGGCGAGGAGCACACCGGACAGACCGCCGAAGAGGAACGTGACGAGGAAGCCGATCGAGAACAGCATCGGCGACTCGAACGTCAGGTGGCCCTTCCAGATGGTGCCGATCCAGTTGAAGATCTTCACCCCGGTCGGGACGGCGATCAGGAACGTCATGAACGAGAAGTACGGCAGCAGCACGGCGCCGGTGGCGTACATGTGGTGCGCCCACACCGCGATGGAGAGGGCGGCGATCGCCAGGGTCGCGTAGATCAGGCCGGTGTACCCGAAGATCGGCTTGCGGGAGAAGACCGGGAAGATCTCCGAGACGATGCCGAAGAACGGCAGCGCGATGATGTACACCTCGGGGTGTCCGAAGAACCAGAACAGGTGCTGCCACAACATCACACCGCCGGTGGCCGGGTCGAAGATGTGGGCGCCGAGTTGCCGGTCGGCGAGCAGCGCGAGCAGTGCCGCGGTCAGCAGCGGGAACGCCAGCAAAATCAGGATGCTGGTGATGAAGATGTTCCAGGTGAAGATCGGCATGCGGAACATCGTCATACCGGGGGCGCGCAGGCAGACCACGGTGGTGATCATGTTGACACCGCCCAGGATGGTGCCCAGGCCCGAGACCAGCAGACCGACGATCCACAGGTCCGCGCCGATACCGGGCGAACTTATTGCGGAGCTGAGTGGGGCGTAGGCGGTCCAGCCGAAGTCGGCGGCGCCGCCCGGGGTGATGAACCCGGCGGTCGCGATGAGCGCCCCGAACAGATACAGCCAGTAGCTGAACGCGTTGAGGCGGGGGAACGCCACGTCGGGGGCGCCGATCTGCAGCGGCAGGATGAAGTTGGCGAACCCGAACACTACGGGGGTCGCATAGAGCAGCAGCATGATGGTGCCGTGCATGGTGAACAGCTGGTTGTACTGCTCGTTCGACAGGAACTGCATGCCGGGCACAGCGAGCTCGGCGCGCATCATCAGCGCCATCAGGCCGCCGACGAGGAAGAACGCGAACGAGGTCACCAGGTACATGATCCCGAGCACCTTGGGATCGGTGGTGGTGATCATTTTGAAGAGAAACGACCCCTTGGGCGCCGTGCGGGCGGGATATGCCCGGGTGGCGACGGGTGGGGGTGCGATGGCAGTCATGAGATGCCCGCTTCCTGTCGAGACGCAATCAATAAGACGTTCGACAGCCTAACTCAACTACTATGCGGCATAGTATTTAGGTGGTGGAGTTCACGCCCCACCAACGAAAACCCTTCTAGGCCACCATGATGCACGCTGCGGTCGAGAACACCAGGACCACCACCAGCGCCGCGAAGGCGGGCAGCGTGATGGTCACGGCGGCGGCGGCGCAGCACGCCAACCTCGAATACCTGGTCTGTGGGGCCACTCGCAGACGCCACAGACGCAACGTGGTGTCGTTACCGAGGCCAAGCGTCCATGCCGGCTGGGGCAGAGCGGCGTCGGCGACCGCAGCGAGCGCGGAGCTGACCACTGCGGGACTGGTGGCCTTGGCGGCCTGTTGGTCGGCGGCCAGTTCGATGACCGTCTTGACCGCACCCGGCGCGCGGGCGAAGAGCGGCACGCGGGGGAAGACCTTGGCGAGGACGTCGCAGATGCTGACGATTCGGTGGTGGTGGCCGCTGAGGTGAGCGCGTTCGTGGGCGAGCACGGCGTCGCGTTCGACGCTGCTCAGGCTGGACGACAGACCTTCGGTGGCGACGACGAAGCCCGGCCGGCCGGAGACGGAATAGGCCATCGGGAGTGGGTGATCGAGCCACATCACATCGCCACGGTCCGGTTCTCGTCGGGCAACGATGGCGACCACGTCGCGGTGAAAGTCCTGCATCTGCGCCCGCGCAGTGGATTGGCGGCGGGCGAAGAAGACCACGCGCGCGGCCAGCGCCATGACCGTGACGATGCCGGCGACGGCGAGCGACTCCCCTATCCACGGCCGGGCGGTGTGCTGCACCGCAGAGAAGCACCGCACGATCGTGTCGATCATGCCCTCGGCCGGTGCGTGTTCCGGCCAGAAAAGAATCACGACCGCAGAGCACCCGAAGAACAACACACTGGCCATACTCGCCAGCCACGAGGCCAGCACCACGCTCGGGCGCATGGCCGACAATGTCATCCGCTCGAGGACCGACGGGGCGAGCACCGCCACCAGTGCCGCCCCGACCAGCAGGATGAGTGCGAGGGTCACTTGCCGCGACCCTTCTTCGACAGGCCACGGCGCAGTGCCTCGAGTTCGCTGTCAGAAACCGTGCGCGCGAAATGCAGCAGCACGGCCGCCGAATCACTACTGCTGTCGAGCAGCGCCCGCAGTGCCTGCGACGTCGCTTCCTCGCGGGTGCGGACCGGGAAGTAGTAGAAGGCACGGCTGCGCTTCTCCCGCTGGACCCACTCCTTCTCGTGCAGGTGCGTCACGACCGTCAGGATGGTGGTGTAGGCGTGCTGCTTGCGCTCGTTGAGTGTGTCGAGCAGATCGTGGACCGACATCGGCTCGTCCGAGGACCACAGGATGTCCATCACTTCGGCTTCGAGGCCACCGAGTCGCTTCATGGCTCTTCTCCTCACGTCCCGAAACTCCGTCAAACCCTCAATCGGATGATGTCATGTCGATCCCACGGTTACGCAACCACGCCGCCGGATCCGCCTTCACGCCGTCCGGCTGCCACACCTCGTAATGCAGGTGCGGACCTGTCGATTGGCCGCGGTTTCCGACCGTGGCGATCTGTTCGCCGGCCCGGACTTTCTGTCCGGCCGTCACCAGGGCTTCGTTGATGTGCCCGAAGACGCCGATGGTGCCGTCGTCCTGCTGGATCCGCACCCACAGGCCGAAACCCTGCGCCGGTCCGGCCTCGAGGACCGTGCCGTCGGTCACCGCGACGATCGGTGTTCCGATGTCGTTGGCGATATCGAGGCCGTAGTGGGTCGTGCCCCACCGTGCCCCGTAGTTCGAGGTGAGTGTTCCGCTGACCGGTGCGATTGAGGTTCCCGGCGGACGGAGAGACCCGACCTTTCCCGGTGCGGCGAGCTCTTGGGTGCGGGCCGCGGATTCCTGCGCGGCGCGTTCGGCCGCCGCCCGCTCGGTGCGTTCGGCCTCCCGCTCCCGCGCCTTCGCCAGCTGATCGGTGAACTTCGTCAGGTCCGGAATCTCCGGGATCTGCAACACCTGGGGCACGGACGCCAGGGCCTGGGTTACCGGGTCGGCGGGCGGTTGCGGGGCGATCTCCACCTGCGGGGCGGTCTCGGTCTGGGCGGCGTGTGCGGACGACGTTCCGGCGGCCAGCAGGGCGCCGGTGGCCACCGACAGGACCGCGACCCGCCCGCCGGGCCGACCCGGGGCGGGGCGACGGTGGGCTCCGCCGCGCCGGTGGCGTCGGGCAGCCTGCTCCTGAAGCGATTCGCCGGCCTGCGGCTCGACGAGATCATTCCCACCGGGTGCGCCGTCCCCGAATTCGCCCTCCGCCGGAAGCGTGCTTGCGGGGTGGGTTGCCGTCACCACCACCGGTGCCGGCGCCTGGGGGATGTCGCCGTCGCTGCTCCACGCGTCGAGATCGTCGGGTTCGGGCCTGCGGTGACGTGCCAAGATCGGGTTCCTTGCGTGGGTGAAGATAACGAAATGGTGACGGACACGGGCCACAGTACTACTATTTCGCATAGTTTTTCATCCGGGGGTTGACACCCTGGGGGCGGCGAAGTGCCGAAGCGAGCCCGCAGCGCGGGGCTATGGTGTGGCGTTCCGATCGACGTGCGCCTGCATCGAGGCGGAGGGGCGGCGTCGGCGCGCGTCCCGGATCCGGAGGGCCGCGACCGCGGCCGCGGCCACCAAGGGCAACGCCCCGGCCATCAGGCCCACCGCGGCGCCGAGCCGTTGATCGGCGGCGAGGTCGTCGAACCAGCCGCGCCGCAGGGTGGTGTAGTACTCGGCGGCGATCACCGTGCCGGAGTCGGCCACCACGATCAGGAAGCAGGCGTAGGCCGCGAGTGCGCCGACCACCACGAGCAGCCGAGTTCGCGGCGCCGTCCGGTGTGGGGCCGGATCGCTCCCGACACCAACCCAGAAGAACACGAACCCGGTCATCACGAAGTAGGCATTCGCCGCCACGTGCCAGAAATGCGAACCGCCGACGGAGTCGTAGAGCCCGCCCAGGTAGAACACGTAGAAACCGCCGATGAACAGCGTGAACGCGACGGCCGGGTGGGTGAGGAAGCGCACGGGGGCGCTGCGGTAGATCTGTTGCGACCACTCCCACATTCCCGGCACGCCGACCCGGCCGCGGCACACGGTGCGGGAGAAGAGGGTGAACGGCGCCCCCAGCACGAGAAGAAGCGGAGCGATGATCGCGAGCGCCGCGACGGCGCCCATGTGGACGCTGAACACGGCCGGGGCGAAGCGCCCCACGCCTGAGGATGTGGCGAGCAGCAGCGCGGCGCAGCCGAGCACCCAGCTCACGGTGCGCAGCACCGGCCAGTCCTGCTGGTCGCGGCGCAGTCGCCGAACACCGAGAAGATACGTGGCGGCGAGAAGTATCGCCGCGGCCCCGAAGATCAGATCGAAACGCCAGTCGATCATCAGACGCAGCGGTGACGGCGCACCGCCCAGGTCGTAGCCCAGGGTTTCCCCGAGCGGGGTCGGCTCGCGGCGCTCGCCCGCCGGTGGCGGGGTGCGGCCGAGCGCGACCGCGATGCCGATGGTCATCGAAAGCACCACCGACTCGACGACCGCGAGCCGGGTGAACTCCGTGCGGTCCTGCGGATCCTTCTCCAGGGCTGTCACCGCGACGGTGCGCTGACGCCAACCCGCGAGCCCCACCAGAACCAGGGCGGCGACTTTCGCCAGGATCAACACACCGTAGGTGCTGGTCACCAGCGCGGTCACCGGCACCCGTACCGCGGCGTTGACCACCCCGGAGACCGCCATGATCACGTAGGCGCCGACCGCAATGGCCGAGAACCGGCGGGCCGCGACATCGAGGTGCTGCCCGCGTCGGCGCACGTGCAGCACCAGCGCGACCAGCCCGCCCATCCACAGGGCGGCGGCGACGATATGGAAGACCAGGCTGTTGGTGGCGATGTCGTGGGAGCCGCCCGACGCCGAGTGACCCGACAGGGCACGCGGCATCAGACTCGCGACGGCCAATAGGAGCAGGGTCGGTGCCCACTTGTGGCGCAGCACCAGCCGGCACACGGCCGCGACGACCACAGCGATCAGGCAGGTCCACGCCCACGCTTTTGGGACCTCGAGGTCGGCGACAGCTTCAAAGAACGGTCCGGGGTCGGCGAAGACCGTGCCGAGACTCTGACCGGAACTGTCCGAGAGCGTCAGCGGTACCAACAGTGCCGCGCAGACCGCCCAAATGGCGGCAGCCACACTGGCGGTGCGCACCGCCAGATAGCCGTCCACATCGAGGACCCCGGAGGATTGCGGCGGCACCAGGACCGCCGCGAGCAGCAGCGAGCCGACCATGACGACGGCCGCCGTCTCACCGAACGCCATGACCGCCGGCACGCCGTAGGTGGTGATCGCCCCCGGGTCGGGCAGGCCCAGCAACCGCAGCACCTCCGAGGCCGACAGTTGCGCCAGCCCCGCGGCGACGATGCCCGCCAGCGCCGCCCATCCGAGCAGCTGCGGCAGGGCGCGCCTGCGTCCACGGTCGCCGGGTCGGGCGTCGACGTCGTCCACTGCACTCACGCGGAGAAGGCCTTCCTGGTTACTTCATCGAATTCCTGTCGGCCCGGCTCACCACACATGCGCACGGTCGCCGAAATACTATGGAGGATAGTAGTGGGCTGTCCGGATGCGAATTTCACCCTGAACGCACGCGAACCACTCGCGTATATACATGCGCATATGACAATATAAGGTTGAATCGACATCCGAACGGAAGGACGAACGCTCATGGGGCATGGCCACGGGCACGGGCACGGCATCTCGCCCGCCGACGCAACGAGCGCATCGGCCAAACATGTGTGGCGACTGTGGGTCGCGGTAGGGCTCGGACTGGTCACCTTCGTCACACAAGTCGTAGTCGGCCTGTCGACGTCGTCACTGGCGCTGCTGTCCGACTCCGCACACGTATTCACCGACGTCTTCGGCATTCTGATGGCACTGACCGCGATCCTGCTCGCACAACGCGCAGCGGCCCGGCCGGATCGCACGTTCGGCCTGTACCGGGCGGAAGTCTTTGCGGCCCTGTTCAACGCGATCCTGCTGTTCGGCGTGGCCGGGTGGGTGCTGTACGAGGCAGCCGGTCGGCTGTCCGATCCACCGGAGGTGCCGGGCCTGCCGGTCACCATCGTGGCCATTGTGGGCTTGGTGATGAACGTGGCCGCCTTCCTGCTCCTGCGGTCGGGGGCGAAGGAAAGCCTGAACGTGCGCGGCGCCTACCTCGAGGTCATGGCAGACATGCTCGGTTCGGTCGGCGTGCTGATCAGTGGCCTAGTGACCTTGCTGTTCGGGTGGCGCTACGCCGACCCGGTCATCGGTGTCGCCATCGGACTGTTCGTACTCCCCCGCGCATACAACCTCGGGCGACACGCGCTGCGGATCCTGCTCCAGCATGCCCCGTCGGGGCTCGACATCCCCGAGATCACCCGCGAGCTCAACGCACTGCCCGGGGTCCAGGACGCTCACGATCTGCACGTGTGGACACTCACCAGCGGCATGGAGGTGGCCTCGGCACATTTGACCACCGAATCCGACGCCGACCCCGCGTCGGTCCTTGCCTCGGCACAGACATTGCTGGCGGAGAAGTTCGACCTCCCACACGCCACCTTGCAGGTCGAACCCGCACAGGGACCGGGACGCTGCGAGGAGCTGCCCTGGTAGCCGTTCCCCCTGTCCCGGAAGCTCCGGTCGGCCCGCATGTCAGGTACCGGCCGGAGCTTCCACATGACACGCCCAAATCTCCTGCACCAGAGGAAACCGCCGGTCCGCGCGGTCCACCTCCTGTTCGTGATGACCGGGCGCTGCAGGGCCGAGCGCCGTGCGCCGACGCTCAGGTACGGCCGTCGAGCAAGCTGCTCCCGAGATAGTCCTCTACCGAGGTCACTCCCGGCGGAATCGCGTAGACCGCGGACCCGATCGGCGTGGTCCACTGGTTGAGCGCGTCGAACTCGGCCAGCCGCTGCTGGACGGGCCGGAACTGGGCGTCGACGTCACGCTGGTAGGCGGCGAAGATCAGCCCCGAGTTCGAGGTCTGCCCGGGCCCGGGTGCATCGTCGTAGTTGTAGGCGCGCCGATGGAAACGCTCGCGGTCGCCGAAGGGTTGGGCTCGCGCAATATGCGAGGACGGCGGGATGACCGGAATTCCGTATCGATCGGTCGCCGCGAAGTCCGGAGCGTCGTTCTCGCTGCTGCCGGTCAACGGCGCCCCGGTATCGAGCGTGCGACCGACGATCAGTTCCCTTCCGGAACGGTCGATTTCTTCCCAGGTGTCGAGTTCCATCCGGATCCGGCGCAGCACCAGCGAGGTGCCACCTGCAAGCCACGGCACACCCGCGCCGTCGTCCCAGACCAGTTCGTCGAAGTCCGTCGCAGGGTCGGGATTGACAGTGCCATCGACCTGCCCCATCAGGTTCCGCATCGTGGTGCCTTCGGGGTGGCTGCGGCGGGCGTGCCGGAACCCGTGCTGGGACCACCGCACCGTGACCAGTGAGCGCACATTCTTCAACAGAACACGCACCGCATGGGCGACTGCCATCTGATCGTCAGCACAGACTTGCAGCAGCAAATCCGTTTGCCCCCAACCGTCGTCAAGTTTGTCGATGGGAAACGCCGGCAGTGGCCGCAACCAGGGCGGCTGATCGCCGACCACGTCCGCGGCGGCGAATGCGCCGGACCCGAGCCCAATCGTGACAGTCAGCCGGGCCGGGGCGGCAGCCAGTTCGGGCTCGGTGTCGGCGAGCGCCGGTGCACCGTTCGCCAGTCTGGCGGCGTCGTCGGTCCACACCTTCAGGATGCCGATCAGGGTCGCCGCTCTGGCGCCCGGACGCAGATCCAGCCCGACGAACTGGGCGTGCGCCTGCACGGGGGTGGCGATCCCAGCCTGATGTGTCCCGAAGAACGGCTCGGTCAGCCCGCCGTCGATGGCCGCCGTGGGATCGACCCGCTCCGCGACCGCGTGTATTCCCCATCCGAGTCCGGTCGCCCCGAGCGCGGCGGCGCCTCCGCCGAGGAGACGCCGCCGGCTCACACCGCGACTCGAGGGGTTCTCGCACTCAGCCACCGTGATTGGAGGTGGTCGCGGACGCGCCCTCGGCGGGTTCGTCCTCAGTCGGCAGGTACTCCTCCTTGTTGCCGGAGAAGTCCCGGACAGCGGCATCGAAACTCGTGGTCGACCCATCTTCGAAGGTGAGGGTGAAAGTGGCGATGGTGCCGGGGGTCAACGGCGCGGTGATATCCATCAGCATCAGATGGTCGCCGCCGGGTGAAATGCTGTGCGTGCCGTTCGCCGGAACGACGACCCCGTCCGGCTTCTGCCGCATGGCCATCGACCCCCCTTCACCCGGGGCCATCTCGTGCAATTCCATCCGGGCCGAGGCCGGGCTGCTCGCCGACACGATGCGCACGTCGCCGCGGCCGGTGTTGGCCAGTTCCGCGAAGGCCGAGGTCATGCCGCTATCGGCGGCCTTGACCCACTGATCGGTCACCGTGACCGAGTCGGCTTGCGTCGCCGACGGCGTTTGTGGGGACGAGCTGCATCCGGCCACCAGTAGGCCGACGCATACTGCGCCGGCAGTCAGGGTGTAACCAAGGGACGATCTGGTCATCTTTGTGTCTTCTCCATCAATGCTGGACGCGCTGAATCGCGTCGCGTGGTCTCACAGCGCCGCTCGCCCGGCGCCACACGGGGGAAAGAGTGTTGCCCTGCACCGGGTTCGGCAGTTCTGCCGGTGACGCGGACTTCGATCAGAGCCGTTGTCCGCTGGCTTCGCGGCGGCTGCGTAGGCGAGCGCGGGCGCCGATGGTGGCATCGACAAGCACAAACGCGATCAGGCTCAGCCCCAGTAATGGGATGAACCATCCGATCGCGATCGCACCGGCAACCACAGCTACCGCGGCCGCGGGATGGACGCCGCGCAGGACGCCTCGCTTCGGCGGCGGGCCCCACCGGTGTTCGTGGGTCGGGCGGCGACGCCACCACAGGATGTAGCCGCGCACGATGACGGTCAGCAACGCCACCGCGAGCGCCGCCAACACCAGCTGGTTGAGTAGCCCGAACAACACACCCATATGCAGGGCGATGCCCCAGGAGGACAGCTTCGCCACCAGCGGCCACTGCGCGAACCGCGACAGGTCGGTGACCTGGCCGCTGACCCCGTCGACGGCGATCGAGTCGGTCGAGAACCGCCAGGGCTGGCGGGTCTGGGTGACGGTGAACGCGGTGGAAGCATCCGCGGGGATCGACACCTCGACGGCACCGTTGATGCCGCTTGCCTGCGCGACCTCGAGTACGGTGTCGACTTCGCCGACGATCATGTCGACCGGTGCCATCTGCTCGGGTGACGGCGGCATGGATGCTCCGCCGTGACCGTTATGACCGCCGGACGCCATGGCGCTGGGATCACTGGATCCGAGTGCGGTATCAAGTTCGGGGGTGGTCCAGCTCAGTGCGCTGCGCAAGTCGGTGATGTTCTGCCCGGCATACCGTGACCAGGTCAGCCCGGTCGCCGACAAGAACACCAGACCGACAGCGATCCAGATGCCGACCACGCCGTGCCAGTTCAAGGTACGGCGCCGTCCTCGACTTGCGCGGTCGAGTGCCCACAATCGGGCGGCCGCATCGCGCTGTCGGTGAGTGCGGTAACGCCGTACCCATAGGTACACCCCGCCGAGGGCGATGACCCACAGCCACGAGGCCGCAAGCTCGCTGTAGATGCGGCCCGGCTCACCCAGATGCAGGTGCCGGTGCAACTGCGAGAGCCAGGTGCGCACGGGCAGTGCGCCACTACTGCCGTAGACCACCAGCTCCCCCCGCGACTGCGCTGTGGCCGGGTCGATGAAGACTGCGCGTCGCTCCGACTCGCCCAGGCCCGGATCGGTGAACAGCACGCGGGTGGTGTCGCCGGGCTGCGCGGCGGGGCGCACCGCCGCGAGCTCGAGGTCGGGGCGGACTTGTTGTGCAGCGCGCACCTGGTCGGTGATCGGCAGCGCCGGTCCTGTCGGTTCGACGGCGAGGTAGTCGCGGTACACGAGCTGTTCGAGGGACGGTGCAAGAGCGTAGAGCCCGCCGCTGACAGCGGCCACGACCAGGAACGGTGCCACGAAAACGCCGGCATAGAAGTGCAGCCGCAGGATCATCGGGCGCAAACCGCGCGGTGGGGAAGGATCCCGTGCCGCTGACGGCTCGTCACGCGCGACATCGGCGTCGCGGTCGAGTTCGGGAACGGACATGACCATCTCGATTCGTGAGGTCAGGGCCGCACGCACACCATTGCAAGGTCCGCCTGTGGTGACGCGCGCGTCACCACAGGGAGTTCCCCGAGGTGCGGATGCAGCCCGAAAGGCGTGACCGACCACGGGCTCGCTCGTACGGCGAAGCCCGGGGGCCGTGATCTGGACACGCCTGACTACGCATACGCACGGCGTATGTGGTGGGCAGGCGGTTAAGGGAGATGCGGCCAGCGCGCCGACGAGTCGGCCGCCGCTATCGTGCACGGGCGGATCATCCGAGCCGGGCACGTCGACCGCTTAGATTAGGGCGGGTGGGGCGCGGGTTCCAGCGGTGGCGTTGACGAGCAGCCACAGGGCGAGTTTTGCGCGGTAGACCGGGGTCGCCGTCCACGTGCCGGTATCGACCGGACGCGGCGCCAACACGATCAAGACGATCCGCGACAACGCGGCCAGGGCGATCAGGCACGCTCGTTCGGCCGAACGGATCAACCCTGCCGCAACGATGGTGGCGACGACGTGAGCGGCGATCATCGATGCGGACAGTTGGAGGCCATGGGAGTGATGGGTAGCCACCGCCAACGATGCATGCCCGGCAACCTGTCCCGCCGCGAGCACCGCCACGACGAAGGCCGTGCGGTGACTGCTCACCCGGATCGCGGACACCATCGCTCCGACCGCGGCGCAGACCGCGATGAGCAGTACGACCGCGCTCTCGCTCGGTGGCATTCCTCCGCCGCCGATGCCGTGCGCGGCGATGCTGACCGCACCGGAGACTGAACCCACGAGGGCGCCGCGCATCCGCGCGACGACATCCGACCGTGAGTTCACCCCGAGAGGGTACCGCGGCTACTACTCCGCATAGTTTTAGGGCGGTCGGCGACGTCGGCCGGTGGGCGAGTTGCGCCGACACGACTGACTCTCCTCCTGCGGCTGATCGGCATCCACCGCGACGAGCCCGGTGACGATCGGCACCACCAGATAGGGTGGGGTCAGTCGAGACCGACAATCGCAGCTCCCCGCGCTGTCAGCCACTGCAGGGGATCGATCTCATCGCCGGTGGGTGACTCGACCTCGAAGTGCAGGTGCGGACCGGTCGAGTTCCCTCGGTTTCCGATCGTCGCGATCCGCTGACCCGCTTTGACCCGTTGCCCGACGGATACCAAATTGTCGTTGTTGTGCCCGTAGGTGGTCACCGTACCGTCGTCGTGCTTGATGCGCACCCACAACCCGAACCCCTGTGCCGGCCCGGCGCTGATGACCTCCCCATCGGCGACGGCGACGATCGGGGCGCCGAGCGTGTTCGCGATGTCAATCCCCCCGTGCTGACGCCCATCCCCCAGCGTCGAGGTGACATCGCCCGATGTGGGGGCCACGAACCCCCGTGCGCTCGGACGGTTCCACGTACGGGGGGCAGGTGTAGTTGGTACGTCCGTCGTGGTTGTCCCGCTGGCGCCGGACTCCGGGTCGTCCTGGGTCGCGCCGTCCGGTGGTGTTCCCGGCACGGGTGGATCGGACTCCTGGGCGGATCGGCTCGCGCCCTCCGGCATGATCTCCGGTTCCGATGCGTCGGACTCCGGCCCCGTACCTGACTCTGAGGGTGTTGTGGTTTCGGTGGTTTCTCCAGAGCTTTCCCCGGTGGCTGCGGCGGAATCCCCGGCCTCACCGGTCGGGTCGGCCGCCTCGGGTGTGCTTGCCTCGGGTGTGCTTGCCTCCAATGCGGGGTCGGCCTCCGGCGACAGAGCGTCCTGTTCGGCCTCCGGCGACAGAGCGTCCTGTTCAGCCTCCGGCGACAGAGCGTCCTGTTCAGCCTCCGGCGACGGAGCGTCCTGTTCGGCCGCGAGTGCGGTGAGAAGGCGTTGCGCGAGATTGATGTTCACGCTGATCAGTTCACCGGCGCATGCGCCGAGGGCGTCGTTCCCGTCGGGTCGTCCCTGAGCGGACCATGCCGTCAGGCACTCGGCGAGCCGAGACTGCGTGGTCGCGTCGGCGCCGCCGCTCTGCGAGACGTCCGTGAGGCTTGTCATCGTGATGTTCGCGACCGTCTGCCACAAGCTGGGATCCACCACGGTGACTGCGGGATCGGCTTGATCGGCTACCTCGGTCAGTGCGTCCGCGACCGCTGTGGCCAACGCCGAGGGCGTCGGGGACGTCTCCTGTGGGTCCGCGGCAGACGGTGGTGGTGCCCCGAACTGGACCGCCGCGAATACGGAGGTTGCGCCGACGAGCATCGGCGCAAACCGGCGGATCACGCCATGATCGTTCGTACTGCGCATCATCTCGCCTTCCTGCGGGCCCCGCGTCCGCCGTCGGGCCGCTGACGCGACCGGCAACGAAGGCGAGAATTAGGGGTTAGTCAAGTCGACACGCCGTAACGGTAGTGGACTTTCTCCTCTCCGGTAACAGGAATCCCGATATTCTCAGGATTCCCATTGGCACCAGGCAGCGAGCGACGCCCCCTCCGCGCGGAGCGCAGGTCGGGGGTTATTTCTTTGGGGGAATAGCCTTTTTGGCCGCGTCCGCCACCTTGCGAATCTGTCCGCTGTACTTGCGATTGGTCTTGCTGTCGGCCGCGATCGCTGCCTTGTCGATGGCGGACTGGATCTTGTCCGCGTTCTGCGACACCGCGTCCTTGCCCTTGCCGAATAAGTTCTTCCATGAACCGACGCTCATCGCGTACTCCTTCTCGTGTAGATGGTTTTGCGCGCCCGTCCGGCGGCCCTCCTTCGAAGACACGACACCATCGCCCCGCGTCACCGTCGGTCAATGGTGGGTGCAGGGCGAGCACTGGGGTCGATATCCGTTGAGCAGCAACGCCTTTCCGGTCGAAGGAGTACTGGTGCGGCACCAGAGTGAACCGCACCTTAACTACTATTCTACATAGTTTTTCTAAGGCGACCGGTACCCGCTCCGCGCGCTCAGCCCTGCGTGAGAGGTCGCGCACGGGCGACTCGCGGGATCCGGCGAGTTCATCGGCCTGGTTGGATGAGTGGTGGTCGCGCCGCGCGTTCGAGCTGCCGCCCCACATCAATTGGTATGGAGGACCCATGCAGTGTCACCGCTTCCGCAAACTCGCCCCACTCCTTGCCCTCGCGCTGTTCATCACGGTCTTAGCGGGATGCGCCGGATCAGAGCCGTCCACCGCCGACGGAAGCGCGGGGCCGACGGCCGGGCCCGCTATCACCGTGACGACTGTTGACGGCGCGAGCGGGGTCAACCCGGTGGCTCCAGTGTCGGTACAAACGAGCGACGGGGCACTCGAATCGGTCACGATGACCAACAACGAGGGCAAGGTCGTCGACGGAATCTTCACTCCCGACCGCCTCGTGTGGAAACCGGTTGGGCCGCTGGGTTATGGCAAGACCTACACGCTCGTGATCAGTGCGACGAACACCGACGGTAAACGCAGCGAACGGACCAGCACCTTTTCGACTGTGCAGCCCGACAATCTGACCCAACCATCGTTCGTCACCTCGGGCGGCAATCTCCTCACCGACGGTGGCACATTCGGGGTCGGCATCGTCGCCGTCACCCACTTCGATGAACCGATCACCGATCGTGCCGCCGCGGAGAGGGCGTTGAGCGTGGAGACCTCACCGAAGGTCGACGGTTCGTGGTACTGGGCCGACGATCAGAATGTGCACTGGCGCCCGCAGAACTACTACGCGCCCGGGACCCGGGTCACCGCCCGCGCGAATGTCTATGGCGTGCCCCTCGGGGAGGGATTGTTCGGGCAGGAAGACGCGAGCACCTCGTTCACCATCGGGGACGCCCACATCTCCGTCGCCGACGACACCACCAAACAGGTCACCGTCACCAACAACGGCGAGGTCGTCCGCACCATGCCGACGTCGATGGGAATGGGTGGTACCGAAGTGATCAACGGTCAGACTCTGTCGTTTTGGACTCAGCCGGGCATCTACACGGTCCTCGACAAGGCCAACCCGGTGGTGATGGATTCCTCGACTTACGGATTGCCGGTCAATTCCCGGCTCGGCTACAAAGAATCCATCAACTACGCCACTCGCATCAGTACCGACGGGATCTATCTGCACGAACTCGAGGACACCGTCTGGGCCCAGGGGAACACCAACGTCTCGCATGGATGCCTGAATCTCAGCCGCGTCAATGCGCAATGGTTCTACGACTTCTCCCTGCCCGGAGACGTGGTCGAGGTCCGCAATACCGGAGGTGAACCACTTCAGCTGTGGCAGAACGGCGACTGGAGCGTGCCATGGGATGCCTGGCAGGCCGGCAGTGCCCTGCGCTGAAGCGTCCGTATCGCCGCGAGCCCGGTCAGGCGCGGCCGCCATCTCCTGGTACATGGTGCTGCCGGGACCGGTGCCGCGGCTCGACGGTCCCGAGTAGTTACTTCTCTGCGATGCTTCCCGCCGCGCTACCCAGGCCGGCATCGAGGATTGGGCGGCCCCCTACAGCACCGGCGGCGCCGCGAGGCGGTACCGCGACGGCGAGCACGACGCGCACCGCCCCGACCCACATCAACGCCGCCCCGAATACATGCACGATGACCAGGCCTGCCGGAAGACCGGTCACACTCTGAACGATGCCGAACGCGACCTGCGTCAGCAGAGCGGCCACGAAGAACCCCACTCGCCTCCGCGCGGTTCTGGCACCACCGCCCTGCAGCGTTCGGAAGAGCAGCAGGCTCAAGACCAGGAGGAGCGCTGCAGCGAGACCGTGGACCACGGTGACACCCGTCCAGTTCAGCGGCATCCGGGGAACTTCGCTCGAATCGCCGGCATGCGGCCCCGATCCGGTTACCAGCGTCCCAAGCACGACCACGACCGCACTGACGAGCATCAACCACCGGCCCAACGTGCACGCTCTCGGCGGCACCGGTTCTCCATCCTCGCCGGCGCGCACCCACTCCCAGGTCACTGTCGCCGCGGTCAGCAGAAGCAGCGCCGCGAGGAAGTGCGCCGCCACGATGTAGGGATTGAGATTCATCCACACGGTGACGCCACCGAGCACGGCATTGAGAACCACGATCCAGAACTGCAACCACGCCGAGCGCAGGACCGCACGTTGAGGAGCCTCCTGCAGACGCGCCGAGAGGATGACCCATCCGACCGATGCGGAAAGTACCCACGTCAACAACCGATTGACGAACTCGATCGTCCCGTGCAGACCCGTCTCCGCCGTCGGCGCCACCGACTCGGTCGTGCACGCCGGCCACTCCGGACACCCCAACCCGGAGCCTGTCACCCGAACGACCGCTCCCCCGAGAACGATCAGCGTGCTCATCGCCAGCGCGCTCGACGTCGCCCACCGCAACGCCCTGGGTGAGAGCGAGAAGCGAAGTGCCAAAGCCTGAAACGGCGTACACATCCGAGAACGGGGCGGGATACCGGACATGCCCGAAATACTACATAGGGTAGTTTTTGGGTCGGCTGGAACCTCGGCGGACTCCTCATTGTGGATGACGTCGACTCAGGCTAGGTTTCCCTAATATTGGCTCGCCTTCTCTCCGATGAAGAGGAAACCCATGACGACGACATGTTCGGGTGCGGCGCGGGCGGCGGTGCTCACCCTCACGCTGTCGGTAGCGGTGGCGTGCTCGACGACCGACTCCACCGAGCCCGCCGACGCGATGTCGGGCAACCGCTACGTCCAGACCAACCTGGCTGCCAACTCGGACGAGTACGGCGCACCGTTCACCTTCCCGGCGATGGTCAATGCATGGGGAATCGCAAACCGCCCGAAGGGTGCCGGCGGACACTTCTGGGTCGGCGCCGGCGGCACATCGTTCCAGTTCGTCGGGGACGTGTCCGCCTCGCCCGACCCCGCAGTGCAGAAGCTGTCCCAGGACGGCCTGCGTGAAGTCACCGTCCCGGGCGCGGACTCGAATACCACCGACGCGAGCATCGGCAAGATAACGGGGGTGGTGTTCAACCCCGCACCGATCACGTCGAACGTGTTCACCGTCGGCGATCAACCGGTCACCGTGGACGGTCGGGAGCAAATGCTCACCGGATCGTCACGGTTCATCTTCGCCACCGACTCCGGCACCCTCTCGGCCTGGACCGAGCAAGCTCCGGACGGGCAGATCGTGCGGCGCGACGGCCCCGCCAAAGAGGTGTTCAACGGCGCCGATCAGGGAATGGCCTTCTTCGGCCTGGCGATCTCACCCGCCGGGGGTGAGACGCTGTGGGCGGCCGACTTCGGTAACTCGCCGCAGATCCGACAGTTCACCAAGGACTGGACACTCGTTCCCACACAAGGATTCACAAATCCATTCGCAACCGGTGCCCCCGTCGACCCGGCCGATCCGGCGAAGGGCAGGCAGACCCGCCCCGGCGATCCCGCCCCGTTCAACATCGCCACGGTCGGCGACCGCGTGTTCGTCACGTACGCGGTCACGAAGTCACCCGAGGACGGCGACCCGAACACCTTCGACGCCGGAGAGGAAGAATCTCTCGACAAGGACCAGGAGGCGGCGACGGCAGACACACCGGCGAAGGGCAAAATCGCCGAATTCGACGCGTCGGGAAACCTCGCGCGGGTCTTCGATGACGGTGGCCGGCTCAACGCACCATGGGGTGTCGCCGTCGCCCCGAACGACTTCGGTCCATTGAGCAGCACCGTGCTCGTCGCCAACTTCGCGGGGGCGGGACGCATCCTGGCCTTCGACGACGCCACCGGCGAATTCGTCGACTACATCCACGATACCGACGGCAATCCCATCGGCATCGAGGGGATCTGGGGCCTGCTCTTCGGCAACGGCGAAAGCCTCGGGGACAGCAACGCCCTGTACTTCACGGCCGGACCCAAGGACGAGGAGGACGGCCTGTTCGGCTCACTGCGCGCGCAGAACTGAGCGCTGGACCGGCGTCTTCCACCTCGGGCAGCGATCGCGGGGTCCACCTCCGTTGACCGCGTTCCACCACGATGGGTGACGGCCGACGCTGGTGCGGCGAGCCGAGAAGCGGCGCTCGATCCGGTCACTCGGACGGTTCTCAGGGGCAGCATCCACTGCTGGCGAGGGCGGCGTCTGTGAAACAGTGTGAGTGCGTCCATCGCGGGTCCGCCAGGAGCCGTGGGGCGCGCCCGGGTAGCAATGTGCGACGACACTGCGGAGTTGATGGCGTATGTACTCTGCGCAACGGGAGTTCTCGGCGTATGGCCCGTCGCACTGGGCTGTCATCGTCCTGTTCGTGATGGGTTCCGCGTTTCTGGTCTGGGTCGGACGCAGGCAGACCGAATCGCAAGCTCGGCGTTTCGGCCGCTTCCTCGGGGCGGTGACTGCCGCAATCTACGTTTCGGTGCTGATCTATTCACTGATCCCACCCAGCATCGGCGGATCGGTACCACTGAACCTGACCGACCTCGCGACCGTCGCTGGGGCCTACGCGTTGTGGTCGCAGCGACATTGGCCTTTCGCGCTCACGTACTACTGGGGTCTCGTGCTGAGTTCTCAAGCGTTGATCTCACCGGTTCTCAAGAGTCCGGATTTCCCTAACTACGTGTTTCTCGCCTTCTGGGGGATTCATCTGCTCGTCGTGTGGGCCGCGATCTATCTGACGTGGGGCCGGGGGATGCGGCCCCAGTGGCGCAGCTACCGGATCGCGGTCATGGTCACGGGGTTGTGGGCAACTGCCACCTTCATTTTCAACAGTATCGCCGGAACCAACTACGGATTTCTCAACGAAAAGCCCGCCACTGCATCCCTGCTGGACGTGATGGGTCCGTGGCCGGTGTACCTGCTGACAGGGGCCACGCTCATACTGATCGTGTGGGCCCTGCTGACCTGGCCCTGGGAGCGGGCACGGCGACACCCGCTGAAGAATTCGCAACTTGTCTGATCTTGCGGGCCTGGATCGGAATGCGCCGACCGGTGCCGGCTGCTTGGTCGCATCCGCGCGCCGCCGACACCCTCTACAGTCACGACTTCGTCCTGGGCCGATCAGGGTCCCGCACCCGCTCGGCGCCCGACCACATCCATCGGTATCGAACCCAGTCCCATCTCCGAGACCCTACTTCCTGAACTCAGTGTCTGACTCATGGTTGCGCGCACAGGACGATGGGATTGTCTGACATTCGCACAGTCGCCGGAAAGTCTGTCGGAGAAGGCATTCAATTCGAGACCTGGCAGGAGCCGCACCACTGCACCGTGACCTCTCAGGTCTGGGACTTGTACCGCCCGGATGGAACACAGCACGACGAAATCGGGTGGTCACGAAACGCATCGGAAGACCCAGTAGTCATCGGTGGGCGGTGCTACCTTTGGGAAGTGAGTGGTCTGCGCCCGTCCTTGCGGTTGCGCTATCTGCTGCTGATCATCACGGCCCTGGCCTCAATCGCAGGAATACTGCTCACCCAGCAGGTGGGCCACCCGCCAGCCGCGTATACGCACGCCGCGATCCCGGTTGTCGACGGGGTGGCCTCCGCGGATACAGCTAGTGTCGCCGATACGGCGTTACCTCCCGACGAGGAGGATCGGCAGATGCCGGCGGGCGGCGTCCATCTCCAGCTGTGCCTTGCTGCCCTCGCCGGGGCACTCGGGCTGTTGCTGAAGTTCGGGCCCCGGGGAAGGGCACCGTGGCCCGGTGACAGCGACACCGGACCCCCATCTCGTACCGGGATCCGGGCATCCACGTCGGCGAGGGCGCCGGCGCCCGTCCTGAGCCTCACATGTGTGCTGAGGGTGTGACAGGTCCACCCCGACCTGTCCCACGGTCGCCTTCGGGTCTGAATTCCGATCCACCCGGTGCGAGGTCGACATCGGGAGAACTTGGCACCTCCTCGCCCCCTTCTGCCCAGTGAGTGCCACCGGAGAGCTCCGGTGCAGTGAAGATTCGAATATGGGTTTCCCGACCGCACCGCGGCGACTCAACGGAGAACTGCAGTACTGGTTGGGCGGCCAGCTCTCCCGCCACTCGAACACACCTTCCGCCCCGCACATATGGAGAGGGCTACTGCCGATCCACTCATTCGTGTCACTTCTACGCGCCCACCGATCTCTTCGGTGTGGTCCACCACGATCATCTGCCCCTGGACCTCTGCCGGGGCCAAGTTCAAGTGAGGTTGTAACGTGTCGATCTCCAAGACTGTGTTGAAGCTGGCCGGATGCTCCGCCATCGGGGGCGTTCTGCTCGCCGGCGTGATGTTTCCACTGGCGGGCAGCCTCGGCTACGTGTCCAACCGTGCGTCCGACACCGTCGACAATTCGGCTGCCGAACTTGTCGAGGGCGTCGTGCCGGGCGTCACGACGATGACCGATGTGGCGGGCAATCCCATTGCGTGGTTGTACGAGCAGCGCCGGTTCGAGGTTCCCAGCGATCAGATTTCGAACGAGATGAAGTTGGCGATCGTCTCGATCGAGGACAAGCGGTTCGCGGAGCATCAGGGTGTGGACTGGCAGGGCACGATGCGCGCGTTCCTCACCAACACCACCACCGGTCAGGTCGAGCAGGGCGCGTCGACCATCAACCAGCAATACGTGAAGAACTACATGCTGCACGTCACCGCCAAGACCGACGCCGAACGCCGCGCCGCGATCGAGACCACACCGGCCCGGAAGATCCGCGAGATCCGGATGGCGCTCTCGCTCGATAAGCAGCTGACGAAGGACGAAATCCTCACCCGCTACCTGAATCTGGTGCCGTTCGGAAACGGCGCGTTCGGGATTCAGGACGCAGCACGAACCTACTTCGACGTCGACGCGAAGGACTTGAATCTGGCGCAGTCGGCGATGCTCGCCGGCATGGTGCAGTCCAGCTCCGCCCTGAATCCCTACACCAATCCGGAGGGAGTGCTCGAGCGCCGCAGCGTCGTGCTGGACACGTTGATTGCGAACATCCCGGACCGGGCCACCGAGATCCGGACCACCAGGGAAGCTCCGCTCGGCGTTCTCCCGGAGCCGAACCCGTTGCCCCGCGGCTGCATCGCGGCCGGTGATCGCGGATTCTTCTGCGACTACGCGCTGCGATACCTCGAGAACGCCGGGCTGTCCCGGGACCAGATCGACAAGGGCGGCTACCTGATCAAGACCACGCTGGATCCGGCGGTCCAGAACTCGGTGAAAGCGTCGGTCGTCTCCTATGCCGACCCCGCGCTGGAGGATGTGGCGAGTGTGATGAACGTCGTCCAGCCCGGTCAGGAGCAGCACCGGATTCTCGCGATGGCGAGCAGCCGCAACTACGGCCTCGACACCAATACTGACCAGACCATGCAACCTCTGCCCTACTCCCTCGCCGGTCACGGCGCGGGATCGATCTTCAAGATCTTCACCACCGCCGCGGCCATGGAAAAGGGTCTCAGCATCAACGCCATCCTCGACGTCCCCGGCAGGTACAACGCCAGAGGAATGGGCGACGGCGGCGCCCCCGGCTGCCCGCCGGCGACGTACTGCGTGCAGAACGCGGCCCCCTACCCGGCGTCCCTGTCGGTGACGGACGCGCTCGCACAATCGCCGAACACCGCCTTCGTCAAACTTCTCGAAGCCACCGGTGTCACCCCTACCGTCGACATGGCGGTGCGTCTCGGGATGCGTTCCTACACCCAGCCGAACACCTCGGGTTTCGGCGAGCAGAGCATGGCCGATCTGCAGAAGGACCAGAACCTGGGCTCCTTCACTCTGGGACCGACCTGGATCAATCCGCTGGAACTGTCGAACGTGGCCGCCACCCTGGCATCGCACGGCAAATGGTGCCCCCCGAGTCCGATCGACTCGATCGTCGACCGTGACGGCAAGCCGGTGTCCATCACGCAGCAGGCGTGCGAACAGGTCGTTGAGCCCGGTCTCGCTGACACTCTTGCCAATGCGTTGAGCAAGGACGACAAACCGGGCGGCACCGCGGCGGCGGCCGCGAGCAGCGCAGGCTGGACGCTGCCCATGTCCGGGAAGACGGGAACCACCGAATCGAATATGTCCTCCGGGTTCGTCGGGTTCACCAACAACCTGGCAGGCAGCGTCTACGTCTTCGGGGACTCGCCGACCCCCGGGCAGATCTGCACCAGCCCCCTGCGCCCCTGCGCGGACGGCAACCTCTTCGGCGGCACCGAGCCGGCGCGCACCTGGTTCAAGGCGATGATGCCGATCGTGAACAACTTCGGGCCTACGCAGCTACCGCCGATCGACCCGAAGTACGCCCGCGGAGCCCCAAACACCCCGCGTCCGCGGTGAGTGGTGCGGACTCCGTGGGAGCGCGGGCCTGGAGTGGGCCATTCGCTGGGGTCGAGGACTGAATTGGCGGCTCGGCGAGCTTGCTACCCGCACGAGTCCTCGTGACTGGGCGTCGATCCCGAGCGCCGTCCAGGTGGACTCTCGTCGGCCTTGTCGACCAACTCTATTCGGTGTCACCAGCGCCATACCCGAGGAGTTACGTCGTTCGCCTCCTTCCGATACGACTTCGGGTGCGGCCCGAGACGATTACGATGACGCGATGTCCGGACTGTCCCGCCGACGCCTATTGATCAGTGCTGCCGCGTTGGCGGGGGGTGTCGCAACCTTTGGTAGACCGTCGAGAGCCTTGGCTGTGCCCACGGTCGGTGAGCTGTCGAATCTCGAGGAGATCGGCCCCGGAGACCGGGACTACCTGGCGCTCACCCAGCGGGGATACAACCCTCGTTTCCTCGCTCGTCCTGAGAAGATATTCGTGCCGGCCAGCGCCGACGAGACGGTGGTCGCGGTGCAGCGGGCGGTCGATCAGGGTCTGCGTATTGCGCTTCGTTCGGGTGGTCACTGCTTCGAAGACCTGGTCGATCATCCTGAGACGAAGGCGATCATCGACCTGCGCCTGCAAGCCGAAGTGCGGTACGACCAAGCGCAGCGATCCTTTTCGGTCGGGGCCGGCGCCGGGCTTGGGGCTGTGTACGAGCAGCTATACCGGGGTTGGGGTGTGACGATTCCCGGCGGCAGCTGCCTGGGCGTCGGCATGGGGGGCCACGCCAGCGGCGGCGGTTTCGGGCCGCTGTCGAGGCTCTTCGGTTCCGTCGTGGACCACATCTATGGGGTCGAGGTCGTCGTGGTCGACGCCGCAGGTAAAGCCTCGGTCGTTCTAGCGACGCGCGACGGACAGAATGCCGATCTGTGGTGGGCGCATACGGGAGGCGGGGGTGGAAGCTTCGGAGTGGTGACCCGCTTTCTGCTGCGGTCGCACGACTCGGATGGGTCGGACGACCCTGCTCGATTGCTGCCGACGCCTCCGGCGAACCTGATGACAAGCCAGATCATCTTGCCGACTGCTAGCGAGGATTCCTTCGTCAGGTTCGTCGGGAACTACCTCGCGTTTTTCGAGGACAACAGCGAGCCCGGATCCCGGTTTGCGAGTCTGTATGCACCGATGTTTGTCAGCCCGCTGCTCGGTGGAGTCTGCCAGGTGACCCCCCGGCTCGATGCCGATCTCCCCGATGCTCGGGCTTTGCACGATGAGTTCGTTTCCGCAGTCCTCGACGGCGTATGGCCACCGCCGGTTGTCGTGCCTGCCACCGAAGGACCGTTTCTGGACATGTCGTCGCGGCTCTCCGCACCCAAAGGCCGGGCCCCGTCGAGCGGCAAATACAAGGGCGCGAACCTGCGCCGGGCGTATTCACCCGAGCAGTTGCGAACGCTGCACCGCTACCTGTCAGACCCCCGCTTCCAAGGCCTCGAATCGGGAGTGGAGTTCTTCCCGGTTGGCGGGGCGATCAACGCCCGCTCCTCCGACGCAACAGCGATGCCGACCCGCGACTCGTTCATGAAGGCGTTCTTTATCGCATCCTGGCGCAACCCCGCAGAAGAGAACGCGTATCTCGAGTGGTCCCGAAACATGTACCGCGACATCTACGTGGACACCGGCGGCGTCCCGGTGCCGAACCACGCCAACGGCGGCAGCTACATCAACTACCCAGACAACGATCTGCGCGACCCACAATGGAACACATCGGGCGTGCCCTGGCACACAGTCTATTTCGGCGACAACTACGAGCGGCTGCAGCAGGTCAAATCGAAATGGGATCCGCGCAACACCTTCCGCCATAGTCTTTCCATCGAGTTGCCGGACCAGTGATCCACGCCCCGCCGTGATAGACGGCGTCGACCGTCCTTGTGGCGGACTCCGACGCCGCAGTCAGCGCCGCCGTCGACACGACGGCTGAAGGCTAGTTGCCCGATGCGACGAACACGGCGACCCTGCCCTTCGACCGATCGAGCGCCCGAGGCGGCGAGGAGGAATCCGGTCCGCGGCCCGTGGAGTTGCAGGCAGGAGCACGGAACCAGCCCGTGACATCCGGTGCGCCGCTGCCCGAGTTCGAGGTCGTTCTCGACGTCGCGGCGGCGAACTCGAGCCGAGAGTCCGGCCGAGCGGACGGATTGACACGACGGCCCGCCGGGTGCACAAGTTCGCAGGACAAAGCGATGGTTCGGCAGGAATCCGTTGCAATCCCGGAGCGGTCGCGCCACTGTAAATCGGAGTAGTCCTTCACGGGAGCCACCTCGACAGCCAGACACTGCGGCGGCCATCGCCTGGATCTAGGGGACGCGAAATCCTAGGAGGAACCATGGCACTCGCCTACGCACCCGGCTCGTCGGTCGACACGACCCGACTCGCCGTCATCTCTTTCGCGAATATCGTTCTGTTCGCGATGCTCGCTCTCTACCTCGTGGGATTCGACCAGGGCGCGATTTCGCGCAGCGGGATGTACATGCACGAACTGATGCACGACGGGCGCCACCTGATGGGTCTGCCATGCCACTGACCGATTCCTTCGCCAAACTCATCATCCGCGGTCTGCTGGCCGGTCTGATCGCCGGCATCCTGGCCGGGGTGGTCGCCTTCGTACTCGGTGAACCACACATCGAGGCGGCCATCGCGATCGAGGAAGCCACAGTCGCGCAGGAAGCCCAGGACCACGCCGCTCAGGGCGGTGTGGAAGCAAGTAGCTCCCATGACGAGGGAGACGAACTGGTCAGCCGCAACGGACAGCGCTTCGGGCTGTTCCTCGCCACCTCCCTCGCGGGGCTGGCGCTGGGCGCGATCTTCGCTGTCGTCGCCCATTACGCGCGCAGGGTGACCAGCCTGTCGGGTCCGGTGCTCGGTCTGACGCTGGCGACTTTGGCCTGGTTGGCCATCGAGGCGGTGCCGTTCCTTCAAGTACCCCGCCAATCCGCCGGCGGTCGGCGATCCCGACACGATGACCCAGCGAACGTGGCTGTGGCTGGCAGCCGTCGTGCTGGGCCTGCTCGCGGTCATCGCATCGGTCTTCGCGTCGAAGGCCGTCGCGGCGCAGGAGTTCCTGTCGGTGCGGATCGCGGCACCCGTTGTCACCTTCCTCGTCGTGGTGACGATCGGATATCTCGTGATGCCGACCGTCAACAATGTGGGCGACGACTTCCCCGCAGTGTTGCTGTGGCAGTTCCGCCTGTCGTCGCTCGCGACGCAGGCGACGCTGTGGCTGGTGCTCGGACTGGCCTTCGCGTTCCTGACCGAGCGTGCATCGGGGGCCAAGAAACCCGCAACAGCGTCGGCTGCCTGACTCGAACCTGGGCGCACACCTGCCCGCGAAATTGATTGCCGATCACTGTCTCCCGCCCGGGCCGACGGCCCAGGTCGGAGTTAACGATACGGATTGCTGGCCCCGCAGAGCCGCCCACGGCAAAATGCGCTCCATGATCGGCTGGCGCTGGGTGTTCTGGAAGGCGGCGACGCGCCGCTTTCCGTCGCCTCGCGGGTCAGGGTGTAGGTCTATAGACCTTGGAGAGTTCCTCCGGCTGTTCGCGTCGCCGCGGCCGGTGATCACGGGCGATGTCGGGGCCGAGGAATCGGATGCCGAGGTAGGTGTTGACGAGGTGTCGCGCACCCCGGCATCGTCATACATGAAACGCACTTGCGCAGTTCATGCGCGGTGGCCACGGTGTGAGACAGTGCGTAGAGTCGCGGTCGGGAGTGCCGCCTCGCCGGGAGGAGTTGATTTCCGTGCCGTCGACACCGATAGCCGACAAGGCCCTCGCTTTCGAGGCCGCGTTCCCCGTGCACAGTCGACCGGCCGGTGGATTCGACTGGCGCTATTACGCAGGCGGTTCCGGAGACGTAGTCCTACTCCTGACCGGCGGAGTGGGGATCGGCATCGGCTGGCTAGACCTCGGCCTCGCGCTCGAAGGGCGCTATCGGGTCATCGCTGTCGACTATCCCCCGGCCTGCTCGTTTGCCGATTTGGCCGACGGTGTCACAGAACTGCTGGCCGCCGAGAATGTCGATCGGGCGCATGTGGTCGGGCAGTCGATGGGCGGAATGCTCGCCGAGGTACTGTCCCGGCGATCACCCACCATGGTGCGCTCGTTGGTGCTGACCGGCACCGGATTCTACGGCGAGGAGGACCGACCGCGGTTGGTAGACAAACGCACCCAGCTGGAAAAGAACCCGTGGGATGCGGTGCGTGAGCAGATACGGCAGGCCCTGCGCGACACCTGGAAAGGTAGCGACGACCTCGAGTTTTGGCTGGAGCGAGTCGACGCCGCCACCGACGGCGAAGCCGGGCGCGCGCGCACGATCGCCGGATATGACGCATTTCTCGACCTCATCGGGCGACTGCCGGCGATGCTCGAACAACCGGGATGGAAGGGGCCAACGCTCCTCATCCGGTCGGACGACGACCCGCTGATCACCGAACGACAGGTCGGGCGACTGCTACAGATGCATCCCGACGCCGAAGTGCGGCACTACGCGACGGGAGGCCATTCGCTGTTGGTTTCACGACCCGAGGACTACCTGCACGATGTCATGACATTCCTGACTGAACAGCCAGCCTGATCGTCGATGGGATCGATTTCGGTGCCCGCCGCGGCGGGCTATCCGCCGTCCGAGGCGCCGAATACCGGGCTGGAGTCGCCTGCTGATGAGCATGAGACCACCCAGATTCCCGCAACTTCAACACCAAACGCGTCGGCGGCGACGAACGTGCACGGCCCCCACCATCCCACAGCCAACTAGGGAACGTCTCGACCAAGGCCTCAATGCCCGTTTGCGCGGAAATATATTGCGCCCCTTTGAATAGATTGGCGCAACAGGCGAGGGCCGCCCTCAATGGTAAATGCACTTTACAGTGTGTCGATGCAGTGTTCGAGGCGCACTTGTTAGCACGATATGCCGACAAGACTGCGGTCACTACAGCACCGCATTGTAGAGTCGTGAACCAGAAACGCGCACAACCCGATTACTACTGCGGCGACCAACGATACGTGCCGGCCGGCCGGCCGTGGCTCCACTGTCTCGCCCTCACTGTCGACGAAATGGAGAACACCGCAGATGGCTAACCCGCACCGCCTCACCACCGATCAGGTCATCGATCTGATCAAGGAGGAGACCGGCACCGAGATGGCGATCGGTACTTTCCGCGGCTATGTCACCCGCGGCCACGCCCCCGCTCCGGTGGAGAAAATCGGCCGCACCCCACTGTGGAAGCGCTCCGAGATCATCGAATGGGCTCACAACAGACCAGGCCAAGGCGCGCGCACCGATATCCCCAAACGCAAACGCCGCACCGCGCAGTGACGGCCCCCTGGCGCGCCGCCCCACGTTGCGCGTCCTGAGATTCGCTATCTACACGTCCGGCGACCATGTGCTCCGCACATCGCAACGGGAGCCACGCACCCGCACGCCAGCAGGTCGCAGAAGGAACTTTCCACCGAAGTGGAGTGTAGTGCCCACCGTCACATCGCGCGAACTCAGGGAGGCCACGAACTCCTCATGTCCGCCCCAGCCAGTCACGCCGAAACCGCTGAGCGCAATGGCATTCCACATATGCCCCTGTCGAGGAGCCTGCACCGCCGTCGGCACTGACACGGCAACAAGGCCATCGGCACAGCGACAGATCGACCCACTTCGCCACCGCGCCAACCCGCCTCGCCGCCTCGATCACGAGCCCTGCCCGCTGGAGTAAGCACACAGGAGGAGAGACTGCATGGGAGTCGGATCGGTGCACGACACGCTCGTCGACTACGACGGCATGGACTACCGATGGGCGTTGGGCGCGCAGGTCACGACAGACGCGCCGCACGATTTCGGCATGCCGGCAGTGGTCACGCGATGAAGCCCGTCGAAATCGCCGATGGCGTGTTCTTCGTGCACTCCGAGATGGTCAACTGGGTGCTGCTCACCAACGGCGACGCGGTGACGGTGATCGACACCGGGTACCCGGGGCAGCGCGGTGACGTCGAGGACTCGATCCGAGCGATCGGACGCGACCCTCAGGGCATCGAGGCGGCGCTCATCACCCACGCGCATGTCGACCACATCGGCAGCGCACAGTATCTCGCCGACACCTACGGGGCACCGGTACTGGTGCACCCCAACGAGGTCGCGCACGCCCGCCGTGAATGCCACGAGGTCGCGACGCCCGGGGATGTGCTCAGCAATATCTGGCGACCCGGGGTCCTGCCGTGGGCGATCAAGCTGATCAGGCTTGGTGGCACGGCCAAATACGGCATCGACTCCCCCACCCCGATGCCCGTACCAGGTGCACTGACCTGCCCGGGTGCGCCTGTTCCCGTTCTCGCGCCCGGCCACACCTCCGGTCACACCATCTACCACCTTCCCGATTGCGGGGTGGTGATCTCCGGCGACGCCCTGATCACCGGGCACCCGACCTCACCGGTCTCCGGACCCCAATTGCTGCCGCAGTGGTTCGACCACGACCGCGGCGCGGCCGCCGAGTCATTGCGCATCATCGGAGAGTTGGCCGCCGACATCCTCCTGCCCGGACACTGGCCGATCCATCACGGCTCCGTCGCCGAGGCCGCCGCCACCGCACGAGAACGCCTCGCGCCCACCCGGTAAACGATTCGCAGTGTGCCGATCACGCGCATCCGGCGATGACCATTCGCTCACCCTGGACCCCACCCACGGTGAGATCACCGGGGCAGACATCCCTCATCGACGGAACCGAATCAGTCGGATCGGCGTGGACCTCGACAGCAGACCGGCAGCGACCGGGCGCGGGCAACACCCTTGCCCACCCGGGAAATTCAGCCGCTCCGGATGTGACGGCCTCATTGCTAGCAATGCGATCAATGCTAGTGGTGTGTCTCTGATTTAGCTGATCTTTTCGAGTGCGACGCGGCCGCGGGCGACCTTGGCGAGGATGGATTCGGCGGTCGCGGTCCATTCGTAGGGTCGGGGGTTTTCGTTGTGGGCGTCGAGGTATTCCTCGATCGAGGCGATGAGGTGCGGTACGGAGTGAAAGACCCCGCGTCGCAGAGCTTTATCGGTCAGCTCTCGGAACCAACGTTCGACGAGGTTGAGCCATGAGGAGGAGGTGGGAGTGAAGTGCAGGTGGAACCGTGGATGCTTGTCGAGCCAGGCCCGGACCTTCTCGTGTTTGTGGGTGGCGTAGTTGTCCAGGATCAGGTGGATTTCCAGGTCCTTGGGCACCTCACGGTCGATGGTGCGCAGAAATCGCAGGAACTCCTGATGGCGGTGGCGCGGCAGGCACTGGCCGATCACGGTGCCGGTGAGGACGTCGAGCGCGGCGAACAAGGTGGTGGTGCCGTGACGCTTGTAGTCGTGGGTCATCGTCTCGCCGCGGCCCTTGATCATCGGGAGCGAGGCCTGCGTCCGGTCGAGGGCCTGCACCGACGACTTCTCGTCCGCGCACAACATGATCGCCCGCTCGGGCGGGTTCAGATACAGACCGACGACGTCGACGAGCTTGTCCTCGAATCGCGGATCATTCGACAGCTTGAACGTCTCGACCCGGTGCGGCTTGAGTCCACGAGCGGACCACACGCGCTGGACCGTGTCCTTCGAGACTCCGACATACTCGGCCATCGTCCGGCAACTCCAATGAGTCTCGCCTTTCGGGCGGTAGTTCTGCGTCAGGTCCACGATCTCGTCGATCTTCTCCTGCGGGATCGAGGGCTTGCGACCTCGACCCTTGCGCACCTCGCCCAACCGCGCCATGCCATCCTCAGCGAACCGTGTCCGCCAGTTCGCCACCGATCCCGGCGATACCGACAACGCCTGCGCGATAGCCGTGTTGGCCACACCCTCGGACGCCATCAACAGCGCCTTGGCCCGCACCACCTCCCGGTGCGCACCCGTCTGCGACCGCGCCAACGACTCGAGCACAACACGCTGCCCATCGGAAATCTGCAAAGCGGGTACCGGATTCCTCATGCACGGATTCTATCGAATCAATCCAAATATATTTGCGAGACACACCACTAGCGGGTGCCCCACCACGGCAGGGGCCGGCAGGATCATCGACGGCAGAAGGCCGCGGTCGAGCACCATGAGAACCATTTTTGTCCGGTGGGGACATGTGGCCCGCATCCCGACGGGCGAATCGCCTCCCGATCACCCCCACCGGCTGCGAACAGCGCGAACCGTTCACCCTCAACCCTCGGTCACCACCACACCTCCTGGCGGTGACGCGGAGCCTGCCTGGGCGCCAGCTGTCCCACCATGGGATTGGTCATTCCAGGTCGAAACGCGGCCCGGATCGCCTCGGACAGGGCCACCTCCTGCGACGGAAAGAAGAACCCGAGACCACGCCCCAACGCCGACACCGCAATCGTGACTGACGATGTTGTCGCAACTGACCACCGAATCCTGCTCCAACCCGTTGGCCGGCCCCACCGGCACCTCGGTCAACAGCCCCCGCACGCACGGCGATTGTAGGAATTCATTTGATCCGTCACTCGTCCGACGCTTTCACCTGCGGGTTGACTGAATCCGGTGTTGCTCGAAATTTCATTTACCTGTCAAAATCCTCGGCGTCGGTCGGTGGTCCGCGCGCCTTCCTCTGCTCCGTGTTGTTGACGATCCGATTCCATTCCGGCGGCCGGTTGTTGGCCAACTACCGATGGAGGCACCCGCACTAGGGCGTGTCTCCCAATGATTTGGGGTGTTGTGCTGCAGACTCTTCGCTGTGGCAGACGTTGTTAATAGGTTTGAGGTGTTGACGGACAAGCAGTGGGAGTTGCTTGCGCTGCTGTTGCCCAGTTCGGATGGGCTGCGGGGGCGGAAGTTCCAGAACAGCCGGCTCGTGGTGGAGGGGATGCTCTACCGGCTGCGTACCGGGCTCCCGTGGCGGGATCTACCTGCGCATTTCGGCCCCTGGAAGACGGTGTGGAAACGGCACCGACGCTACGCCGGGGATGGAACGTGGGATCGGGTACTCATAGCCCTGGCGGCGATGGCCGATGCCGGTGGCGACCTGGATTGGGCGGTGTCGGTGGATTCCACCGTGGTGCGGGTGCACCAGCACGGCGCCAACGCCGCGCGTGACACAGGGGGATCTACCGAATTACACGAATCTGCTTGACGAACCGGTCGATCACGGCATCGGCCGGTCCCGCGGCGGGCTGACCTGCAAAGTCCACCTGGCGTGCGATGGCGACGGACGTCCCTTGTCGGTGCTGGTGGGTCCTGGCCAGGCCGGCGACAGCCCGATGTTCGGCCCGCTCCTGGAGGGCATCTGCGTGCCGCGCATCGGTGGCGGCGCACCCCGCACGCGCCCGGACGAGGTCCGTGCCGACAAGGCGTACACATCCAAGGCCAATCGAGAACTGCTACGCAGCAAGGGCATCAAGGCGGTCATTCCCGAGAAGTCCGATCAGGTGGCCAACCGCAAGAACAAGGGCAGCGCGGGCGGTCGGCCACCGAACTTCGATGCCGAGTCGTACAAGGGCCGCAACGTGGTGGAAAGGGCCTTCAACAAGGCAAAACAGTGGCGAGCGGTGGCAACCCGGTATGACAAGCTTGCCCTGACTTACCGGGCTGGATTCCTCCTCGCCGGCATCGTCGAATGGCTCAAACTATTGGGAGACATGCCCTAGTTCGCCAAGGAGAACATCCGAGAGGCGAACGTCGTCGAGACTCGTCGTCTGTCACCAGATCGCTGCAGCTCGTGCGGGTAACGAACCTGTGTCAGCCAACCAGCCCACACGCTCAGCCTGCATCTTTGACATGCACATGAAACTTTTGACACGCCGTTGACACGGTGATGAACAACTGACATCACTACTGAATTCCTACAATGCCGGTGATCGGTGCGTACGCGGGCAGACCGGGTGTCTTTCACTTCAACAATTCCCCGAATTTCGTCCTGCTCCCCACCCCAGTGGGGAGTATTTTTCTCCCATTCACCTGGCCTTTTCCTTGTGCTCCCCACGCTCCCCACTCAGTTGGCGCAGATCTCCCATACCGAACCTGGTGCGACGCCGAGCAGCTGTCGGTTCTCGGCCCGATATGGCGCGTTTCTCACATAGGTGGCGCGGCGTTGGGGCAGTTTCTAGCCTGGGTGGCGCATGATGCCTCGGTGCTGGTAGAGATTGCGCAGTTGAGCCGTGCCGATGACTCGAGTCCAGGCGGTGTTCGTCACCGGGTCCAGGGCGGAGCGTGTGGTTGCGAGTTCTCATCGAATGTGGCGAGGATGGCGAGCTACCCAGTAATCCCCCACTACTTCGAGTGAAGAAACGTTGACCAATGGACACACCCCGTCCCAACCCACCGCCACACCACAGGAGCGTCCATGTTCAAGTTCTTCCGTCGCCGAGCCCAACCCGCCGTCACACCGACCGGGACTCGACCGCCCCGTATCGGCGGGCGTATGGAGACGACATCACCGGCCGATCTCAAGCGCGCCACGCGGTTCGCGGCCGACTTCAAGGTCACGGGCCCGTTTGTCGAGCCGGACAGCGACGAGCACGAGCTGTGGAAGGCCGGCAAACTGGTGCCCCTCTACATCACCCATCTGCTCGATGCCGGCCGTCACGTCGGCCCCGGTGTCGATGCCGCCTGCCACGCGGAGGAACCCGCAGTCGACCGGTGGGAGGCGGGCAGCCACTATCCAAGTTGGGAACAGACCGTAGCCCTGGCCCGTCTGCTCGACGTGCCCGTCCGCGATCTGACTCACCCCGATGCCGGACCTTGTCACCATGAGTTCCGTCCCCGGCTCCGACTTCCTGGCCTTGCGATTCTGTCGTTCGAGCCGACCGCAGTCCAAGCATCCACACAGTCAGCAGGGGACGGCGCCGTCGTTTCCTGTGATGGGTGGGGTGATGCGACAGCACCCGATCATAGGGACACCTGAACGACTCAGCCATTCGTGCGCCACCCGCTACCAATAGCATCAAAAAACGTGCGAACTGTGGTGATGACCTGTCCGTACCTGAGCCAGGGCGCTCGCTTCACTCGAAGTGGCGGAACCGCAGGTCCACGTGATGCACCGCGCCGACGCGGTGCGTCTGTCCCCTCGGAAATCCGCAAGGAGTTGGTGAAGACATGACCGAGACATGTGGCGAACCGCAGCTCGTGACAGGGCACCACCGCCAGATCGCTTGAGAACCGACAGCAGCCGGGAGGACGTCGCCGACAAAATGCCGTTGACTCCCGCCGTCACTATCTCGGGCGACCCGCCCCGGAGGGTGCGGGACCCGATGTGTCCGGGCCGTCGGCCTCCGGCCCTCTCGGTGCCGGGGACTGCCGGCCGAACAGGTCGTAGACCGTCCAGCCGACCGTCAGTTCCCTCTATGCCCGTGCCGGACAACTCGGCGGCGAGACCTCCCTCACTCGGCCGGGCTCGACCCGTCGACGCCCATCGCGCGGAGGCCTCGGATCGCGGCGGAGATCACCGACGACCGTGACGCTCTCGCCGGTGTTCGGTACCGCCGATGTGGGCGGTGGGTGATCAGCCCGTCCGCTGCCCACCGTGCGCGGACACCCAGGGCCAACGGTGCGGGGCGAAGCCCATATCCGACGGTCCTGCCGTGAAATTCGGTCACGGTGGCCTCGGACATTGCCTAAATCCCTTTCGTTGTGAGGGGTTGCTACACAGCGGGAGTGCGGTGCAGCGCGGCCAACAGGGCGGTATTGGCGGCGTGCGCGGTCGAGGGCTCGGCGTAGGCGAGTACCTCGGCGCTCGCCTCATCGATGACGACGCTCATGTGGGCGCGGTGGCGGGAGAGCATCACGCAGGCGCGGCCCGGATCGAGGCTGAATGGCTCGGCGGTGCGGTATCCGGCCAGCGGATGCAACACCACCACAGCGGCACGCTCGAGCCCTTGCAGAGAGTTCGCCGTGCCGACCAGCACGTCCGGGTAATCGGACAGCAGGGCGCGGATCGCCGCCGCCTGCGTCACGTGGGGAACCACCACCGCGATATCGGCGGCGCTCATGGGTCGCTGATCCTCGGCGGTGACCAGCTCCGTGCCCGCCAGCTCCCGCGCCCGCTGTGCGCACGCGGTCACCAGCGCCGGATCGGACGGGCCACCGGAGACCGTGACGGAACGGTGCGCCAGCTCGGGCAGCACGACTCCGCCACCGTCGATCAGGTGCTCCGGTGGTCGGCGGGAGGTAAACGGCAGGTCGGGGTAGAACAACGGTTGAATCAGGGCGGTGGTGTCCGCTCCCAGTCGCCAGGTGTGGCGCAGCCGAACCACGCCCACCGCGTCGCCGTGAGCGGCTTGCAGCGCGATCGGTCCCGGCAGGTTCGGGGCGGTATCGCTTCCGTCCCATCGAGACACGTCGCCGGTCACCACCGGATCGATCTGACCGGGATCGCCCACACAGACCACCTGCCTGGCCATGGCGCCGAGTGCGCCCAGATCGGCGTAGGTGCATTGCCACGATTCGTCGACGATCAGCACGTCGGCGCCGACCCGGTCGGGGTCCGAGAACAGCCATCGGGCGGTCGTGCCGATCAGGATCGCGCCCACCTCACCGGGCCACCGCACCTTCTGCCCCGACACCGCTGGCGTCTGCCCGCTGTCGGGTTTCGGCGGTTTCGCTTTCCACATCAGAGCGGCGCGATCGGTGAGGGTGCCGAGGCGCCGCGCAATCTCCACTGCCTGTTCGCGGGTCTGGGCCGCGATGCCGACACGCAGATCCGCACGGTGTGCCAATGCTGCCGCGAGAAGGGCGACCAGTCGGGTCTTGCCCGCGCCGGGTGGCGACGGGACGACAACGGCGGGATCACCCGACCACACCGAGAACAGCACACGTGCGGTGATCGGATCGGACATGATCGGCGATCCCGGCCACTGCGTGAGTGACGGCGCGCTCGGCCTGGGTGCCGGGGCGCTCGAGGGGGCCGGGTTGAGGATATCGGGTCGGGGGGCGAGGATGCGCATGACGGTGCGACCTTTCACTAAAGGTGTTGTGAAACAGTATGTTTGGGTGGGGGTGCAGGCTGCCGGGGCTAGTCCTCTGCGCCCGCGATCAGCACGTCGAGGGGAACCTCACGCCGCGCAGCGACCGGTGTTTGGCCGGTGGAGAGCCAGGAACGGCGGGCACGGTAGAGCCGCCAGTATCGGCCCCGACCCGCGCGCATCGTCTGCGGGGACGGCGGCTGCGGCATCAAACACACCCTTGCTCCCGGTGCGGGAGCGTGTGCGCCGACCGAGCCGAGACCGAGGACCAACTTTCCCTCTACGACCTGCGCCGAGGTGACCTCGACACAGAACCGCTCGAAGGGCCTGTCCGCTGGGGTGCCCATCCAGCCGGTGACCTCGGAGCCGACGCGCAACCGTGAATCGAGCCGCTCACAGGTCACCGACAGCGATGCGTTGCGCCGACGCGATCCTTTCGGCGGCGGGGTCACCGATGCCACCCCGACCGCCACATGCCCGGTATGGACTGCGCGTTGCCGCCAGAGCGGATCATCGAGCAGGGCAGCAGCTTTCAAGTCGGCGGCATCGCATCGGCTGCGCAGTCCCATGGCGGCGCTGGCGGTGTTGTCCGGGCGCGACCAGTCATGCCCGGCCGTCGCTGCCGATAGCGCGCGGTCCCACGAATAACGGTCATCCTCGTGAATCGGCTCCAGTAGTGGCAGCAGCGGTCCGCCACTGATCTTCGCGGCCCACTCATGCAAGCCGATGACGCTGTCATCGCAGATGCCGAACCACTGCCGCCACGTGGTCGCCGACCGTTCGGCCTCCGGGGTGGTGCCGAGGACGAACCGCGCCGACGACGCGGCCACCAGATTCACCACCGCCGACGTGCCGGGATGGTCTGCCCGATCCGCCCACCACGCCACCATGGCCGCAGCACCGGCCACCTGCGGGTCCGGGTGGTGTGCGTGCGCCCGCGCCAGCGTCACCAGGGCAGGCAGGGTGCCGATGTCGTCGGTGAGCAACGGTGCCGGGTCGCAGCGCCCCACGATGGTTCCACCGTGTGCGGCTAACAGTCCCAGGGCATCCACGTCGCGGGCGCGTTCCTCGCGGCCCTCGAACCCGGCCACTGCCACAGTGACGCTGCCACCACGTGCCACCGCACGCACCGCCAGCGCCGCCGTGGACGGCACGAACGTGGTGTGCGTGAGCCGAGCGACCGGCGACCGGGTTTCGGCGGCATAGAGCCGCTGGGCGAGGTCGAACCATTCCACGCTCATGCCGCTCCCCGTCCCTCGTCGCTCCCCACATGCACCGGATTCGCGGCACAGCGCCAACCGGCGCGCAGCGCCGCCGCCGCCGCATCGGTCGCCGTACCTGCCACTACCGCCGCGACCTGGTGGGCGGTGATCCCAGTACCGGCCAACACTCGGTCGGCGTAGCGGACCAGGTCCCCGCTTCCTGCCGCGCTCATGCGCGAACTCCCGCACCGACCGGCACGTACACCGTCGACGCCCACGACGGTGTACGCCCCGCAGCCGCGTCACTGCCGATCACCGCGCACACCAGATGCGACCGCGACGGGCGATCCGGCCACGGCGTATCCCCGTCCGTCAGGACGATCACCAAATGCGGCTGCAGACGCGCAGCATTGGCCGCCTCGATACCCACCCGCATGTCGGTGCCGCCGCCGCCGATCAGTTTCACGTCCGCGATGGACCGAACCGGCTGCGCCGTTGTGCTCGACGCATCACAGGCCAGAATCCGCACCCGATCACGTGCCACACCGCCAGCCCGCAGCACCCCGGCAACCTCACTCATCGCCGCATCCAGATCGTCTGCCGACATCGATCCCGACGTGTCGACCACAATCGAGACCGTGATCGACGGGCCGCGCATCGCCGGAGCGACTATGCACGGGATCCCGCGCCGCGAGGGTCGCGAATACGTGTAGTTCGTCCGCCCCGCCTGATCCGCCAAGACGCGCCGGATCACCGCACGCAACAACCGATCCCATGCCACCGTCGGCGGTGCCAGTACCTCACCGGCCCACCGTGCCAATCCTGCCGGGGCGCTCCCCCGCCCCTTTCCCGCAGACTCACGAACGGCCTGCGCGACATACCGCCGCACCAGGTCAGCCTCCGCGCCGTCGAGACCCTCGGTGACCTCACTCCCCGCCGCACCCAACTCGCCGGGCACAGCAGGGCACCCCGCACCGGACCCGCACCCCGGATCACCATCGCCGTCTGCGTTCGGAGATGAAGGGGCAGACGGATCTACCAAGTTCGTGTAGTAGTCCTCCGCAATGCCTCCCGACGCGCACCCGAACGACTCCGGGGTGATCACCCCTTCGGGCAGTCCGACACCGGCCGCGAGAAGGTCATCGTTGATTTCCGCATCGGCGGCGTAGTTCCACGCCAAGTGCGCGACCGGCTTCGGCAAGAACTCCGCGCGCGCGGCATGTGCCCGCAGCAAGTGCCCAACCTCGTGCAACAGGACCGCACCCGCCACCGGGACCGGCCACGCGTTCGCACCGACCAGCAGCGCCGGATCGAGATACAACCGCCACTGCGCATCCACCGCGAACGTGCCCAACCCCGGCGCAGCCACCGGCTGCGCCGCGAACAACGCCCGCATGAAGTACGGCATCTGTTCGGCAGAGACCAACCGGGCCAACCGAAACGCGCGCAACTCGTCCGGTTCGAGTACCCGCACCGCGCTCACGCCGCCTCACCGACCAGACCCGCAGCCACCAACATCGGGGAGAACCGTTTCGCCGCAGCCGGAACCACAGCCTTGGCGGGCCGCGCCTTCGCCAGCGTCCGCGCCGCAGCGCCCGCCACATCAGGTGCACCCGCTTCCGCAGCCGCAATCAGCGGCCCCCACGCGCTGCGCCACGCCTCGACAGTGCCCCGCCCCGCAGCCCACGCCGTCACACCCGACAGAACTGCCCACACCAGGTCCGGACGAGACTGCCAGTCGAACGCCGTTTCCGGATTCTCGATCACCGCCACCGGGTCGGGCAGATCGGCATTCCTGCGCCATTCCAGGAACTCGACACCGGTCCCCTCACCGATCAGCCCGAACACCGCCGCATTGATCGCCGCGTTGTCGTCGTCACGCAGATGCGGCAACACCGCCGCCAACATCGCCCACGTGCGTCGCGACGGCCACGCTCCCCCGGTCTGCGCCGCCGACGACGGGAACGCGTCCAACGCTTCCGGGTTGCGCTGGACATACCCGGTGATCGAACTACGCACCAGCGCCACGCGCTGTTCGTCCGTCGCCACCGCACGCGAGGCGGGCGGCGTGGCCCACCCTGTCGCCATACCGTCCAACCACTCGTCAACAGACGGAGTGAACTCCACATGGCAGAACCGATTCGCCAATGGCGCTTCCAGTTCGTACCCACCGGCAGCACAATCGGGAGGATTCGCACCCGCAATCACCCGCGTTCCCTTCGGCAATTGCAGATCACCGACCTTCAGGTCCAACGCGACCGCGAGCATCGCCGCCTGCACCGCAGGCGGACTCGTCGTCAACTCGTCCAGAAACAGATAGCCACCACCGTCGGCGTGAATGCGCTTCGCCCAGTCCGGAGCCTCCAACGTCACCCCGTGCTCACGCACCACCGGCAGGCCAGCGAAGTCGGCCGGTTCCCGCAACGACCCGAGGACCGTCTCGCACAGCACCCCGTCCGACGCCGCCAACCCCCGCACCAGACTCGACTTACCCATACCCGGACCCGAGATCAACAACGACGGAACACCGGCCCGCCCATTCGCATCCAACACCGTCACAGCAGTCGCCAAATCAGCCACAGAAAATCCTCCAGAGTCGAGCGAGTTGGTCAGTCTCGCTACCGAATTAGACTCCTCGAGCATACGGCCTGACCTGCACAAATAGGGGTACTGTGCTCGTCCCGCGTCCCCGGCGCACCCTGTGCCGGGGACGCGGGACGACACCCACCCGGCGCCGCCGAAAGATCGTCTGCGGGCCGGCGGATATCCCAGGGGAATCAGCGGTCGCCGGCGCGCGGCTCGCAATCACTCACCGCGTCGGCGGTCACCCATAACCACAGATCCAGCCCGGTTCGTCCATCCCCCGATCGAGCCGGAACACAAACACAAGCCAGCCACTGGCCATCGGTCAATTTCACCCAGGCGAACAATTCCGCGTGCATGGTTCCCTCGACCCGCAGACCACCGGCAAGCACTCGCAGTGGCAGTCGATCGGGGCGTTGGGCATGTTTGGCAAGCGGGAGAGCACGATTCATCTCGACAATCACCGGACGAGGCGGGACGCAGCGGCGCAATGTCGGGGTGGCCGGCCACTGCTCGCACCAAGCTTCGAAATCAGGGAGCCCGCTCACAGCGCTTCCCGCAACGGCTGCAGAGAGGCGGCCAGCTCCTCGGTGTACTCACTCCACCCCACCACCCCCTTGCTGATCCCCAGGTCCAATCGGGAGCTCCTAGGGCGGAATCCCCGGCCACTTACCTCCACATCGAGGCGAACACCCTTCACGCGGCCATGCCCCTCGCCCAGGCCGTCATAGCCACACACCCGCGAGTCGATCCGGACGTCGGCACCGTCCCACCGTCCTTCGGTCACCACCAGCACCGACCCCTTACTGCGTGCACGCGCGACTACAGCCCGGGCGCGACTGGGGGACACTGCCATCCCACCGAGCCCAAGGACCACCAGGTCCATCCCGTCGAGCAGGACCGCCGCGACGTCGACCGAATCGGCACCGGACTCCGGAATCAACGCACACTTCGTCAGGTCAGCACCCATTTCCACAGCGGAAAGCAGACCAAATTGCGGTAGCCCGATAACCGCGGCGTGACCGCCGGACCCGGTTACTTCCGCGACCAAGCTCACCAAAACCGAGCGGGCACCAGTCACCGAGACAACCGAGCCGCGCGGAAGGCCACCTCTGGGCAACAGCTTCGCGAAGGCCGGAGCCACAGGAAGCAGACGGAGGATCGATTCCGCGCTCGCCGCCGCCGGTTTCGACGCGGGAACCGCCAAAGACATCGGGGTGGCCGGCTCAACAGACCGACCCGGGATCGCCGCCATCTGACGGCGCAGCTCCTCCACACGATCGGCCTTCGGCAACGTCCGCAATGTGAAATCAGTACTGGTGGAGGAGTGTGCCGTCATAGAACCGATCTCCTACCGCGTTGCACCTACCCCGACCCGGGTAGTCGAACATGTGTTCGATTCTATCACCGACGAAATCCGTCTACATGACCTCCGCGAGAAATGGACCATCTGCGCAGGTCAACGCGTCTGAAGTCTGGAATGCTCGAACAGCAAGGACCCTGCCCCGAGGACTCGTCGAAGTGTGACCGTGTTCCGTCAGGGCGCTGCGTCAGACCGGTCACCCTCTCCGACCCATAGTCCTCACTGGACCTCGCAGGGAGTTTCCTGATACTCCCAGTACTGTCATCTGGTCCGTACCGGAGAACTCAAGGAGTGGAAACCGTGGCACGCAAGGTCGTAGTAGAGCTGGTCGACGACATTGACGGCACCGTCTTCGGTGAGAACGGCGAAAGCATCAGCTACGCAGTCGACGGCGTCGAGTACGTGATCGACCTGAAGAACGAGCACGCGAAGGAACTCCGCGAGACCTTCGAGTACTACATCGCCCACTCCACACGAGTCGGCGGCCGCAAACACCGCGCCGACCGGCAGGTCAACCCCGTTGTCGCGAAGCGGCCGCGGGGAGAAACGAAGAAGATCCGCGACTGGGCGATCGAGCAGGGGTACGAACTGTCCTCCCGCGGCCGCATCCCCGCCGAGATCGCACAGGCCTTCCACGACGCCCATTGACGGCCTTACACAGCATCGGCGCGATCAGCCGCAGAGGCCCGGTTGTGCGCCCATTTCCGCCGCTTCGACGACCTTTGCCGGTTCGCCCAACCGAGGGTATGACTCGATCAGACGTCGCCGATCTGCTCGGCCACTCGGCGGCATGACACCCTGTTCCACGAGACTTCAGCCCGCCGACGTCGGAAGGATCCGCGCCACACCATGACAATCTGGATTCTCTGGCTCGGCGCCGTGCTGGTCGTCGCTGGCTCAGTCGCCCAGATCACACATCGGGCCTCGGCTGCCCGGGCCCTCTGGCTGCTCGCTGTGTTCGCCTTCGCGGTGGCTGTCGTCGGGGCGGTGATCGCGTCCGAGTTCTCACCGCCCCTGCTGCTGACCGTCGTTGTCGCGATCGTGGCGACTGTCGCCCTGACCGTGGCCACCGGTGAACCGAAGAAATCCATGACGTCGAGAAGGGGTGCGGAATGATCACAGCGGTCTGCGCCATGGTCCTCGGTGCACTGCTCGGGGGATCGGACCTGGCTGATCGGTGGCGCACAGTCCAGTCGGAGCGGGCGCGTGTCGCCGAGATCGCCGCCAGTCTCGACCGCTTCCAGTGGTTGGTCCTCGAGGACCTCGCCGAGGCGCGTCACCGGTTCCTGCACCGGGATCGCAGGCAGGGGAACGAGGAGGTCCGGGTGTTCATCGCGGCCCGCGAGCGCGCCACGAAGGTCGGTGTCCCTGACGAGTTGGCGGTGTACCGCCTGGCCGACCAGATCATCCGAGAACGGGACAAACAAGCCCATGCCCGCTGATCCCGGCAGCGTCCACGCCGACTCCGACCGCGCGCTGCCACACCTGGCCACCGATGACTTCCCGGCAGATTCGCACACCATCACGGCGGTGGCCCGCACCGGAACGGACATCAGGCTGCAGATCCACACGTCCATCGCATCGTTCGTAGCCCCGGCCGCGGCGTGGTTCCCCGCGGCTACCGGGTTCACTGTCACCGTCATCGTGCACACCGTCGACGCGCACACGGGCGAGCCCCGGCATCTGCCGGCCACCGAGCCCGCTGAATGGGCTCGGACGATCTTCTCAACCGTCGACGCCGCGCAAGGGTACTTTCTCGGCGCCGTCGACCCAGCCACCGGTGTCCACCGGGACGGTCAGCTCGCCTATCGCCTCTACCTCGACAGCAACCGGCGGGCGATTCTCGTGCCCCCTCAAATAGTCACCTGCCCGCACTACCCGCTCCCCGCCCTCGACGGCAGAGCCGAGGGAACCATCGATATCGATACCACCACCTGACCAGCTGAGCGCCGCCCACACAGGCGGCGCCGGGTGGACACAATATTTCCAATATGGGCGACGGGCAGTCCGGATGCTGAGCCCGACTATCACGCACAGCCAGAGAAGGTTTCAGAATGCCGCGCTTCTACACCGTCGATCGAAGAGGAACCCTTCACGAGGGACTGTCGCTCGAGCTCACCCGGTACGACGACGTATACCGACAGCGCTGCAACAGCACCTTGACGTCCTATTTCCCAATGGCGTTGCTGCGCACGGTGAAATCAACTTCGTCAACGCGGCCGCTCAGTTTCAAGTCACGGACCATCTGATCGAGCTGATCTGGGAAAACGTCCGTCGTGCACACTTTCCGACCGCACCCTCTCGTTTCGAATCCGCATTCGCAGTGGACACACTCGACGAAGCCCGTGCCTTCCGAACTGCCTTCGATCCGACTGAAGCAGCCAAGATCTGGCTCGTGGAGACCGATAGCGACGGATTCCGGGCCAACATGGAGCTGCTCCGCGCCCCCGGCACCGCTCTGATGACGTCGTATCACTCCCATTGCTATTGGTCCCAGCAAAGCCCGGACCACGAAGTACCCGTGACATGGGAGGTCCTCCTGACTCCACCCATCCGCGTTATTGGCCCTGCGGAGTAGACGCCAATTTGGCGGCTCGACGGCGAGCGGAGCGGACTATTCGGCAAAGAGATGCGCGGTCAGTCGCGAGGCGAGTTCTTCCCGTGTGTCCTCGTCGCCGGGGTGCGAGTAGACAGGGTTGATCGGGCGACCGGTGTCGATCAGGTCCTCACGGGCAGTCTTGACGGCCTCCGCACACTCGCGGAGGGCTTCGACGAACTCAGCCACGAACGAGGCGTCCGTGGATGGCGACGCGTCCATGGCGGCGTCGGAGAGGGCTTCGAGGTAGCGGACGGTCTGTTCGAGGAGATCACGCATGGGATGACCGTAGCGTAAACGGAATAGGCCGTGTCACCGATGAATTGGGTTGTTCAGTGCCAGCGGCGCCTCTGGCTCCGCTGAATCATAGCGAACTGATTCCGAATTGGGCGTGTCATGGCGTGTCGTGTCGGTCGGGACTGAGGAGCCGGACGGATTGCGCTCTGTGTGCGAAGTACACGGCCGTGGCGGTCATCGGCGGCGCTTCGGGTGGTACTTGCGGCGCTCGGCCGTGGTCAGTCCACCCCAGATCCCGAACCGCTCATCGTGGGCGAGCGCCTCGGCTAGGCAGGCCTCGCGAACTTCGCAGCCCGCGCACACCCGTTTCGCGGGGCGCCCGTTTTCGCCTGTCTCGGGGAAGAACGCTTCCGGATCGGTGACTCGGCACAGCGCGAAGTCGCGCCACCCCGGCGCGGCGGCCGTTGCTGCCGTTAGCAGCCGTGTATCGGTCTCGATTGTCATCTCACTCCTCGCTCTCTCGCAACTGGTGCCTGGTGCCTGGTGGAGCGAACGGTAGCGCCGGACCTGGACAGCTCCACACGAACTCGCACCGGGACCCACAAGGTTCCAGCGACGAATCCGAGACCAGTCCGATTGGGTCATCTGTCATATCCGTGGTGCCCTCTCCGACGAAATGCGGGTTGTTGTCACTGGGAGGAAGATCCGCGGCATACGTGGTGTGTGACATCGCGTAATTGAACGTGCTCGACAAACCCAACACTCATCAACAGGGTGGAGACGCCTGGACTGGCCTAGATCTCCGCCGGTTCACAGTCCATGTCAACCCATTCCGCGACGCCCACGACAGGACACCGGTCCCACACCGCTACGCTCAGGGGGCGTCGTCCGCGCCACAACCAGGACGCGCACATGGAGGCTGACCACCATCCTGTTCGCAGGGCGTCCGGTCAGCCAGGGGAGAAAAGGGGAAATGAACGATGGTCATCCGCCGAACCGCAATTGCGGCCGTGACTGCCTGCACCGCACTAGGACTGACCCTGTCCGGATGTGGCAGCGGCGACGAACAGGCCGCTCCCACTAGTCAGACCGCTACCTCCGCTGCAATGACCACCACCGGATCTACGACCACTACCGCGGCAACCAACCAGACTACGATCTCGTCGGATGGCTCGGACACCATCGGCGGAACCGCCCAGACCATTACCGCCGCCGACGTCACCGCCCGCATCGAGGTGAAAGAACCCCAGCTGATCGAAAAGACCTCCATGGGGGAGCCGCGGATACTGCTATTCCCGATTGTGCTCGACGTCGACTCCGGAACCCTGAACGCGACATCGACCAACTGGAAGGTCCGCACACTCAGCGGACAGACCATCACCGGCAGTGATTCCTGGGGCAACATTCCCACCGCGATCGGGAACAACGCCCTCGACGGCCACGCCGAAGGCCTCGTCCTGTTCCCCGGAATCGGAGACAAGCTGACCGACGACGTGTCGATCACCGAGGTCGCGCTCTATCCTCCGAACGAGTCGAAAACCCCACTCGCTCGCTGGATGCTGCCCGAACCAGTCGCTGTGCCCGACCTCGCGCGCTCCGAATAGGCGGCGAACCGCCGCACCACGCGGCGGCTCACCGAGGTAGGTGGAGTTGCCTCATTCGGGTCGGGTGTATGTACGGCGGCCGCAGGCCGGCCAACCCGAAGCCGGCCGATTCCGGTTCGAGTCGATCGGCCACGCAGGCCGGTGGTGTGGTGCGCCCGAGAGTGCCGTCGCTATGCAGGTGCGCCGCCGCCCACCGGTCGGCGGCGGGGCAGTGTTCGAACTCCCACCGCAGGACCCGGCCCTCACCATGGGCCCGCTTCTTGCCGATGACATCCAGGCCACCCAGGATCGTGGCGACGGCGTCGACATCTCCGACTCCGCGCCAGGTGACCGTGCGAGTGCTGGTAATCATCAGGGGCATGTAGCGGGCCCGGTAGCGGCCCTGCCGATCCGAGATCACCGCCGGCAGCGTGTGACTGAGTTGCTCGAGCCCGCGGTGATCGGCCCGCGACGCCCAGTGCCGCACCACCGGATCACCGGCCGGGTCCTCGGGGAACGAGCACGTCGCACACCAATGCCAGTCCTCGCCTGCGAGCTCGCACCGAGCCAGTGGCAGCTCGAGGTCGGGCGGGGCGCACTCGGGTGTCAGCGCCGGCACATACTCGCCTCGGTCGAGTGCCGCGGCCTTGTGATCGGCCCACAGCTCGGCGGCGAGGATCCCGTCGAGACTGATTCCCCACGGCGTCGCGTGCGCCAGTCCCGACGACAGGTGCGCCCGCACCAGGAACGGTGCCATCTCCTCCGTGCCCGTCATGTCAGCCAGCACAATGCTTCAATGACCTCATCGCGCAGTGGTGCGAGCTCGACGCGCCAGTCCACTGACTGCGGGTCCGGGCCGGCCAACACCATCCGATCCGTTTCGGCGCGGACCCGCCCGTGACCTATCGCGCTGCGCCCTCCGAGGAATCCGTCACGCGCGAATCTGCCCCACACATCGGTGAAGAACGAGATTTCGAGCGGGGTGGCCCGGTCCAGCCGCAAGAAGGTTTCGAAACGGGTTCCCGCAGGGAGTGTTTCGACCTCGAATCGCATCAGCATCGACGAGCCGGCATCTTTGCCGGCGGCGCCACCCGCGGAGGATTCGGGGAACGTCCGGGTGTCGGTGTCGTCGAATCGGCTGTAGCTCTCCAGGGAGACCAACTCGAACTGACTCATCAACCGGCCGTCATACGCCCGGGTCATGATTGTCTCGGTCTCACGCACCCGTGGGATGACCTTGCCCACCTTCAGGCAGCCATCGATCGGTGGCTGACCTCCGCCGTTGCCGCCGAACACCCCGATCGGGGGAACCAGCTCCCGCAGTCGCTGCCGCCGGCGACCGGTCAGACCGTCGCCGGTGACCTTCGTCAAAGAGCCACCGTTGCGCAGGGCGTGCGCCGCCGAGAGTGGGATCTGCTGTTCGTAGCCGATGACATCGCGGAACAGCTCCTCGGCGATCCTGCGCAACCCGCCGCGTAGAGAGTTCCCGGACACGATGGGCACCAGCACCGGCTTTCCGTCCGGCTGGATCACCGGCTCGCGCCGGAACAGTGTCGTCGTCGTTCCGGAGTCCTCCCCCTTCTGGGAGATCGAGGACAGCGCGGTCAGCTCGACATCCCAGCGCACCGTCGACCTCATCATTTCTTCCTTCCCGAAGTGCGAGCGGCGGCCACGGCTTCGGCGACGATCCGCGTGCGCAGCACGTACGACGTGGGACGCTCACGCAGCAACGTCAGCACCGGCTCGGACTCCTCACGCAGCAACGTCGCCAGTTCCAGCCGTTGGTCGGTGTTCGTCGGTTCCGATTCGAGGGACCGTGAGACCACCGACCACCACCGGTCGAGATCGCCGCCACCGATATAGGTGGCGACCCGAACACGGTTCGGCAGGTGTTGGGTCCAGTACGTTTCCCGCCGCCGGCCGACCCATCCCGAATCCCAGTCGATCCCGTAGTGCAGCAACAGCAGCAGGCGTTCTGCCGTCGACGCCGGACCCTCGAGCGGCGGCAGCCCCGCCGGTGCGGCCGCGAGCCATCGATCGGTCGGGCTGGTCATTTCGTTCCCTTCTCACTCGCCGACACGGTGGCTCGCAGTGCGAGCTCCCACCACTGCCCGATCTGGCGGTACGGGGCGAGTCGATCCCAGTCCGCGAAAACCGCCGGCCACCGCCTGGAGACGATCGTGGCGAGCACCGGATACGGGGCCGCAGGTTCGGCGAGCATCCGGGCACCGAACCCCCGCGCCCGCAGTCGGCGCATCGCTGTCACCGCCGCGACGTCACGCGTAGTCCAGGGCAGGCACGTGTCCTCGACCGCAATCCCGCCCCACCGTGCGTGCGGCAGGATGTGCTTTCGGCCGGGCCGCAAGGGCACCACCACGGCGGTATCCGGCTCGAGCGGCCGCGACAAGATCCGTTCGAGATCCGCCGCGGTCACTGCCCTCATTGCTGGTCGTGTGGTGACCACATGCATGCTTCTGCGCAGATCCGGGTGCCGGTAGGCCCAGGCGCAGGACGTGCACAGCCCACCCTCCGCGGGCGCTTTCCACGAATCGAAACCCGTGAACGTTCGGGAGACCACCTTGGCCACTGCCTCCACCGGAACCGGGGACGCTGCGCATCTCGCACACCGGCCCACCCTCGCCACCTCGACTACCTCGCGCGTCTTCCTCGACGCGAATGCCGCGGCGACCACGTCCTGCCGGCCGGCCACCTCGCACAGTTTCCCCACACCACACTCCTCACATGCCCAGGCGCGACTTCAAACCGCCCCTACGACTGGAGGAAGATCCGCACACCGGACACTGTGTGACAGAAACTGCGAGATCTCGATACCGACCGGACACCGTGAAGGAGGACGTGTGGCGGGCAAGCCCGAACCCGACGGCCTGGACCTGAACACTCTCCGGGCACTGCGCCGTCCCCGCCGCGACCTCGCAACCCTCACCGGCCGCATCGCCGGGCACCTCGAAGACCACGACGGATACCTCGCCTTCTCCGGCGGCAAGGACTCACTCGTCGCACTCCACCTCACCCTGCAGATCGAACCGAACATCCCCGTCGTGTTCTTCGACTCCGGCCTCGAGTACCCCGAGACCTACACCTACATCACCGCACTCGCCGACACCTGGAACCTCAACCTCGAACCCCACCGAGCCGACCCACCACTGCTGACAGTCCTCGCACAATCCGGCGAATGGGACCACCAACAGCCCACCCGGGCCACGAGCCAGAAACTGCGCGACATCCTCATCGGTGCACCCTCCCGCGCGGCACACGCAGCACACGGGCCAGGAGAAATCTGGGGCGTACGAGCCGACGAATCCCCGAAAGGGACCGGACGCTGGTCGCTGTACTACAACGCACTCAGCAGCCACGTCACACGCGACTGCGACGGCTGCTGCACCAACACCACAGAGCAACGCCGACACCACGGCGGCCTCATCGACCGAGCCGACGGAACACATGTCTTCGGGCCCATATGGGACTGGAGCATCGATGAGATCTGGGCATACATCGCCCACCACCAACTACCGGTGAACCCCGTCTACGACAAACTCCGCCAACTCGGCACCCCCGAACAACACCTGCGGGTCTCCCACATGCTCGACGGCGCCTTCCTCGAACACGGACGCATCACCCGGCTACGCCGCGGATGGCCGAACCTTTTCGAGGAACTCGCCCAAGTCCTCCCCCGAATCCGCGAGTTCGTCTGACGCCTCCGCTTTACATGCGGTGAGACTTCGATCGCTGCAGCGGCGACCGGGACGGGAAGCGTCGAGACAAGATCCGACAGAGAAGATGGCCAGGAAAATGTCGCTGTGGGATGTCGAGAACCCACGCGCGACTTCGTCCCCCGAGTGAAACAGCCACAATGGGCCGTACCGCACCAGAGGAGAACATGATGGCCAAGTACCTGCTGCTCAAGCACTACCGCGGCGCGCCGGCATCGGTCAACGACGTACCGATGGACCAGTGGACGCCGGAGGAGATCTCGGCCCACGTGCAGTACATGAACGACTTCGCCGCCCGGCTCGAGGGCACCGGCGAATTCGTCGACAGCCAGGCACTCTCCCCGGAGGGCACGTTCGTCCGCTACGACGGCGAGGGGCGACCGTCGGTCACCGACGGCCCGTTCGCGGAGACCAAGGACCTGATCGCCGGCTGGATGGTGATCGACGTCGAGACCTACGAGCGGGCACTCGAGCTGGCCGGCGAACTGTCCGCGGCCCCGGGTGCGGACGGGAAACCGATCCACGAGTGGCTCGAGGTGCGACCGTTCCTGGCCGCCTCTCCAACCGCTACGGAGTGCGGTTTTCACCACGGGTGATGACATCGGATCGCAGTGCCGGGGGCCGGCCGAGGGGCGGTAGAGAGCCTCTGCCTGCCGCGGAATCGAGGACAGAGCGGGCGCCCGGGATAGTGATCCCGGGCGCGCCCTGGTTGCCGACCTGGCCGACCCCCGAAATCCGCAGCGCTGCCCCAACCCCACCGTGCAGATCCGCCGCCGAGCCGTCCAGGACCGCGAGCAGAGAACGCGGCTACGACTCAGCGGGCACGGGCCGCGACAGTTTGCAGTGGAACGGGAAGCGGCCCGGCGCCCCCTCGTCGACGGACTCGATCAGCGCGTCCTCACCCTCGACGCTCACAATGACGAACACCGATGCGCCTTCGGCGTGCACCTTGACACGGTCACCCACCCGCAAACCCTCGCGGGTTCCCGAATTCTCGGTCATAAGACATGACTAACCCGTACGGGTTCGGTGTGCAAGCCGCCGATATTTGCCGAGTTCGATTCGATCTTGCTCCGACTGCCGCATCGGGCGCGCCAAGCGCTTGCCGATCGGCTACATGCAGGGTCGCTATCACCTCTCCTGTTGGATCGCTACTGTGCCAGGTGTGAGGGAACCGGTGCTGGATCGGCACGTCGACGTTGCACAGCTGTGGCAACTGGCCAGTGAGGCGGCCCGGAAGGGCGAGAAGTGGGGGCAGCGCAAGAAGTCGGTGAGCGACGCCATGGTGACCTACTACGCCCAGCTGCGACGTGACAGACGCGGCGCGAAACGGTGGGTCGCCGAGGTCGTTGATCTCCTAGGATATTTCGATCTGTCAGCGGACTGGCGCGCAGTTGAGAAAGGCCTGCAAATACTCGACCAAGCTGACGGTGACGTCACCGGTGCCGGTGCTGAGCTACAGCGGCTGGAGGTCGTGCCGGCTTCCTCGACGAAGAACTCCCTCTTCAAGAGCTCCTAGTAGGGCGGAGTCAGGCGAACCGCTCGCGTTCGCGATCCCTCGTCGAGGACGTCACGCATTATTGGAAGACCGACCAGATCGCCGCGACGGCGAGCGTGACGATGAGGGAGCCGGGGCTATAGCCTCGTTCGGCCTGGGTGCACCGGTCTATCTCCCCTGGATAGGTGTGCGCGACTTCGGGTTGTAATTGCGGCGGCTGCGCTCATGAACCCTTCAGGAACCTCAGATAGAACGCCGCGAACACCAGGACGATGCCGACGTTCACCAGCAGCCGCTCCCAGAAGTGGTGCCTGAAGAACAGTATGTCCACGCCAACCACGACGGCCACCAGCGCGAGCACGTAGAGCACGACGGCTGCCTGCCTTCCCATCTTCCCGTTCTACTCCGCGCGGTCGCAGCGAGAGGGAGAGCCGGTGCTCGATCGGAGGTGCCCCAGAAATGGTCGTTAGCGGGAGCTGGCCTCATGAGACACCGCAAGGGGATCCTCGATTGAGACGCAGGAAGGGCAGTTGCTGCTCAGCCGGCGCTGCCTCTGCGATAACGGATATGGGTGGTTAGCGGTGAGTGGAGCACCTCGACGGGCTCCAAGCCGAACGTCTCGACGCCATCGAACATGCGCTCGCCGCTGCCGAGTAGGACGGGTGCGATGTCGAGGGTGAGTTCATCGATCACGCCGGCGTTGAGTGCCTGTCGGACTGTCGAAGCGCCGCCGGCGATGTCCACGCCGTTGCCGTCGGCCGTTTCGAGCGCCTGCGCGTAGGCGGCGTCGAACCCCGCGGTGACGAAGTGGAAGGTGGTCCCGCCCTCCATCTCGATCGGTTCGCGTGCGTGGTGAGTGAGCACGAAGACCGGTGCGTGGTAGGGCGGCTCGGATCCCCACCATCCGTCCCACGCCTCGTTCCACTCACCGCGGATCGGCCCGAACATGTTGCGACCCATGACGTAGGCGCCGCGAGGGCGCATGAGCCATCCGTTGGCTGTCTTGTCGGCTTCGGTCGCGCGCGGGTCGCCGATATGCCAGCCGTGCAGCTCGCCGCCGCGCTTGCCCAGCGGATTGTCCCGGCTCTGCTCGGGTCCGGCGACGAAGCCGTCGAGCGAGATCGACATGTGGCAGGTGGTGTCGGGCATCAGCATCTCCCAGGAAGCAGTTGCGGGTTGCAGGTGGTAGGCGTCACCGTAACAAGTGGTGGGGGTCGCAAGTGCTATACACGGGACGGTGAGGCCGAAGGCTGGACAGCCGCGCTCGGGGTGCGCGATAACGCGGCCGTCGAGGTGATCGGCGACCGCTGGTCGCTTCTCTTTCAGCGCGATCGGATGAATCGCCGCAGGATCGACGGCAGGCGTGCTGTGCCCGCTGCACCGCAAGAGGAAAGGCGGATCCACACCTCCATCGCACCGTTCGAGGTCGCAGCCGAGGAGCGGTTCCCCGCGGCAGCCGGATTCGCCGTCACGATCGTCGTGCACCCCTTCGGCGCGGCGACGGGCCCGCCACGCTATCTGCCCCCGCGGAGCCCGCCGAGCGGGCGCGCACGATCTTCTCGACCGTCGACGGCCGCACCCCTGTAGCGAGATCACCCCTAGCCGCATGCAGAAAGGACACGAGCAATCGCCTCCTTCTCGGCTTGGGTGACCCAGAGTTGATATGCAGCCTTGACCTCGACCTGCTTTGCAACGTAAACACACCGGAAGCTCTTGTTGGCAGGCAGCCAGGTCGCGGCGTCGCCGTCGCTTTTTTGCTGGTTCGCCTGGCCGTCCGCGGCGAGGAGATTCCGGGGATCGTTGGCCAGGTTGCGGCGGGTGGTGTCGTCGAGCTGTTGGGCGCCTTTCTGCCAGGCGTCGGAGAGCGCGACGACGTGATCGATCTGCACCGAGCTCGAGGTGTCCTTGCCGCGGGTGAACGCGATGGTCTTGCCGGTATATGGGTCGTGCACTATGAAGCCGCATCCCCGTGTGTCAGGGTCCACGATGTCACCTCAGTGTCACTTTAACGAAGGACGGGCACGACTACGCCGAGGCGGATCTACCTCAGATCGATGGGGGTCGGAACCCGCGAATGTGTCAGGATTGTGATCGTGCCGTGCGGTCTCACAGGGGCTGGAACTTACTTGACGGATTCCGGGTCGTTCGAGCGTGCCCTCACCTAGCCGTCCGAATCTGGGCTGGCTGCATGGCCAGTCTTTCACGGAGTGCGCCTATGTGCTTGTTCTGCGCTTCGATGACAAGCGTCAATTCGGCGATCGTGTCGAGTAGTTCCTCGACCGCGCCGAGGGGGTCGATCTTGATTGGATCATCTGGCGTGTCGTCGGTGTTCGGCTCGGGGTTTGAAGGCTTCGCAGCTGCCTCCGCAATTCGCAGGGCGCGCGTGACCTCCGGGTAGTCGTTGACGATCCGGTAGAAGGTCTTGGCGGAGACACCGGCCGCAGCAATGATCCGGGCCTTCCGAGGCTTCGTTCCCTCGCACTCTCGGTAGACGAGTTCGATCGCGTTGAGAACTCGCTCGACGTTCTCCTCAAGCGCCATCAGCGTTGTCCTCTGTTCGTAGTTGGGCGTCGATCTGCCCGATGGCGCGCTCGAGAATCGCTGACTGGGTGGACGAGATGCCCGGAGTAGCCAACCACTGTCTCGTCTGTTCGCGGCGTGCTCGATAGACCGCTGAGTGTTCTGGTTCGAGGAGCACATTCGCGCACGTTTGCGGATGGCACATCCCGAGATTGGGCTCGGTGTTGTTGGTGCACTCCATCTGCTGGGTATAGCGAAGGCAGTGGCAGATCGTGCCTGGATGCAGAAGCACAGCTGTGGATCGAATGGCTGCGGCAAGCTCGGGAATCTGGACGACCTGGGTGGTGAACTGGTCGACCTGCGATTCTTCGCTGTGGGGGTCGTACTCGTCGAGCGGAAGATCGTCGAGGAGGTCGCGCACGGTGCGGGTCAACTCTCGCCCGGCATGACCAGCCAGTTCAGCTTCACCGGTCCAGACCCCCAGATGGAGGTCGAAGGCTTTGGCGCTTCGCTTGTCGGCCTCGGAGTCGAGGACCGTGTTGAGTATGTCGTTCCAGTTCCGTGTTCCCGAATTCGCCTGATACGAGTGGCTCATCGCGACTTTCGCGTGCTTTGCCTGCTGCTGGAAAGCTACGTCACCGAGTGCCACGAAGTTGCTGATGGATGCGAGCGTGAAGCGGAACCTGTGGGGACTGATTGTGGGCAGTTGGTCGTTCTTCTGCTGGTCCTTGTGCCCAGTCTTGCCCCACCCGGCGCGAACGGGGTTGAAGCCATGCAGCGAGGGATCGGTGTTCAACCGGCGCACGAATAGTTGGACACCGTCCCAGACAGCGCCGTCGATTTCCTTGCGTTTGCCCGGTTCGATGCCTTTCCTCACCCCTCGGTGGTCGAACAGGTAGTCACCTCGGGCGAGTTGCTCGAGGATCTCGCAGGCACGAATGACGGGCGGTGTGGCCCACCATTTCATCGGCTCACCCCACGCGTTTTTGACAAGCGGCGCGGTAATCGCGTCGGCGCCCATCCATGTTGTTCGCCAGCCGGAACGGGGAATCAGCTCCATCTCGGATACACGCATCGCCGTGAAGGCCATGATCACGATCTTGCAGGCGAAGCTCAGCGTCTGCGCCTCGATGTCGATTGAGTCCCAGCAAAACGGGTCTCGCCAAGGCCCGGATGTTCCGTCCGGGCGGTCGATGACCGCCACCGGCAGTGGTAGACCGCCGGGAACCAGTGGCGTGCCAGCGCGGAGTCTGGCGTCGATCAACGGTCGCGTGAAGTCCTGGCTGGCCCCACGGGACTTGGGATTGAGCCCGGCGGCAGCATGCAAGGTGCGTCGGCAGTATCCCCCGATGCCCCCGCCGCGCCCTGTGCTCGATGCGACTGTTGCCGTTGGGATTCCGCCGATTCGTTCGAGCGTGTCGTGCAGAATGAGGGCTCGTTGCGAGTTGACCTCGGGATGCTGCATCCGAACGGGGTGATCCAGCGCGAGTGCGCCGAGAGCCATGGTTGTGGGCGTGTAGGCGTCCTTCCAGCCGGCAGCTCTGAGGATGTCATCTGAGCATTTGTCGATATAGGTGAGGGCATTGCCGACGACTTGTTGAAAGACCTGCGGCTCCAGCGCTTTGGAGGTCCGGTCCCGGTTGATTGCGGTATCCCCGGACCATCGGGCTGTTCCCATCTCCAGTGTCGGATCATGGCTGAGCCCACCCAATGTGAGGACGTCCCGCATCTGATGCAGCACGCTGACGATGTTCCCGTAGTGGGCGTTTGGGACGTTGCCGCGGATGTAGTCGCGCAACATTTCAGTCTCGTTCGAGCCCCATCGTGACGGCAGCCCGATCCCGAGTGTCGCCGACATCTCGGCTACCCGACCGAGCATCATGCGCCAGGTGAAGATGGTTACAGCCTTGAACATGCGTTGCTGTGACCGCGGGGACCGGATGGTGAAGCGGTGCCGCGCCTTGTCGATGTTGGCTCGCCAGTAGATCACTTCACGGGCGATGAGACCCCATTCCGGGGTTAGATCTGTGAAGTCAATCCGCCACGTGGATCGAGTCTGGACGGGGTCGCGCCCAGTGAGGTTCCAGACGGCGTCGCCGAACCTCGGCTGTGGGTCTCGGCTGAACCACAGCCCGGTGAACACGGGTTCGTAGTCGGAGATGGATTCGCTCTTGAGCCATCCGCCAGGTGCGGCGATGAGCGGTCTGGTGGCGTCCTGACGCATAGGTGTCGTCATGCTGGTGACGCCTCAAGGCCCAGGTCGAGTACTCCCGGCGGGGCGATCGCCGTGGCCTCCCAGTTCGAGTCCATCTGCGGCATCACGTGGTTGATCCAGCGAACGGTGCGCCCCCAATGCAGAGCCCACTCGGGTGGAGACATCGCCGCAGCCGCGCTCTCTGCCAGCAGCAGGAATGCTTTCATGAATGGGATGTCATCCGGCGAAACAACACTGGCCGGGCAGAAATAGCAACCTCGGTTAGCGGACTTGCAGAGTCGTCCGCTGGATTCTCCGGGCAACGGTGAGTCGTAAGGGTCCCGACAGCTGCTCATACCTACGCGCCGTTCGCCACGTGTTACCGCCGCGACTTCATCGTCGTCGAGCTCGAGACCGCTGACGACAGCGCCGTCATTGTTGATTGCCGTCGGCCGGAGTCCACGAGCAACCTCCTCGGCCATCCCGGGGATGTCTTGCCAGGCTTCCGCGATATCACGCATGGCGACTTCGGAGTTGAGGTAGTGAGCAGACAGTGTCTCGATCGTGTTGTCGTCCACCAACTCCGACAGGAGCATACCTTTGCCTGTGGCAGTGAACCGCGCCCATTTGGCGGCCGGACGTATCGCCCGGTAGTGCAACGGATCCGGCGATTCTCCACGAGTGAACTTCGTCGGAATCGAGAAGTCCAGGCCCGGTTTACGCGGATGCTGGCACCATGCCAGAAACGTCATCTTATTCTTGCCCTCATCGAATACAGCGCTGACCTTTACTGCTCTCCTGCTCGCCGTTCGCGCGACGACCAGCCCAGACACTGCTCCCACGCCACGTGGGTCGATCACGTCGGTACATATCCAGGGATGGGCACGCCACTCGGTCGGCGCGACCGATCGTGTAGCTGATGTGGCAGCGCGCAGGCGTCGCAGCAGTGAACCTGCGCGCCATTGTTTGTCAGCGAGGAACGTTTGGACGCCTTGGCGGCCCCCTCTGTTCTTGAACCATCGGACATCCACTCGTGGATGGCCGTCGTGCCAATCGAGAACGGCGACAGGCTGACTGCTGTCGAAGGACAGCATCCGGATCACATCAGGAGACTGCCCCCACTCCATGCAGAGAAGCACGTAGAACGCAATAGTCTCGTGTCGACGGATGAACGCACCCAGGGGCGGCGGGGACTCACCGTCCCACGCTGCCTGTTCAATCCGGCGTTCGCACTGGGCGACATCGTGCATCGCCGCACGCAGAACATCCCGCAGCAAGGCTTGCGGAAGCGCCTCCGTGGGTACCACGCGCCGCTCGGCGACACGCGGATTGGACTGCACAAAGATGGCGACTTCCGCAGCCAACCGCCCATTGGTCGACATGCCGGGAAGGGACCGCAGGACATCCCAGATGAACCGAGCTTGGCCGCGCTTCGTGCACTGACCTTCAAGCTCCTCCAGCGCGGCGATTGTCACGTGATCCCAGCAAGTGATACTGCGGTGGCGAACGATCGCCGCCATCTTGTTGAAAGCAGTAAGCCCGAGCGACGCCGAACTCCAGCTTCCCTGATGGTGTTTCGCCTTCCATGCGTTCGCCACTTCTCGTCCCAGCGGTTCCGCTGGCCCCCACGTTGCGGGGTCGATCGTGAGCGCGATCAGATTCGGTCGCGACGTTCGCCTCACCATCGCGGTCACCGGCCCTATCTCCTGCCGGGATGGTTCCGGCTCCCGAACCCTGGTCGGGCTGCGGCGGCGGAGTTTGCCCGGCTGGCGTGCCGTCACGACGCGTCCGCGATGAACGACTCGATCCACGAATCGCCGGCCATGTATTGGACCTCCTCTTCACGACTGATGTAGTTGATATAGAGCAGTGTTGTGTCCAGGCTCCTGTGACCGAGTATCTCCTTGATTCTCAGCAAGGGGTTGATGTGGCGGCGCCGCAGCCGCATGGTGTCACTGTTCTGCATCGCGCGCGCAAAATCGGCGTCATCACACGCGATTCGCTTCAGCTCGGTAGAGAGCCACTCTGTGGCGAAAGAATGCCGAAGCATGTGCGGGGTGATACGCCGAGGCTCAGGACGACCTGCCACAGAAGACGCAATCGCTACGCGCTCGTTGGCCTCGCGAAACGTCATCGACCACGCCTCGGGCGCCAGCATGGGAGACCTCACACCCGGGAATACAGCAAGGGGTACCAGCCAATCGTCCGGTGTCGATTCCAACGAGCCGCCCATTCCACGTTCGCTACCGATCGTGCGCGCGACCTCTGCTGTACACACCAATCGGCGCCGCTGGCTCTTGCTGAGATTCAGCAGGTTGCGGGCACCATTGCGTCCATCGATCGTCAGCATTGTATTCAGACCGAACCTGTTGGAAAGCTTTGTGACCACGAGCAATTGGCCACGATGGCGCAATCGATGCAGATTTGGTTGTGCCTGTTCGACGAGCGCGAACCACTCGGTGTCGTGGTACATCGTGAGTCGCTGAGTCCATACCGCTCGTTCTTCGAGTTCGCGACCCGACCCCCATTTACAGATATTCGGCGGGAGGTAGCCGATGTTGACTGGTTTGCCGGCCCGTCGCTCGGGCAGGTCGAGCAGAGTCAGATGACAGGCTTCTGCTCGTCGTGCGCCGTGGAGCAGCAGGAAGTCTGCGAACAGGGCGTCACGAAGGGGCGTCCGCACGCTACCTGTTGCGGAGCCCGGTCGTCCCTGTAGCGTCATCGCCTGGAGCCCTACCGAGCGGAATCGCCTGTAGTCGTCCGATTCCACGACACTGGGCCATCGAACTGATGTGTCCCTCAGTCGTAAGGAGCGCCAATCCCGTTCTGGTACCGAATGCATCGCTCCAATCGACTCGGCAGTTTCTGCAAACCACTTCAGCGCGGACAGGTCACGGTTCCACGTTCTGTGCGATACCCCGTCGATATCGAACCGGACATCGTCACGGTATTCCAGCAGAGTGTCGTAACTCATCGCGAGGGGGTCCGCTCCTTGCGACGCGCAGGAATCGAGCCACATGCGGAGAATGCCAGGGTACTGGTCCCGGGTACTGTCCGCCTTGTCCATCAATCTGCGTAACCACACGTTGCCGGGATGGAACGGCATTCCGCGCGCGCCGAGCAGTACTCGATCCAACCTCGCGGCCACGGCCCGGCCGGTGAATTCATCAACCGGAGTCGAAGCGAGCGCCGCTTCTACCCGGTCCCGAAGCGGCTCAGGAATCATCTCCAGGTTGCGGACCCGCCCACGCTTCACCTTCCGCACGAGGGGAGAAACAACATACTCGCGATCAGATGACACAACCTCGACGGTATCTATAACCGCGACAGACAACGGCGCGACACGCGCAGTGCATCTTCAGGACACAAACGAGCCTGACACAGTTCTGCGGACTACATAACGTTGAGGGTGCCGGTGAGGATCACGCAGTTCTTGGTGCCGTCCTTGTAGGTTCGGTCGATGAGGTCGCGGCCAAGGATGTCGTTGCGGGTGTCGCACCCGTTGTGTCCGCCTGCGACGGTGACGTCGTCGGACCATGCCTGGCCGAATTCGTCTCGCGTGTAGCCGGTTTTGGGTGCGCGGCCTTTGACCGGCAGTGTTTCTAGGGTGGCGAGGGTCTGCGCGACGTCAGGGTTTGGGCTGGCAACCATGTCGGTGGTCGGGACTACTGGTGGGGTGCTTGGGCGGGTCTGCGCCTCGATAGCGGAGACGGTGCCGCAGCCGGTGAGAACTGCGGCCGCGGCGGCGGCGGCGAATAGCACTTTCGTCCGGCGGGTGGTCGTCTGGCTGAATGGCATGGAGGCTCCCTTGGTGGGCTAACGCGGAGAGTGGGATGTGGGGGTTGTCGGCACGGACGGGCCCTCGGCGATGCTGAGCAGGACGGTGCGGGCGGCCGCGGCGTCGCTGCGGGCGCGGTGTCCGCCATCGAGCCGAATGCTCTTCTCGGTGCCCTCTGCCTGCGATCGCATCCGCATGATGCATCCCCACATCTCTGGGTCGGCGAGGTGAGCGGGGTCGAGACTGTGCCGAGCACAGTCATGGAGAACGCGGCCCTGATCGAACTGACTGTTGTAGGAGAGGGTCACTCGGCCAGCGGTGACCGCAAGCAGCTGCTTGTGGACCGTAGACCAGCCGGGTGCGCCGATCAGATCGGCCGGGGCAATTCCATGCACGGCATAGGCGTCCGGGTGGATCGGAACGTCGCCGGGATCGACCAGGGTTTCGAGCAGTGGATTGCCGGTGGCGGCGTCCAAAACGCAGATCTCGATGATCGACCCGTCGAGGTCGGTCGACTCAATGTCCAGCACTGCTGCCCGGCTGGGGACGAGCATGCCCCGTGCCCACTGCTGCGGAGACGTCTGTGTACTGGTCATGCCACCTCCTTCTCGTGATCATCGTGACGGCACCCTCTGACGTGTGGTTGTGACTTCGGCACATATGCCGGCCCGGAGAAGTTCCTGGTAGCGCTCGGGCGCCGTCTTCCGACAAGGATCGGGAGGACGGCGCCCGAGAGGCTGGGGCCACGCCACCGGACTGCTTCCTAGCTGTAGGAATGCTCAGGTTCGCGCTCACTGGAGACCTGCCCGTCGGTGCTCGGCGGCTGATCTCCTTCCTGCGGTGCAGCAGTATCTGCGACGTCGGTCGTCTCAGTCGCGTCCTTGCTGGCGCCACCGCGCGCGGCCTTACTGGAGGCGTTCTTCCGCTTCTTCGGGGCGGTGTATCCCATGGCTGCGAGCTCTTTGGCCGTCCATCCGCCTTCGATCGCGTTCTCGTGGGCCATCCTGATTGCGTCTACAGCTGCCTCGCGTGCGGAATCGAGCGCGGCGAGCTCTTCCACTGCTTCACCGATGGCTCCGACAAGTGCGACTCGTGTTTCGATTGCCTTCTGCGCCAGTGCTTCCGCATTCTTTCGTGCGGTCTCGATTGCCTTCTTGTGGGCTGCTGGCGTAATCGTCATGTGTCACTGTCTCCTTCGTCTCTGCGGTCGTGCCGCACGTAGCGACACGACTTGTGACTGGTCTGGGTCTATAGTGGCGATCGTATTGTTCCGCTTCGGGATCAAGCTGTAGGTTCTCGTCCTTCTTGTCGTCCTGGTCGTGGCTGTCCTGGGCTGATGGTGTGGTTTCTCATGGGTTTGTCGCTCCTGGGTTCTCACTGTTCTGTCGCTTTCTTGGCGTGTTGAGTTCGCGGAGGGCAGCGCGCCGCCCGTCTGGGGTGAGTCGGTAGTAGGTGCGGCGTCGTCCTGGTCCGCATCCGGGTGGGGCGCCCGCGAGCCAGTCGGCCTCGTCTTCGTCGCGGCTGGTGAGCCATCCGGCTTGTTCGAGACTTCTCAGGAGTGGGTAGAGGGTGCCGTGTTGGATGCTGGTGCATTGATGCAGGCCGTGGCCATAGAACTCCTCGGCATCGGTTGTGGTGAGGTGGCGTAGCAGGGTGAGCGTGGTGCGGGTCATCCGCAGCCGACCGACGGGGATATCTCTGAAAGGTTTGAGGAGGCCAGGGTTTCGTGGCGGTGTCATTGCTTCGCGCACCGCGTGTGCGAGGGTCTTCGCGTCGGGCATTGCGAGGGCACTGCAGGCATGCAGGGCGGCGGTCATCAGTGGCTGAACGTGCTCGTTGTCGAGTTCGCGCAGCAGCGTCTGTCCGTGTGGGGTGGGCTTGTGCGCGGTGCCGCGACGGGATCGGTGGAACAGGGGTGCTCCGACGTGATGTTCGAGGAGTCGGAGTTGGTGGAGCAGGCTGTTCGACTTGATTCCGAGGTAGCCGGCGGCGGTGCCCAGGGAAGGGAACGCCATCGTGATCCGGAAGCGGTGCAGCCGAATCCAACCGTGCAGGGTGCCCTCGACAGATGCGCGGATGATCGGTGGGAGGTGGTCGAAGGTCATGATCATCTCGGTGCGGCTCGCGACGCCTTGCGGCCGAACCGGGATGCCGTGCTGATGCAGGGCATTGTTGACGCGCATCTGCTCGGTGCCGAGTTCGACGGCGATGTCGGCGGTCGAACGAAGCTGCGCGCAGTACTGCTCGCGCAGCCAGACCGGGTCGATGCGGAAGGGTGCACGGGCCCTGCGCAGGGAGATCCCGGCTTGTTTGGCGAATCGGGTGATGATGTGGCGGCCGATGCCGGTGTCGGCGGCGATGTCGTTCAGGCTGCGTCCGGCCTGGATGTATTCGCGATCGAAGAACTCGCGGGTGAACAGCCTGGCGGCGTGTTGTTCACGCAACCATGCGGCGGGTGCCGCATGGGGCGCCCACTGTCGTCGTGGTTGGTCGAGACGTTCCATCGCGATGCGGACGTGCTCGAGGTGGACGCCGAGAACCTCGGCGGCCTCCCTCGAGGAGCGGTGTTCGTCGACGACCAGGCGACTGACCTTGTCGGGGTCGAGGTCGCCGGTATCGATGCCCGGCAGGGCGAGCCCGTCGGCGAGGTCGGTTGGTGGCGACCAGGTCAGTGGTTCGTCGATGGCGAGGTTAACCAGTATGGATTCGGCGTGTTCGTTCAGGGCTCGGCGCAGCGGCGCTGCCATGGCGGTGGTGAACTCGACGAAGGTGCCGCGGTCATTGGGGCTGCGGAACGCCAGTGGGTGGCGGTGGTCGGCGAGGTCGGCACCGGACAGCAGTTGATGCAGGTGACGTTGGGCGTGCCGCAGCCGTCCTTGACGGTGCTTGCCGGGGTGCGCTCCGACCGAACAGGCGAGGTCACGCCACTGGTCCCAGGTGATGGTTTCGGCGGGGATCTGCTCACGTCTCCGCTGGTAGTCGATCGGTGTGCCGTGTTGGTCGAGGTGTTCGGTGATGCGGCAGAGAAGCACGAGGACATCGGTCAGCGCCGATCCGCTGGGAAGCTTGTCGAATCCTTGCAGGGTGATGCTCAGGTTGGCGGCGGTGACGCGTGGGTTCAACAACCCGGCGTGGGTGTCCATCCGCTGCGAGGGATCACCGGGGACGGTCAGCAGGACACTGAGAGCAGCTCGGAACAGGTCGGTGTGGAAGCCGCCCGCGACGGGCAGCAGACGGCCGGCCCAGTCGGGCCAGAACAGTTGCGGCAGCATCCGGATCCGCGCAGCCCCATCGGCGCGCGGTATTGCGGCCGAGGCAGTGATTGTCCGCATGCGCAGCCGGACGGCTCCGGGTAGATCGGCGTCGACGGCGCGCAGATAGCGGTTGGGAAATTGGCTCGGCATGACCACAAAGTGTCGCTTGGTGAACTCTGGTGGCGAGACCCGTTGTGGATTAGGATGGTTCGTCACCAGTGTGCGCAGCTCGTCGATCGCGCTAGCCTCGTCGTCCCCGAGAACAGTCCTGGCGCGAATCAGAAGCGCCGCGGTCAGTGCCGCATCGAGGTCGGGCGGGCTGCCGTTGCGCGGTTGCGGCGGAGTCGCGTGCCGACGCGGGTTGATCGCGCGGGCCGCAGCGATCGCGGCCGCGCGGTCCAGGCGCAGCAACCAGGCCACCACCAGATGCAGATCGGTCAGTGTCGCATGGGCCGGATCGGGGCCAGGTGCGCGGGCCGCGGCCATCAGTTGATCGATCCAGGACTGGGCATCGAGGACTTCGTCGGGGGCGGGTAGGTCCGCCGCGGCGAATAGCTCGCCGCCGCAACGCAGCCACGACCGACTAATGGGGCGGCTGCAGGTCGACGCCGGTGGTGCGGTGGCGCCGCCGACGATCTGCACTCGGGGCGTTGCTCGGCAGTCCGGTCCCGGGCAGGTGTCGTGCAGCAGCAGCCGGTGCCGACCGCAGACCATCGCCCAACTCGACCGCCACGACAGTTGCCAACGCCCGTCGGCCTCGGCCAAACAGCGCGGGCAGAACCGTGAACAATGCATCGATAGCCGTTCGATCCCGGGGACGGCGGGACCGGTCGCGGCGTCGAGACGACGGGCCGGCAGCCCGGTAGCGGCTTCGATGCGGCGCAGCTCCGTGGAATCAAGTTCATCGACCAGCTGGCGGATCGATAGACCGAGGTGATCGGTGCCCAAGGCGCGCAGCACTTCCCGCGGGGAGGTGTCGTTGCGGCGGGCCAGCGCGTCGATCCAGGAATCCAGGCTCTCGCCGGCGGTGATCGGTGTTCGCAACGGCAGAGTGGTGATCGTGGTCATCGCCTCACCTGCTTGCGCTCGACTCTCGTGCGGGTCGCGGCTTCGAGCCGGTGGCGTGCCTTTTCGGAGGCTTCGTCGATGCGGACGGTGTCGAGCAGCTCCTGTGACATCGCCTCGGCTCCGGTGCGGATCGCTTTGAAGCAGCCGCGGTTGATCAGCGTCATCAGCGACCCGATGTGCCCGCCGGTGCGGGCGAACAGGTAGTCGGCCAGGCCGGTGAGCTGTCCGGGCTGCCAGCAGGTGAGCACCAACTGTTTGTCGACCGCCTTGACCAGGGATTTCCAGTGACGGTCGTGGGCGAAGGTGCCGACTTCGAGGCGGGTCCAGCGCCGGGCGCTTTGCGCCAACGCGGCCGAGGACCCGGACAGGCCCTCCTCGAAGAACCGGCGTTCTCCGAGACCGACTCCGGCGTAGATGAACGTCACCGGCAGCTCATTGGCCAGCCATTTCAGGTGATTGCTGACGGCGAGCCCGTCTCGGCTGTTCTGGTCGATGAAGTGAATATCATCGATGATCCCGACCCGCGAATCACACGAGAGGACGCAGTCCAGGGCGTAGGTGGCCAACTGGGCGGCGCTGCCGCGATCGGCGCCGGGATGCCCGTAGAACTGGCAGATCATCTTGTTCAACGTCCGCAGCGTGGTGTTCGAGGTCAGACCGACCCGGAACACCGGAATGTGCTCATCACCGGACTCGGTGACCGGGCCGCGGCGACGCAGGGCCTGGCGGTGATAGTCGCGGCCGAACAGGTTGACGATGGTCGTCTTGCCCAGACCGGGGAACCCGTCGATGACCGCCGCGCCCCGAACACGATCGGGATCTTGACGATTCGAGGCGACGATCAACTCCAATTCGTCGCGCACCGCCTTCAGCTGCGGGGTGGCGATGGTGCCGAAGTTGGCGTGCCAGTCGTGGCGGGCGTCGTCATAGTCCTCGCGGGCGTCACTCCCCAAGGCGGACAACGCCGTAGCGGTAAGGGTGTCGGGCCGGGTGCGGGGCGCGGTGTCGACGAACCGGCGCCACCCGTCCTTGCGGGAGAGGCTGTAGGCGCTGCTCACTCGAGCACCTCCAGCGCGTCGGCGTAGAAGTCGTCGACGTCGTCGAGGATCTCGCTGTCGTCATCGTCGTCGCCAACCACCGGCGGGCCCGAGCTGGTGGTGGCGGCGCTCAGCGCCGGAACAGGGTCGGCGGCCAGTTCGAGCTCGGCTGCCGCGGCCAGGCCGCTGCGCTCGGCCGCCAGCCGGGCGGCCATGCGCCGTTCGCGCCGGTCGAGAACCTCACCCGCATCCCACCGGCTCAGCAATGTGGCCAGCGTCTCGGCGGGGTCGGTGAAACGGTCGGTGCGGCGGGCGAGGATGCGGGCGTAGCGGGCGGCCTCGTCGGAGAAGGGAGTGCCCAGCATCGGCGCGTGTTCCCAGTCGAGCTGATGCCACTGCCCATCGCCCGGGTCTTGAAAGTAGATGTGGCGGACATCGTCGTCGTTGACGCGAAACGGCCATTTCCCGGCGTCGAGGCCGCCGTAGGGGCTGGTCGCGTTGCGGTAGCCGTCCAGTGCAGGACCGTTGTAGCGGCGGCCGTCGATCTCGACGCCGTAATGCTGGATGGTGCGTTTGACCACCCGCAGGAACTCCAAGGCGAGCTCCGGGGCGGCCGGGATCCGCAACACTCCCGCCTTGGCGATGCCCAGGGCGAACATGTCATTCGGCGACATCGCCAGATTCGGCCACTCGGCGACCGCGATCCCGTCATGGTCACTCGGGTGGTAGACCGTCACGATCCAGTCGCGGATCACATCCTCGAGCTCGTGCAGGAACAAAAACGCCTGCTCCTCGAGACCTTCTCCGCGGCTGTGCAGGTCCGGGCCCTTGTAGGCCGGAAGATGTTGTATCAGACCCTCTCTCAACGAACGAAAGAACCTCTCGACCGTGGGCTTGTCGGTGGGCTTGCGCGGTTGGGCCGGCTGGATCGAGATCCCCAATCGGGCGCAGACCCCGATCACATGCGCCGACAGGAACGCCTTGCCGTGATCGATCACCAGGGTCTCGGGCGGGCACCAGATCTCGGCGTCGGCGCCGGTGTTCTCCTCGGTGAACACCAGATGCTTCGGCAACCCGTGCACCGGCCCCAACGCTGGGCGCCCCGCGCTGCGGCCTGTGACCGACTCGAACAACACACTGGCGACATCAACCGATTTCGTGGACACCGGGGTCACCTTCAACCCCAGGATCTGCCGGTCGAAGAGATCCTGCGCGACCGTCAGCTGCGCCCGCACCCACCGACAGGTCACCGGCTCCATCGCGAACACATCCAGATCCTGGGTATCCAGAATCAGATACTCACCCGGACGCGTGGCGCGCAGCCGGCCGTAAACCCCCTTCGGGCGTTGGGCGATCGAACGCCGCGCCTTCGCCGACCCACTCACCGCGTTCGTGCCCTTAACCAGCTCTGCCAGCCGCCGATAGGCGGTCGCCTGCGACGGCAGCGCCACCACTCCCACCCCGTGGTCGCGCTCGAGCCGCTCGGCGGCTCGCATCAGCACCGCCGAGCGGGTCGGTGTCGACGCCGACACCCCCGCCGCCAGCTCCGCGGCCACCGCCGCCTCCCAGCGCGGATCCACCGTCGAGCCGCGGCCACGGCCGCGCCGGTCATCGACCAGCCCCGCCTCACCGGCATCCCGGTAGGCGGCCACCCACCGCTCGACAGTGCGCGACGCCACCCCCAACTCCGCGGCCTTGGCCTCGCAGCGTGCCTTCAGCCCCACCGCCGGCGCATAGCCGGGGCGGGGCTCATCTGTGCGCGCGGCCTCGGCGTAACCGGACCTGTAGCCGGTCAACACCTCCCGGACATGCTCGCCTCGCGCTGCGGCCTGCTCCCGCTCGGCCGGTGACAGCCCCGCCAGCACCAGCCCCGGATCCAGACCTTCCTCGACCGGCTCCAAACCACGTGCCCGCGAGACGAACTCCGCCAAAGCGAAGCTTCCGTAGCGGCCGTCCGCGTACTCAACGACCACCTTACGGCCGTCGAACTCCACGACCCGCGCCGCGTCGCCGTCGACCATCAGCCCCGCCCCGACCGCGACCGTCACCGTGCGCGCGTTCACGCCACCACCTCCGCCGACACCAGCGTGTCGCCGCCGAGAACCCGCGACAGATCCGCCACCAGCCACGATCGCCACAACAGGTGCAGGATCACCGGTCGCACCAGCCACTGCGGCACCGACAGGCCCAGCCGCCGTTCCAAAGCGGAGATCGCCACCGGCACGACCGCCGCATCGATCACCGCCGGCACCAGTTCGGTCGCGATCGTGGCAGGCCGCCGATACCCGGCCAGAAAGCGCAAGTTCTCCACCAGCACCGCATCGGCACCCGTCCATACCTCGAACCCGAAACCGTGTCGCTCACACACCGCCCTCGTCCACGCGAACTGAGCCGCAACCTTCGGATCGGCAACGCGGGCAGCTGCCTTCACGTCCACCACCGTCAGCGTTCCATCCTTGTGCGCCAGCAGCAGATCCGGCACATGCCGTCGTTTCCGATCGCCATCGACACCTTCGAGCAGGAACGGTTGCGCCGCGATCGCCACCACGGTCGGGTCCTGGTCCGCTAGAAGGATTCTCGCCAGTTCCAGACGGCTCTCGTAGACCACATGACCACCCGTGGTAGCCGACCAGTACCAACCCGAATAGTGCCGCCGCCCCTGCCACGACCGGAACTCCCGCACCGGACGGCCCGCCAGCACCTCCTCCACCGGTAACCGCCGCAACGTCGTATCGACGAACGCTCCGTCGTCTCCCCGGAACCGCACGGCCACTTCCGACCCCGGCACAACTCCCGCCAAACCAGCCCACATCAGGCTGCCCTCATTAGTCATGGCGGACACCCAACCGCCCAAGCCCAGGATCAGGCCGCAGACACGCCGAGATCGATTCTCACTAAAATGTCGGAAGCGACATCTGGGCGACAGATCGATGAGAAAAGCGACATCAATCATGAGAACCTACACAAGCGCAGGGCACTGTCCCCGATGGTCACAGGAAGCGGGCGGGGATCATGTCCGGGCGGACGGCGCTGATCTGGATGAGCTGGCCGGTCTGCGGTGCTTCGAGCATTTTTCCGCCGCCGAGGTAGATCGCGACGTGGTTGGCTCCGTCTGCCTGCCAGTTCCCGAACAGCAGGTCACCGGGCTGGGCTTGGGACATGGTGATCCGCTGGCCTGCGCGGAACTGTTCCTGTGAGGTGCGGGGCAAGACCTTCGTGCCTCCGGTGCCGATGTAGTAGGCGAAGCGAGTGAGCCCTGAGCAGTCGTAGCCGGCGGTAGCTCCGCCGGTGCCGTCGCCCATCGACGGTCCGGTGAGAAGGCCTCCGCCCCATTGGTAGGGCAATCCGATCGCACGCATCGCCGCTTCGATGACCGCGCGCGCGAACTTGAGGTTGCGGGGAAAGCGGGGATCGAAGGTCAGATCGCTGACTGCGGTCGGGGCGAGCAGTCCTGTCAGGGAGGGGATGCCGGCAGCAGTGGTGGGTGCGCCGCTGACGGCAGGAGGAAGGACTAACGGATTCGTCTCCTGCGGCGGAGTTGAGAACGGTGCCTGAGCTGCGGGTCCTGCGGGGTTGGTGACACCGCCGGCGGGTCCGGGTTCCGGGCTAGGGGCGGGCAGGACGACCTCGGGAATCAGGCCCTGGGCCTCGGGCGGGAGCTGTTCCCTGGCGCCTGCAGCCCCATCCTGGACTTCCGGTGGAATGGCGTTTTCGATCTCGGCTTGCCACTCGGCGGGCAACTGCTCCTGCGCCTGCTGCACTGCCCGGGCCGCATCGTCGAGGTAGGGCTGCGGGTCCGGAACATACTGGGCGAGAGCTGGTGCCTGTTCCTGTGCGACCGCCGTGACGCTGTCGGTGATCGCGGGGTCCACTCCGCCGCCCTGGGCAGCTGATGCGCCGGCCACTGCGACGCCGACGATGATCGATGCGAAATCCATGATGTCTCCTAGCCGAGGGTGTGGCGGCCAAGGGCGGAAGTACTGTCTCGATGACCGCGAGGGTGTCGTGCGATCAGGACAGTAGAGATGGACCTGTACAACTCGACCGAACTCACAACCGGGGCAACCCAGTCGGGCATCCACATCGGCCAATAGGGCGTAGAGAATTGGACCGGATGCGGAAGATCAAATAGGGTGTGGGTACTGAGAATGCACTGGGTGAGTCGGAGGCACACCATCTTGTAGGTGGCCTCCGACTTTTCTTTCTGCTCACAGCCCCTTGCCATCTCGTCGTCCGGTATGAGCGCCGGAGCCCTCTTTCCCTTGCGTTGTGTCCGCGGTCGGATCCGCATCGTCGTGTGGCGCGGCTTTCACCACTCTGAATTGCGCGGGCGCAGCGAAGATATCGGGATGAAAGGTCAGGTCGGGGCGCCGGTGGCGCGGCTTGTCCGCAGTCATGACTGTGTGTTCCTTCCGGTGGGTTGAATCTGTCTCGAACGCCCCGCCTCGACTTGTCATGGCGTCTCGTGATCGACGAGTTGGACGACCAGGCGCTCCCCTGGTGGCTGTCCGGGTCGCTCGTACGGCACAAAATGAGCCCCCACCACCTGTAGCTGCATTCCTCGCGGCAGTAAGTGGTGCGAGTTGTCTACGCGGGAAGATTGCCCGTAGTACATGCCCCGGTCGGTCTGGATCTCGAAGACGACATCGGTGGGCCGGGCGGTCGAGTCCAGCTCGTGCAGCGAATGGGTTGCTGCAGTGAACCGGTCGAAGGACAGGACCGTCCCCGGCGATAGCGTCGAGGGCAGATCTGACGGGTTCACGACCGCGTTGGGGATGCTCACCGAGGTGTACACGAGATGACCTCGTCCGGATTCGCGTTCGTATCGTTGGATGGCCCTGTCCACTCGTTGGACCTGCTTGCGGCGAGCATCGTCGAGCTCGACAGCGTCGCCGGCCACAGCGGAGAGGGCGCTGTTCGTCTCCCGCCAGGTCTTCGGGTCCGACGTCAACGACGCCAGCGCCGTGTACTGGGCTTTCGGCATGGCGTCGAGGACCCGGCGCTTCGCCGCGGATCGAGTGTTCCGTTGTCGTGCCGACAGTGTGCGACGGAGTTCGATCGCCGGTGGCAGCTGGGGGCGTAGCCGAGAGTTTCCGATTGCCGCCGGCGTGGGCCGTGGATAGGCACGGTTGAGGTCCCGTTGCGCCCGGGTCAATCCGGGTAGGTTCTCGGTAGCGGTGTCGAGTTCTCGTGCTCCGCTGCGGAGATCGGCGCGGGTGTCGTAGGCGTGCTGCGAGATCAGGGCGCCTTCCTTGCGGGTGGCGACGTCGCTGTCGCCCCGGTCGGGATCGAACACACCGTTGCCGCGGTCTGGGCTGATCCGGTCATGGCTGCGGCCCATCAGCTGCACCGATCGAATCCGGTGACGTCGCCGCGCAGCTGGGCCAGCGCCTTTTCCCGCGCCTGATGTAGATCGGCCAGGTCGGTGGCCAGGTCACCGATCGCCGACGCTGCGAGGTCATCATTCGCCGAGTTGACCAGCAGTTCCCCGAGCGCCGGTGCGTGAGCGTCGATGCGACCGAGAGCCGCAGTACCGTCGATGGAGTCCTGAAGCATCAGTAGGTCTTGGTGATATGTCCACAACGCTGCGACCCGCCTGATCAGTGATTCTTTGACCTGGTCGAACCACCGTCGCTGCTCGTGGTGGGCAGTCCGAGCCGCGTCAGCCTCGGCACTGACCCCTGACGCGGGTTCGCCGACGCTGGCCCGGAAAGTTGCCAGCTCACCGCAGTGGCAGAGAATCACTCGGAGTTGGTCCACGATATCGAGCCGGATGCGGTGGATGTCGAGGCCCTCGTGACTCCATGCCGGCACTTCACGAATATCGTCGACGATCGCGAACGCAGTCATGGCCAGACGAAGTTCGAAGAAGTCGCCGCCGGCCCAGACGTAGGCATCGAGCTTGGCAATGCTGCCGCGGATCATCTGCTTGTCCGCCGCGGTCAGCCTGAGGGGATCGCGGCGGATCCACCACCACATCGCGAGGACCTCCACACCTGCAGCCACGGAGATGAATACCGCCAGATCCGTGATCGGAGACTGAAACAGCGGATTCATGTTGAGTAGGACAGGAATCATGCCGATCAGAACAGGCGCGATCACGACGAGGGGAATCTCGACAACGACACCGCCGTTCGTCCGCCCGAACGGGACCTGCGTACGCCACATAGTCCGTCGGGGATAGGTATTCACGTCGTAGGCGGTAAAACCCACCTCCGCTCGCCTTGCGACGATCATGGCCACCCTCGGCGAGAGGAGTTGTAAATGGATACGGTCGAGCGCCGTCAGAAACTGGTCGCTCTCAGGGTCGATCCCGACGCGATCGATCATGTCCAGAACAGCGCGAGCCGCGGGGTCGCCCGCTTCTGCCGGAATCACCGCCGTAGCTCGCTTCGCCCGATGGGCCGCTGCTCGCTGACCTGCCGCGATTCGGTGTCATTCTTTCCGGGATAGGTCCGTGGATCCGGCCGGCCCGAGGGGTGATGAGGGAAACCCTCGAATGCTTCGACGGCGGTGTCGAACTGCGCATGCTCGCCGGCCCACCGGATGTGACCGCAGCGGCAATAGGTGGCGTCTTGCCACGGGTTGTAGGTCTTCGGTTCGTGATGCAGATCGATGCACCGGTGCCGCGCCCCGACCTGCACACCATACGCTGCCACCCGGTTCAGAACATGGCGTGTGTACGACCTCGCGCCGCGGTGAACGAGCTTGTCCGTCCGGTGGTGCGCCGGACCGGATGACAGGTCAACGTCCTGGTGAATACTCAACACTTCTCCCCATCAGTGGTTGTCTCGTCAGGTCTCAGGCACGCGCAGATCTCACGCCCCGACGAGGTCGGATTTGGACCTGCGGGTGGTGTCCTGTTCGCGGCGCCCTACCGCGCGGCCGAGCAGTCGATCGAGACTCTCGCTCACCACGTCAGGGCGCTCGAGGCCGACCATGTGCCGCGCTCCGCTCACCGGGATCAGTTCGGCGAGGGGAAGAGCCGCCGCGAGTCGCTGTGAGTGCCCAATCGGGGTCACCCTGTCCCGGGTTCCACAGATGATCGACGCCGGCATCTTCGCGAGCACGTCGAGCGCCGGGGAAGCGTCGTAGATCCGCAGATCCCGCAGGAAGGCGGCCACGGTGGCGATCGGCGTCGCGTGGACCATCCCGTAGGACGTGGCGGCGGCACGGACACTTGCACTCGGAGCAAGCGGGCAAGTTGCGCCGACCACCGGCGACAAGATGCGACGTGAGAGATTCCAGCTGCGCCCGACGAGCCCTGGGGCGTGAGCTGATGCCGACCGCAATATCGTCACCGCCGGCGTATTCAGAGCGCGCCCGATGCCGGCGCCGGCGACATTGTCGACGGCGGTCGAGATCAACCCGACTCCCACGACTTGCGCGGCCGCGGCCTCTTGGTGATGGGCGACGTAGGACATCACGGCCATCCCGCCCATCGAGTGCCCGACGAGGACAATCGGCCCCTTTGGCGCCACCGTGCGAATCACCGCATCCAGGTCCCGTCCAAGCTGGCTGATCGTGTAACTGTCGGTGTCAGCCGCGTCGGATCCACCATGGCCGCGGTGATCGAAAAAGACCAACCGGGCGCGCCCACGCCATGCCTTAGCCAGGTAGTCCCGTTGCGGTGCCCAGGCGTCCATGTGGAGACAGAATCCGTGCGCGAAAATCACAGTGACCGGCGCCATCCGGGATCCGATCTCACGCACCGCAAGAGAGGTGCCGTCGGCGGTGAGGACGAGGCGTGTGCGATCCCCGGGGGCCCTCATCGCTGGCCATCCAGACCTCGAGCCAACCATCCGCATCCATACTGGTCCGCGCGGTGACGCCCGGTGAGCGACTCTGAATGAAGGTGGCGGCGGATTTTCTTCGCATCCGTCGGGTGGATACGGCGAACCTCAACATTCATCGGTACCACTCCTTAGTCCTCACGACAGCAATTGCGAGGACCATAGGTCCGGACCTTGACTACCCCACCTGGACCGCGAGCGATCGGCAACTCCGCCACAACAGACGCACCTCCGTCGTAGGAAGTGCCACCACTCCCAATCATCTGGAGGAAGATCCACACAACCGGGGTTGTGTGACATGTCTTTGGACAGAACCGATGGGTCTCCATCCACACAGGCCGACATCGCTCAGCATGATGTCCGCGCCCGGAACACCGTTGGGGCGGCGGCCGTCCTATTTGAAGGCCAGTCTGCCGGTCAACGACACGGTGGCTCCGCGCCTATCGACGGATCACCGGCCACTCCCCATCGACCGTCCTTCCCAGAGGGATCTCGGTACACACGATGTCCTTGACTGAGTAGGCGATCGCCCCGCACCGAGGGCACTGCCCGGGCAGCTGTTGGTGTCGGATCATTGCCCAGTGCTCGTCACACAGGAGGTAGTCCACGCGAGCGTCGAAGTGGCAGCAATCCTTGACGACCACCGCCCAGCGGGCCGCACGCACGAAGCCGACGGGGTCACCGGGGAAGTACTGAGGATGCTCCGCGCAGAACTCACACGGCAGTTCCGTCTGAACGATCGACGACATCGGGGCGGATTGGTCCGCATCGTCCATACCGAAAACACCTCCCAATCTCGAAACCCGTCACCCGGCCCTCGACACCTCAGCCGAAGAACACGTTCGATCGCGCGCCGATCACGGCATCACCACCCCGCTCAGACACTCAATTTCGGATCGGGGGTCGCCGATACACTTTCCGAAACCTGCTCGCCGCCGTTTCGTACTCATCCATCCACGCGCCCAAACTTGTTCCCTCCTCGTACGGAACCGAAGCGAGAATCAACAACCCCTGATCGATGGTCGCAAGCAACTCGTCCACCTCCTCCGCTGGAACGGGGGCTGGTTTTCCCCTCAGAAGGAACCACGCCACCAAGTTAATCGTCAACGGATAGACATCCCCGAAAACTAGACGCAACCCATTGACGGCCTCCCACAGCCGCTCGCCGCAATCTCGTTGTGAGTCCGAACCCTCGGTAGCAGCAGCAAGTTCGAGCACCAACTCGCGAATGCTGATCAGCTGCGCAGGCAGTGTCGGATCGGTCAACCGCGTCGCCCTATGTCCACGACGCCGAGCCGCATCAAGCTCCCTCACAGCTAATACACAGGCGACCGAAAAAATGAAGACGGTCACTCCAGCAACCGCCGCCCACATCCCCGTCGATGAGGGCGCGATCGACTCCCCGTGCGATAGACGCAAAGTCGCGATGACGCCCAAGCTCACGACAGTCGCGTAATGCCCAACGAGGAACCTGATGCAGTCGATGTTATTCGGGGAATAAGCTAGGAAGATTGGGAGCGTCAACCCAAGATAGCCGACCCAACAACCGCCCCCTACCCACCACCCGGTTGCCCCACCCTGAACGTCGACAACCATGAGCGCCCACAACGCCACACCGACAGCACACGCCAACGAGACACTTCCCACAGCAACAAGACGAAGAACCTCGTCACGATAGAAAATCGGCCTTACCCGAATATCACTCACTCCCCTCCCCTCCCCTTTCCTTCCCTTGTGTTTGGGAACACCCCCGGGACGTTCATCCGCATCGCACCTCCGCGCGGTTGAACTTGGCCACCACCACCAGGCAAAACCTAGGACTCCTTGCGGCGTTTAGATCCAGACGATCCACCACATCGGGGGGACCGCGATCGCCAGCGCAGTTCCGAAGACGAGGAAGGGGGCGAAACCGAACTCCCCCAAATCCTTCCGTCGTCCGATAAGTTTCACCCACAGCATCACCACGAGCGCGAGGACGTTCGGTAGCAACATCCCTGAGAGCACATTCATCCATCCGACCCATCCCAGGGCAGCACCCAGAATGAAACTCAAACGCACGTCGGCGAGCCCGGGGTAGCCGCGGGTGACGATCGCGAAGACAAGGTTGAACGCGAACACCAGCATGCCGGCGAGAAGAGCGCGCCCACCTGCCGCAGGATCTTGATCCACCGCCACAGCGAATGCCCCCAACATCAGGCCCACTGCAGTGGTCAACCGGATCAACGTCAACGGAAACCGCAGCGTGAAGTGATCGATCCACCCTGCCCACACGCACAGCAGGCTCAGTGCAAGCCAGGCCGTCAAGATCGCGTCGCCGCCGGTGAGCAGCGCGGCGCCAAACCACGTTCCCGCGGTCGTAGCCGCAGGAACGATCCGCCGGCCGGTTGCCTCTGATGGAATATCGACCGCCTTACACAACCGGGCCATCATCGGCGCTATTGCCGCAGTCAACGCCGCACCACCTGCAGCGCAGGCGCTTGCAGCCCACCACAGCCCTGTTGTGCCGTATTCGACATCAAGCCACCGAACCGCGAACCACACCACCACACTCGCGACGACGACAATCCCAGCAGGCGCGTACACCGTCGCCGACAGATGATCACTGCGTTGCCCTGCCGCATCTTCAGCACCGACGGCCGGCGATTGTGGCTCCTCGCTGGGACCACTGCCCGCCAGCTCGGACGTCGGTTCGGTCATCTTAGGCACTCCTCCGCAACTGTGCGACAGACATAAGGGATAGATCGACACTAGCCGTCCACCTGGACAGTCTCAGCACCACCGAACCGATGCGGGAGCCCGCCCACTGGAAGGGCCCTTCGAGAAACCGCAGCTTGGACCCGCTGGTGCGGCGGTGGTCGCGCCGGGCGTCGTTTTGTCCAGGTCATCACATATCACTGGGCTCGACATTGCGTCCTCCCTGTCGGACTGGAATAGAAGCGAGTACTCGTGAATCGACGAACCACCACGGAAATTGCTGCACTGTCCCTCATCACGGCCGCCATCCTCACCGGGTGCAGCAGCACAGAAGCCGAGACCGTATCCCCGTCAGCCGAACCAGCTGGTGCTGCCACACACGTCGAGTGGTCGACGAACCCCACCGTTGATCAAGGTCAGCCCGGCGTGACCGACGCTCAGACCCGGATATCCGAGACACAGCCGGCGACGACTGCTACGCAGGCCACCGCTGCCGCCGCATTGCCGCCCACGAGCGCTCAGTGCGGAATCGTCACGAACAACCTGAACGGTGCGACTGCACCTGTGATCATCATCGCCGGAACTCCGAGCTGCCCAGCAGCACTGAGCATCAGTGATCGCTACCTCAACGACCGCACGGTCGCCGCACATGGACAAGGGCGATTCGCTGTCATCGACGGTTGGAACTGCAGCTGGCCCTACCTTCCGGACCGATCACACGCCGACTCCTATCTGCAATGCGTCGACCCGACCGGGAATGCCGTCAAGATCGGCGACTGACACAGAACACCGCGGCACACCGAACCTCGTGTAGCCCACGCGCGACGCGCCGACATCGGCGCTCGCACGAACGACACCAGACGAAGGCAGTATTGACTCATGGGGGCACCAGTGAAGAAATCCACGCGCAACTCACGTCGGCCGCGGCGTGGCCGCTCCGCATCGCCGGTCCGCAGCTATGCGGAATACACCAAGCGCCTCGCCGCTGGAGCGAAAAGCGTCGTCATCGACGCCGACCCGGAGAACTGGCTGGACCTTGGTCACGTCCCCAGCGAAGTCGAGGTCAAAATTATCGGACAAACCTGCGCGGGAATCGCCGGCGGCTCCATCGCAGCCGCCGGCCGGTGCTTCGTCCAAGCGTCCAACCACGCCAGGGTCACTGCCTACGAACATGCTCACATCGAAGCGTTCGACGACAGCACCGTCGATGCCCGCGGTAAGAGCCATATCGTCGGCACCGACAACGCCAGGATCCGCGCAGAAGACAGCGCCATCGTTTTCGCGCACAGTCATTGCCACGTCCAAGCCCACGGTCAAGCTCTGATCGCCGCCACCGACACCACCACGGTCCGCATCGATGGCGAGGCCCACGTCCGAGTGAGCGGTGGCGTGCGCATCATCGGGCCCGGTCGACCCGCGAATGTCGAAACCCATCCGATCAGCCGTCTCGCACGCCACCTGAATTTCTGAGCGAGACGATCCCCGCTGTCCGGATGCGCCGCGGGGCAGAACTGTCGAGCTGGGCAGCTCATCCACGCCCCACGCTGCACTCATCAGCCGGTGATCGCATGCCTGCGGTCCAACTCGCAGCAGACGTATCACCGCACAAACGCAGTCGCTGGAAAGGTAGCTCTCGTTGTCCAACGACAAGCCCCGAACATCAACGGGTGACCTGCTCGTAGCAAGTACAAATCCACGACGGCCCGCCACGCTCAAGACCGGCTTCCCGAGATTGTGCTTGGCAGTCTTGCTGTGGGTATTCCTCATCTTTTTTGCGGGCGTACCGACCATATCCGCTCAAGAAGGGAACGCGGTCGGACTCGGCCTTCTTGTTCTTGCCATCATCTGGGGCGTGTTCCTGCTCTGCATGCTTGCTCTGTTGGGTTCCTCCCATGGCGCCCGTGCCACGGTCGCCCGGGCCCGCTGGGCAGCACGCAGCATCGGCCGCACACTTCCACAGCCTCGGACTATCGTGATGCTCCTTGCTGTCACAATCGTCACCCCGGCAGTGACGGCACTGCTGAGAGGCCCGATTCTCGACCTCGTGGTCGCGACAGCAGGAACGGACCAATCACCTGCGCAACGTGCCGCGGACGCTGATAGGTCCACCTGGTCAACGTCGGGCTGGGCCGGCCACATCCCTGGTCCGACGCTGATGTCCGGGGTCGTCTTTGAAGAACTCATGTTCCGAGGACCACTTGTCGCTGCGGTCGTCTTTGCCCGCAGATGCATTCGCAGCGGCTGGCCCAAATGGGCAGCTCGCATCCTGATCGCCGTTCTTTGGATTTTCCTTGGCTATGAATTCGGCATCGGACACGACACCTTCTCCGCCTTGAACGCAGCACTCATGGTGGTCGCCGGCCTTCTCTGGGGAGTCCTCGCCATCTGGACAAAGTCGCTGCTCCCCTCAATCGCGAGCCATGCGCTCTACAACCTCTTCGCAGACTGGTGACCACCACCCTCGTGTGGGCACGAAAGCCGGCCACCGAACGCAGCATTCTTGCGAGGGTTTCCAATCATGGGAGCACCGCAGGTGACTTAGCGTCGGGAACAGAAGGTTGTCCGCGGTGATCAGTCGGGCTGCGTATGGCGTCGCGCCTGGCGGCGAGCGTGCCTGGCCATGAGGTGCTTCCGGTTCTTCTCGCTACGGAAGACCTCGTTGTTCACTGCTTGTTCGATCTTTCCGGGTTCCTCGAGCACCCGTCTCGCGGCAAGGCGCATCAGCTCAGCGCGATCGGACCCGACCCGTGCAGCCAACCCGTCGAGCTTGTCGCGCAGAGGCTCGTCGAAGTGCACATTCGCCCTGGCGTAGATTTCGGGCCTGAGATCGCGCAGCGGCGCGATGGTTTCCAGGTCTCCGGCGAGGTCACCGGGCACCTCGAGCAGTCGTCGTAGTGCGACCCGGAGCAAGGACGTGTTGAGCTTGTCCCCGTATCGGCCGGCGAGTCGCCAGATCTGCTGCTTGCTGGACGGGTTGACCATCACGTCGACCCAGTCGGACAAACCTGTCCGCTCGGCCTCGCGGCGCATCGGATGCTTATAGCGGCCAGGCGCTTCCAGGAATCGGTGCAGCGCGATCCTCATCAGCGCGCTGACCGTGGTGTCATACGCGGCGGCCAGCGCCGCGAACTCCTGGGCTGTGTCCGGCTCCAGCTTAATCTTGAGCATGACCAGCGGGATTGCCCGCAGCGCTTCCGAAAGCCGTCGCTGTTCGGCGAGGCCAGTGCCGACAGCTTTGGGCTGGGTGACCAGTCGTCGGCAGGCAACACGAATCAACGCCCCGAATCGACGTGGGCCGATCCCCTCGGCCATGTCCTCGAGCTTGCGCTTGGTCTCTGGATCGAACCGCAGTGCAATGGGATCGCCCACCGGGATCCGCCCTGGCCTCGTCTCCGTCACCCTCGATCCGTCCTCACTGCAATGAATGTGCCCCGGCATCGGGGGACGCCGGGGCACAAGGGGGTGTTCTGGGAACAAAATTGGGGGGATGGTCACCAGAACACCAATAACTCTAGCGGTTCGTCGATCGCTCGACGCACGCCCGCCACCATAAAGACTGGTGGCGGGCGTCTTCGGCACTCACCAGCGCGGGTGGTTACGTACTCCCCAAGTTGAAGGCCTGTGGAAGTGCCGCGGGGCAGCCTGCCGTATGACTACCTACTTGATCCCCGCCGCGTCGAGAATGGATTGGGGGCTGCCGCAGACATCCGAGTTGTCGACTGCGCTGCCCTCTCCGTCGTGTCCGGCATAATCCAGCACACCTTGGATCTGCGATGTAGACAGGCCTGCCTGATGTTGCCGAAGAACAAAATCTGAGTACGGCAGGCAGATCGCCTGTCGAACAACTCGTGGGTCGTCTACATCTGTCAGGTTCGAGATCGTTCGATCAACGCCCTCCGCCGCGGCGAAGACCATGACCCCAAGGAGAAAGCCGCCAAACACGATCAACAAGGCGATCGCGACGGCCGCGCCTGCCGTGACCTTCTGCGCAAGGGTGCTCACCGGCTTGGTTGCGGAAGTGGTCGTAACCGCCTGCTCTACGGTCATGCTTGTTCTCCGTTCTGTTAATTTCCGCAGGAGACGACAACTCGCCTCCTCGTAAGCGAGCCAGAACGTAGCAGTGGGCTTCTCCATCACGCCCTCACTCGATCTGGCAACCAAACTCCAGCAGCAGCAACACTTCCTGATCTGAGCTACTTCGCGGACTCATTGCACAGGTCGCGACGTCGACACCGCAGTGGCGCGAGGGCATCGATCCGGGGACTCAGTCCTGCGCGTCCAGCGCCACTGAGTTTCTGACCGGACCGACGCCGCACCAACATCGAACGGAGTCCACGTCGAATCAATTGGGCGTAACCAGCACCTGCAGCTCACCGATTCGCTGTTGGTAGTTGGAGGTCAACGGAACAGGCACGACTCCACCTGCTCCGCCACCTGGCCATACTGCTGTCCAGTTCACAATCCACGCCGACGACGCCGATACGTTGTTCACGCCGCCGGGCTGCGTAATCGATGTCTTCTCGATGTGGTGACCGCATGTCGGGGATGGCAATCCACTCGGTGGGGTCAGCGGACTGGCGTCGATCAGGTCGTTGTACGGGGTGAACGGCAGAAGCGCGCCCGGGCAGATTGTCGGGAGGGACCCGTCTCCCCAGTTGATCGTGACACTCGAGTTGACAGCTGTGGCGGTCACCACGACGCCTCCCGGACCAGGGACGACACGTGTCACGGGGCCGACGGTGCTCTCCCGGATCTGATCCGGGCAAACCCACGCCCACGCGTTCTTTCCGACCAAACCGGTTCTCCCACCAGGGAAGTTGGCAGGTTCAGGGGTCCAGCACATCGGCGGCTCCTCAAGCTGCATACCGGTCACGGCTGTTCCCACCACATTCATGACCTGCGTCATGCTCACCGGAGTGGCCGGCATACCCACATCCGGACTCAGCGGAACGCAGTCCGTGAATCGGCCGCACGCCTTCAACTGCTCCCGAACCGGAGGTTCCTTAGGAGCGGCCACGACGTCACCACCACCACCGTATCCAGACCCACCGCCGCCCGTCCCCACTGCACTCGCCCCTGAGGAGCCGCCGGAGCCAGGCGACGCCGAAGGTACCTGGACGTAGCTGCCTTGAACGACAATGTTCGCACCCAGATTTCCGGAACCTGGAGCGACGTCTATTCCTCCAGAACCGAAGCCGGGTTGTCCAAGCGCTGAGTGTGGCGACGCAACCAGGCTCCCCAGAACGAGCGCGCCGATCACGGCCGCATGAAAACGACGACGATTTGGCATGTGTTCTCCTTGGTTATGGTGCATCGCACGGCGCGTATCGGGCTGCTGCATCGCTGGTGACTCGCCAGCCGTTTGCATCGGGCCACTCCGCATTCCGGACGGTCAACTGGGCGAGCACAAACTGCGGCCGGTTGACGTCGTAGGCGGGACTACCGTCTGATTTCGTCCAGGTCATACCGGAGATGTCGGTGCAGGCGCGCACGTGGACCCAGGCGGGCCCGGAGATAGCCTTGCCGTCGTCGCCTACAGGTATGCCGGCGTCGGTGATCTTCGCATCGACAACCTTGACGTCGCCCGCTCCGACCACGTTCTGCGATCGACGCAGGGTGATATCTCCCCGCCAGCTATCCAGCACGGGACCACCGGCAACGGTGTCGAGCTGCTCAATCGGCGCAGCGGCATCGCCATCAAGCTTGCCCACGACAGCGTAAAAGTCATTGACCTTCGCAAGCGCCTGTTCCCGTGCCAACTCGTCAGGAGTCTTGTTCGACGTGTCCGCCCCGTCGGGACCCTCGAACGCCGGGTCACCGGTGACAGTGAGCTCTACCGCCGGATCCGCCGCGTCGTTGTCGGAGCAGGCGGTCACGCCGACCAATAGGGTCGTCGCAGCCAAGGCAGCGACGGCGGTTCGGCGGATGGTGGTGTGTGCCATAGTCGTATCTCCTAGAAGAGTCCGGCATTGCAGGGCGTACCGGGCAGTGTGTAGTCGGCTGTGACTCTCCATCCTGCTGGGTCGGGCCAAGCGGTGTTCGTCAGGATCGGCTTCCCGAGCTCGAGAACGTCGGTAGCGCGGGCGAGGCAGACGTCCATCTCGATGGTCGCGGTGCCGGGCGTAGGGATGCCGTTTTCGTCGATCGGGATGTTGTGGCGGGTGATGGTGTTCTTGAGAACCTTGACCTCGCCTGCGTCCGCCTCGATGCGATGCGCGGTGATGTCCCGCTTCGTCGATTGGAGGAAGTTGCCGGCCGCGACATTGTCGAGATCTGCGGGGTTGGCGGCGGGATCGGCACTCAGACGCGCGAGCACCGTGTAGTACTCGTTGACCTTCACCAGTCCGGCTTCACCGGCCTGTTGCTCGGGGGACTTTCCGGAGCCGGGCGGCCCGGTGAACGTGGGTCCGGCGTTGGTTTCGAGGGTGACCGGTTCTGGGGTCAGTATGCTGCAGCTGGCTGTCAGGCACATAGCAGCAGTGAGTGTCGCCAGTGCGGCGATGCGGCGCGTCATGATGCTGCTCCGATCCGGTAGTGGCTCCCGTAAGTGGAGTCGAGCTGACTCAAAAGCATCTTGGTTTCGTGTTCGGGCTCTTCTTCAAGGGCGTCGAGCTCGGTGATCATGCGATCGATCAACCTTTGGGTGGTCTCGGTGTCACCCGAGAAGTGGGTGGCGATGATCACCGCACGCCAGCACCCTTCGTGGACGATGTCGACCTCGAGGCCCGTCTCCGCGGCGACGTGTGCAGCCGCGAGGTCCTGGGGAACTTGTTGGCCGCGGATGTAGCGGGTGGCGAGCTCCTCGGCGACGTCGGCAACGGCGGAGATCATGTCTTGCTTGGTGTGGTCGGCCCACCCGTAGGCGGTGGGGTCATCGCTACTGAAAGGTTGACCGGTGACCAGAGCTAGTGCGGCGGATAACCGGGCGGTGTCGACGTCAGCGGGATGGGAATTGACGAGTTCCTGCCAGTAGTCCCAGTCGGTCGTGACGGCGTCGTGGAGCCGTTGCGGGGTCCGGCCGGTTCGATCTCCGGACTTGATGAGGGCGGGTTCACCGGTCTCGGTGTCACCGAGCCACTTACGCAGGCGAGAGAGCGCTTCGTTGCGGCGCCGGCGGAGCCGGGCCTTCGCTTCTTTCTCCTGCTCGGCTGTGCCGGTTCTGGCGGCTTCGACGTCATGGGGCCAGATTTTGCTGTCGATGTCCGCGGCGAGGACTCCGCCATCAGTGGTGATGAGAAGCGCGGCGATTTCGGTCAGGCTCTTCTCTCGGCCTTCGGCCGGCCCTGGTGACGGGGGTGTGACGGCGGGTTCGCCGAGCAGCCTGATCCAGATGTGATCCGCCTCCGGCAGCTCGCCTTCTGCGGTGACCTCATCCGAATCGGACGGCTCTGGTCGGTCGACGGCATGGTCGAGGTCCTCGTTCCCGACCACGCTGAAGGTTGCGGGATCGGAGCTGGTTATGAACTCGTCGGTCGAGATGTCGTTGTCGAGACGGGCTGCTTCCCATCGAATGTCAGGGTTATCGCCCTTGTGGGCAACGCGAGGTTCGCGTGAGGTGGTGGTCAGTAGGTCTAGGACAGACGCGTAGCTCTCCTCATCGAGGGTGGTCACTGTGATGCCGGCCGACGCGATTCCTGGACGAGCAAGGACGGCCGAGCCGTTGTCGTCGACCTCGAGGGTCCATTTGGCGTTGGTATGTGCGCTCTCGGTGGTCACTGCGGCGAACGCGATTCGGGGTGCGTGCCGTGCGATGTCGGCGAGTAGCCCGGCCTGTGCCTCGGTCACCGGATCGGCGATCAGAACGATCTCGGGTGCGGTCAGCTCGCTGGTGGTGTACGCCGTGCGTGCCTGCGCGATTGACTCGAAGTCGTTGTCCGCGAGGATTTCGGAGTCGAGTTCGACGTGATTGGCGAGTGTCGTCAGTACCGTGTCGGCGTCCTCGGAGTGGGTGATGCGGCCGTTGTCGATTGCCTCCGGCAGGTCGGCGCAGTATCCGACGAGGTTGAGGTGGAGGCTGTCGGCGACGGGCGAGACTGCGAGCTCGACGGCGAGCGCACGCAGTACCCCGGCTGTTGCAGTCGGGGTGCCGCTGATGGCGAGGTGGCCGATCTGTTCGAAGTTGAGCAAGAGGTCGCGACCGTCGTCGCTGGTTCCGACTGCCGTCAGCGCCGGGTACGGACTGATCTCGGCCTCGGGAACGCTGCGCGGAAACGCTCTCGGATCTACTGACCAGGTGGTGTCGTCGATCTGTGTCCAAGGCGCGGGGAGTGAGACCTGTTCGACGAGTCCGAGCTCGATGTCGTTGTCACCGACGAAGACCGCCAGCAGGCCCGGCAGAGCGATTCCCGTGGACCTGCAGTGGTGCGCGAGGTGTCGCAATGCGATGTCGACGTGGGTGGTGGTGAGCGGATCAGCGGCGGCCGTGAGTGCTTGCTCTGCCTGGATCGCGGTTTCGGCGGGAAGGGCGATGCGCTCGCCGCGGCGGCGGCGATGTTGTTGCTTGCGGCGACGAAGAGCGAGATGCCCGGTGAGTCCAGCTGCAGCAACCGCTGAGATTCCGAGACCGATGAACACGACGTCGGATGAGCCGTCCTCGGTATCGGTCTCTGCCGGCGCGTCATTGGTGACGAGGTCGGCAGGCATTTGAGGCTCGACGGGGTCGAGTTGCCAGTTGGGGGCGACATCCACAGGCGCGGGCGCCGGAGCGGGAGCCGGAACAGCTTCCGGAGCCGGAGCGGGAGCCGGAGCCGGAGCCGGAGCAGCATCAGCCGGCGGCACCAAGGCCGGCGCCGGCGTAGCGTCAGCCGCCGCGGAGGCGGCGGTGGGCATGATCAATTGCTGGCCGACCGTGATCAGCTCGCCAGCCGGGGTGCCGTCTGGAGTCGTGATCTCCATGAAACGCAATGGATCGCCGAGCTCGCGCTCGGCGATATCCCACAGGGTGTCGCCCTGCTTGACCGTATAGGCGCCGCGTACCACCTCGGGCTGGGATGCGGGCAGCTGTAGGGTCAGCCCTTCGGCCAGAAACCCTGGCTCGGGGACAGCAGTCCGGTTGAGGTCCAGTATCTCGGCGTAGCGGCGGCCCTCTCCGAGATGCTGCTGGGCTAATCCCCACAGGGTGTCTCCCCGCACGGTCGTCACTGTCGGCCCCGCCGGTTGTACCGCCACCCGGGTAGCCCGCGGATCCACCTGTGTCTGCGGTGACGCGCTCGGATCGTCCTGCTGCGAGTGCGGCGCGTACGGAGACGTGCTTCCCACGTCCGCAGGCTGGGTCAGGACGGGTGCGGCGGTGGCGGTTCCGGCGGTCAGGAGCAAGAGGGCGCCGCTGACGAGGAACGTCGCCGTCCGCTGTTGTGAGCGAAGAAGGCGCAGCTTCGGCGCTTTGACGCCACGCAGTGTCGCCGCGAGTTCGAGCAGAATCGGGACGGTGAAGGTGGCCCAAGCAGCCCAGCCAACAAGGGGAAGAAGGGCGATGAGAAGACTGCCGTCATCTGGACTCGCGAGCAAACCTTCGAAATCCGACCACGGTATGTCGAGCGGATTGCCGCGCAGCGCCCAGAGCGCGGCCGGGATCCCGGCGACAAGCATCACCAGGATCAGGAGGTAGCCGAGTCCGGCAAGGCGGGACCTCGCGGCGTTTGCGCTCACGGAATGTACACCTCCCCGGCGTTGGTGCGGTTGAGATTCACAGCGGCCGTACCGACGAGCAGTTTCGTTCTGGGGTATGGCAGAAGTTTCGAGTTGTAGACGATGCGGGTCGTGATCAGGAGGGTGCGCGGGCCGGTGGGGATCACGTCGCCGTCGACGCCGGCCTCGAACAGGTATCTCTTGGCGGCTGCCGTCGCGCGGACCGGGTCGACGACCGTGTCGATGCCGCGGGCGCTCACCGATCCGATGATCTGCTGACCGGCTGCTCGGGCAGCGTCCTCGGCGACGTTGTCGGCTCGCTGGTCGGCGGTGAGCATGCCGCCACCGTCGACGATCAGTCCCCAGACGAAAAAGATCAGGACGGGGGCGAAGACCACCGTCATCAGGGTGACGGCACCCTTGTCGCGGTGCTCCTCCGGCAGGCGGGAGGCGAGTCGCTTACGCAGGGCGTTGGTCATCGTGTGCGCTCCCGGTAGGTATCGATCGGCGAGATTGCGGTAGCGGTGACGGTGCGGGCACCATTGACTCCGGGCCATCCAAGAGCGTCGAAGGAGACCTGGCAGGTCACGGTGACCTCGACCGTGGCGGGGACACCAGGTCTGGTGCGGAATCCGCTGGTATCGGCGTTGACGTTCATGGTGGCGCACTTGAGACCTTGTCCGTCCATGCTGCCGGCCGCTGCTTGGTACGCCAGCGGAGTGGCCGTGGCGATGGTGCGGGCGAGTGAGGCTGCACGGGCGCCCTCGGTGGCGGCGTGTTCAACCTTCTGGTGCGCCTGTCGGTTGACGCCGTACGCATACATCCAGCCCAGGAGCAAGATCAGGATGACGACTGCGAGGCACAGCTCGATCGTGACGTCGCCCCGGTCATCTCGGCGGGCGCGGGATATCCATCGGGTGAGTCTCATCCGATTCCTCCCGGGTTGGTGACGCGTTCAGTCGGCTTGGTGTGGTTGACGACGATGGGGAATTCGAGACCCGGGACGAGGGAAGGGGCCTTTCCGGTGATGTTGACGGTTGTTTCGCGGATGTTCTTGCTGACGAGGACAACCGGGATCTGCAGGTCACCGGTGCCTGCCTGGGTGATGCAGGCGTAAGCGGCAGCTGTTCCGAGCGCTTGGTTGCCGTACTGGGATCTCGTGTTCTTCAGTGCCTTTTCGGCGCAGCTGTTGGCGACGTCGCGGCCGTGGAAGAACAGAGCGGTTTGCAGCAGGACCGAAAAGATCAGAAGGAATGCGACCATCGCGATGACCGTCACGAGCGTCGCCGGGCCTCGGTCATCGCGGCGCCATCGGTCGATCAACTGTTCCAGTGTGACCATGGTCTGCTTTCCGATAGTTGTTGGACGGCTGGCTTTTCAGGACGGAATAGGGATATACGGCCACGGCCAGGAATCGATTCCGAGCTGCACAAGCACCGCAGCGACCGCCACCATCGCAGCGGCCTGGAAGACCCTCACGAGGTATGTCACGTACTCACCGTCTCTCCAATCGATGCAGCGCTGTCTGATTTCAGTCGGGGATCGCGTTTGCGCGGGACATGATCTTGCGGACGACGATCGCACCGGCTGCGGCGGCGGCGCCGACAACCAGGACGGCCAGGAAGACGTACTCGAGGGTGGAGGGTCCGCGGTCTGAGTCTTTGCCGCCGGCGCGGTGGAGGAGGGTGCCGGCCAGTGCGGCGACGAACATCATCGTGAGGGTGATGTAGGAGGTCACGGCCTCGCGGGCGGTGCGCCGGGTGGCGGTAGCGACGGTGGTGATGCTCATGGTGGGCTCCTTGTGTTTGGTCGATGTGTAGCAGGTGAGCTGGACTGGATGATCGTGACCGGCCAGGCTCGGCGGTCTGGGCGTCTCGCTCCTTTCGCGGCGGCGGCGGCGCACCATCGAATCGGACTAGCCGGTGATGATGGTCAGTGCCGGGATGAGCAGCAGCATGATGAACAAGCCGGCGAGTCCGGCCAGCGGCATAGCCAGCTTTTCGGTGGCCTCCGCTGCCGCACCTTGTTCTGCGCTGGCCTGAGCGGATCGCAGGCCCGCGGCCTTTGCCCGCAGTGATGCGTAGACGGATGCGCCTTTGTCTCCGGTCATGTTCATGATGTCGGCCAGGTCGCCCAGCTCGGTCAGGCCGAGCTCATGGGAGACGCGTGTCAGGGCATTCCACGGGGCTTCGCCGGAGCGCCCGGCTTCGTACAGTTCCTCGTCGAGGCGCAGGAACACCCATGAATCTCCCACCTGCGCAGCGCGCTCGAGGCTCTGGGTGGTGCCGATGCCACCGCGTCGGCACAGCGCGACGAGATCGATGTAGGAGCTCAGCGCCTGCGCGAATTCGGCTCGTGCCGCGGTTGCCCGGCGTCGGATCTCGATGTCGGGGATGAGGAAGAGCAGGAAGGCGGTCGCAATCGACAGGATGGCCGGGATGGACCATCCCAGGCCGACCCCGAATGCAGTCAGGACGAGGTTGAGGAAGGGGAAGATGAGCAGTCCGAGCAGTGCTGCGACGAGCTTTTCCCCGAGTACGTGGGCGGGATCTCGGTGCAGCAGGGCGAGATCGGCGTTGGGGAGCGTGAAGAATTTACTGTCCTGTAGGTAGGGGTGGACCCGGATGCCGAGTTTGTTCGCCATCCCGTCGATCAGGGAGGTTCCGGCTGTCGACGTGCGCTCCGGGGCCGGTCCGGACAGGCGCGACATGGCATCGCTGAGTGCGGGTTGTGCGCGCATGAAGTAGAGGGCGACCAGGTAGATGCCGATTGTTCCAACGCTCGTGTAGAGGATGACCGTCATCTGAATGCTCATCGCTGCGCTCCTACGAGGTCGGTGCGGTTGACGCGATCATTGGTGCCGATAATGCGGGGGTAGGTCGGCGGTTTGGTGGCCTGCTTCATCCAGTACAGGTCGGCCGCGAACAGGGTCAGCAGGATCAGTAGCACGATCTGCATTCCGCCCGACTTGTACGGTTCCATGAAGTTGGTGAACAGGAACGCTGCCGCGAGTGTTGTGATCGCGATGATGGTGACCCATTTCGCCTGTGTACGGCTGGATTTGCGGTCGGCCTCGGTGCGGCGTCGGCGCGCGACCATGTCACCGACGTCTTCGGCGAGGCCTTCGAGCACGGCTGCAAGTCCCACGCCACGCAGTTGCATGCTCAGTAGCAAGGCGCCGCAGATCTTGTCGCCGACGCTGTCGTTGAGGTCCGATGCGAAACGTGTGATCGCATCCACCGGAGGGACGTTGTTGCGCAGGCGGCTGATGAACGCCGTGATCTCCTCCCGTAGTGCGTCCGGGATCGGAGTGGAGATGATGGTGTGCTCGATTCCCGAACCAGCCTTCATGCTGCTGGACAGGTTGCGGGCCCACTCGTCCATGGCCGCCAGCCGACTGATCTGCTGTTCTGCTTCGGGGCGGCCGAGCAGGTATGGCAAGCCGACCAGTAGCGCCGGGACCAGAAAGAGGGTGAAGAGCCAACCCGAGAGGGACGACACGACGATGCCGGCGGCGAAGCCCACGACGAGCAGGATCTGGGTGCTACGCGGGATCTTCGACGAGCTGCGGCGCCGGCGCTGACGCGTGGGCGCGGTGGGATCGCGGCGGTCTTTCCATCCCATGACGATGCAGGCGACCCCGGCGCACAGCAGCAGTACCAGGAAGATGCCGATTTGCTGATACATCACGCCACCTCTTCATCGTCGTAGAGGTCGCGTTCTTCGTCGAAGTGGCGAAGGCTGTCGCTGGGGAGGTTGATTCGCTTGAATCCGCCGGCGAGCAGCTTGCGGAGCAGAGGTTGTGGAATGGATCCGAATTCTCCTGTGCCGTCCGAGTATCCCCGGTAGATCGTGGAGAAGGACGGCTTCTTGTCGTCGCCGGGCTCGACGTAGACGACTTCGTCGACGTAGCGGACCGAGGTGCGCGACCCTTCGCCATCGACGCGGACCTTCGTGCCGAGTTGGACGATCAGGTCGATGTGCTCTGCGAGCTGGCGTTCGACGTAGTCCACCGTCGCGTTCATCGGGGGTTCGGTGGCCAGGTTCACCAGACGGTCGACTACACCGCGAGCGGTGTACGCGTGCGTAGTGGATAGCCCTCCTCTGGCCGTCTGCAGTGCCTTGAGAAGAGCGAGGATCTCGTGACCGGCGACCTCACCGACGATCATGTAGTCGAGCTGCTGTCGCACGAACTCGTACAGGATGTCCGAGAGGGTGTAGCTGCCGGCGAGCTCACCGTCTACACCGCGTTCTCCGCCGCCCAGGATTGTCTCGGCGTCGACCACGAAATCCTCGCGGCCTGGCAGTTCGTCGATGAAGAGTTCCCGTTCGGTTTCCGCGATTCCGATTCGCGTCTGCAGAGGAAGCGCATTGGCCAGTGCACGCGTGAAGGTCGTTTTTCCGAAGCCCATTCCGCCGCCGGTGACCACCGAGGCACCGCCACGGACTGCGCACGAGAGGATGGTCGCGAGCTCGATCGGCATCATCCGATGTTCGACGGCGAGCTGATCGAGGGCGATGTTCTTGAGGCGGTGGATGCGAATTGCCACCGAGGGCCGTTTGACCGAGTAGCCCATCACCGACAGTCGGTGGCCTCCGCGCATTGTCAGACGCAGTGACGGATTGAGCCGGGAGAATGGCCGGCCGCCGTTGTCGGCGCGTGAGGCCAGCAGTCCCATCCACTCGAGGAGTTCCTCGGGGGTGTCGACCACTGGGTCGCGGTGTTCATAGTGTCCGTCGGGAAACTTGACGTAGACGGCCGCGCCGTTGAGGAAGATGTCGGTGACGTGCGGCTCTTCGACGAGTTCCTGCAGCGGGCCCAGGTTGAACTGCGCGTCGAAGATGGCCTTGATCAGGGCTTCTTCTTCGACGATTGTGAAGGCTTCGCCGCCGGAGTTGATGGTCTTCTGGACGTGGTTCTTGACCAGGCCGGTGATCGTCTCACGGCCGAACTCGCGTTCTTCCTCCTCGGTGAACGGGGCGAAGTATTTGCCGGCGTTCTTCGGGTCGTGGCGCTCGCGGTCACGCGCTGACCGGTAGTCACGCAACAGTTCCGCAGCTTCTTTCTGCAGAGCGCGGACCAGGGCGCGATCGACCTTGGCCTTCGCGGCCGGCGGCACGGACCGTCGCGCAGTGCCGCTGTGCCCATTGGTGCTGGCCGGTGGCAGTTCGTGTAGGCGAAGCGATCGAAACGGATCGGTATCGGGGAGCGTGATTTCCGATACCGAACTGCGGCCCCCACCTGCGAGGTCGGCGTCCGGGATCGGGGCTGAGAAGAAGGGAAGTTCCGTGATCTTGTTCTGCGGAGGCTGAGTCGCGTCTTCGGAGTTCATCGACGTTCTCCTGTCAGTGTCGGCAGCGCAGCATTGAGCGCAGGACCGGACTTCCAGTCCGCCTGATGGCTCACCGCGAATTTGGTGATCTTCGGCCAGGTACTGCGGTGGAGGGTGTGCAGGTAGATCGAACGGCGACGGCGCCATTTGCTGATGGACAACCCATCCGAGAAGACCTTGGCGTCATCGGAGTCGGGCAGGACCGCGATCACGTCAAGACCGGTGACTTTCGTGACTTCCTCTGCGTTATAGGGGGACTCACCGATCAGGATCAACCCCAGACTTGCCCGTGATTGCACCGCGGAGAGCTGCTGTCGCAGGGCGTTCTGCGAGGCGCGTAACGCTGCGATTGCCGTTCGCTCAGTGCGGGTGACGATTGCGATCGTTGTCGCGTTGACGATCAGTTCGACCGGAGCGCCTCGTTGCCCGATCCGGCCGGCGTCGACGATCACGTTGGTGTCGTCGACGCTCAATCCGGCCAGGTGGACACCCAACGGTCCCCACACGGGCCGCATCGCATCTGCCTGGGCGGAGTGGACCAGCCCCGGGAGCAATGACACCGACGATTCCGGGACCTGGATGAGTTGCTCGGTCAGAGCAGCCTTGAGGCGCCCGTGACGATTCGCGTCGACGAGATTGATCAAGGAACGATCGTGATAGTGGTTTCCGAGCATGTATCCGGCCAGGACCGGCGAGGACCCGATGGCATCCGCTTCGACGAGCAGAGTCCGGTCGGTCGGTGAGTTCAGGGCCAGGGCGAGCGCCGTAGTGCTCACACCGGGTGAGCGTGAGGCGGATGTCAGTGCGAGAAACATCGCCGATCACCGCACTCGGTTGTCGAGGACGATCGCGACACGCTTGGTTGCGCCGCGGGCGGCGACCCAGTTGGCCTCTGCCTCGGGCACGAGCAGGTTGAGCGTTGTCTCGCCGGCTTCGGGGATCTCCTTGGTGGAGTACACCTGCGCCTTCGTGTTGATCGGGCCCTGTACGGGCGGGTCGTCCTGGTCGCGTGGTGTATCCACGACACGGACCATGTCACCGGGGACGATCGGCTCGGAGGGGAGGTGGCTGTAGCTCACCGTGATGCCGACCATCGTGAGGCCTTCCCCGGGAACAACCTGATCGGTGATCGCGGACGGGAGCAGGACGGTGCCGGCCGGCAACCGGGTGCTGGCACTCATTCCTACGACGCGGCCGCGTTCGCTGGCGGGCAGCGCCCCGAGATCGGCATCGACGTTGACCGATTTGGCGGCCAAGTCCTTGGACTCGATGGTCTCGCCTTGCTGCACCTCGTTCGTCAGGACGAGCACATCGGTGGTTGCGCGCATCGCGTTGACCGCGGTGAGCATGCCGATCACTGCCACCACGACGAGTGCGACACCGATCGCCAGGTAAATGGGGCGTCGACGGACGCGCGCGCGGGTATTCAGATCGGGTGGGTCGTCCTGATCTGCGCCGTTGTGCGCCGGGGGCAGGTCATCCCCGGACGAGCGGAGCTTGTCGATTTTCTTGGTCAGCAGGGATGCCATGTGGTGGTCCTTCACAGTGGACGTGTGGAGATATCGGACACTTTCGTACGGCGAACAGTAGAGAGCGACCTGGACAAGTTCGCGCAAAGCTCCGACGGACTGGTGACGCCATCCGGTGCGACTGGTCCGGTGCGTGTGAGGGCGCCGCTGGGCGCGTGAACCAGCTGCGTTGCGTGGCGGATTTCGGTGGGGCGGCGACCGTGTTGCTTGTCATGGCAGTAGTGCACGCCGCTACGTTTTCGCCGGAATGTACATGGAAATCTTTGCGTCCAGCGATATCCCGACCTAGGGTGCCCGAAGCGACGGTTCCGACCATCCGGTGTTGGGCAAACTGCGCGGCATGCCGTTGACCGACTACTTCCATTGCCCCGTATAGACAGTCAGGTTCGAAATCGTCTTTGTAAACATTCCTGCGGTCCGTTTCGGGAGTCTCTGTTTGGGCCGACCATCGCCTCAGCACGACTAGCGATCCGTGCCGCGCGACGTCGAGCACGAGTAGCCGAATGCCAAGCACCGTCCCCGTCGATCGCACACGTGAACCCCATTGTGCTGCACGTGGCATAAACGCTTTCCCCTCCGCAACCCGCCTGGGCCCTCCCCCTCGGCGCGACTGTCGACCCGCACTCGTCTGCCTGCCACGCAGCTGTGAGTCTTCTGGGAAAACATTCCATCAGGTCCGGAACTGCGTTGTCCAGCAGGGGGGTAACACTCAAGAGTGTTACCTACAAGGCTTGACATTCCCCGGGAGTAGGGTAAGGCCGCTGTATTCGCTATCGGAAAGGCCAAGCAATGGACTCGATCAGTCCGCCGAGTCTCGGTGATTTCATTCGTGCTCGGCGCACCCGGGCAACGCCGAAGCACCCGGATGGTATGACTCGGGCCCAACTGGGCGAAGAAATCTATTTGAGTGTCAGCTACATCGCGCGGCTGGAAGGAAACGTTAAGGACGCGAGTCCTTCTCCACAGGTTCTCGACGCCACCGCCAACGCACTCTGTCTCGATGATGCAGAACGTCGGCACCTTTTCAATCTGGCACGGCGAACACAGACCGAGCGTGAGGACACCACGACACCCTGGACGATCGCCGACTATCGGACACTGATTACCCCGGACATGAAGACCGCCATCGCGGCGCTGAACCCGCACCTGGTGGCGTACCTCGACGAACGCTGGAACGTCATCGACTGTAACTCGGCGTACGACAAGGCGTTCCCTGGACTGGTCGACGAGGGAAACGTGTTGCGCTGGTTCTTCTCGACTCCGGCATCAATGAAGGTCATGGTGGAGTGGGAGGCGGAAGCCGCCTTGACCGTCAGCTGGTTCCGCGCGCTGATGGGTCGCTACTACAACCCCGACTGGGCGGTGGAAACCCTCGAAGAGTTGAGCGCGTTCCCTCTCTTCCGCGAACTGTGGTCACGCGAAGAAATCCGGTTCGGCCGGCACCAGCCGTTCATGCACCTCCGCGACGCCGAGACTGGTGAGCATTACAGCGTGCACGTGCAGGTCCACGCGGAGATGCGGGGCAAGTATCCGCTGCAGATGTACCTCGGAGTGCGCCTCCCCGCCTCCTGAACTAGCGGAGCGCCTTGACGAACGCAGTGATCGCCGCGTTGACCGGCTCGGGGTGTGTCCAGTTTGCGGCATGGCCGGCGACCGGGATCGTGACAACTGGCGCAGCACCAGGAAGACCTGCTTTGAGCTCGTCCGCCTTCTCTGCGGGCGCTGACAGGTCATTTTCCCCACGGATGATCAACGCCGGAACATCAATGTCGGAGAGTCGGTCCACGACGTCGTCGCGTTCGATAAGGCACTCCGCGGCTGGCCGGACAGCCATGCGATCGCTGCTGTTCCATTTGCTGATCCACGACGTCCAATCCGCAGGTTCTCCACCGATCAGTTGGGGGGCAAGTGCGCTGGTGAGCGGTTCGAGTGGCTCTGTGCTGCACCATTGATCGAACAGGACGCGGTATCCGGACTTCTGCTCGGGCGTACAGGCTGAGGCTTCCGTGTCGAGCAAGATCAGAGCCGTCGTGCGCTCCGGTGCGAGGAGTGCTGTGCGCAGCGCGGTATAGCCGCCCTGGGACATGCCCCCGATGATTGCCTTCTCGACGCCGAGGTCGTCGAGGACGGCGAGGGCGTCGCGTGCGAGGTCCCAGTATGTGAACGGCATACCCGCATCGGTAGTCTTTCCGTGGCGGCGCGCATCCCAGGTCACAACCCGGAGGTCCGGGGATAGATCGCGCACCTGGGGCGTGAACATGGATGAGTCCATGAAGAACCCGTGCCCGAGTAGAAGTACGGGCCCCTCTCCCCCACTGTCGGTGTAAAAAATGTCGGCGTCGGGCGTTGTCACTGTCGGCACGTAGCCGATCCTAGGGTGAGGTGACTATCCCCGGTCCAGGCGAGTCTCAAGGAGCGCTGTTGCCAGTGCCCCTTTCAGAGGTTGCCGCTCACTCTCAACAAGACCCTCTCGCCACAACCTGCGGAGACTATCGACGCGTTCTGCCGAGTGTCCGTGATCGGTGGGGCTTCTCCCGTTCGAGGGCCGCCCGCGACTGGGTGCGTTCGGTTCGTCCACTCGGTCAGAGCGCGGGCGATCCAGCATCGCGCTACCGCGGAGTCCGCCGCACAGGCGGCGAGGGACTCGAATGCCAGCGCTATCGCGACTGTGAACTCGGGGTGCGTTTCGTCGATGCATTCGAGTGCGATGTCGTTCGCCGCCGAAAGTGCCAGATAGGTTGCCTCTGAACTGGTTACGGCCGAGCTGTGGGCCAATCTCTCCGTGGCCTCGTACGCCGCCCGCCACGCGTCGGGGCTGAGCGCCTTCGTTTCCGATGTTCGGCACATACCGGCGACGCGCTCAAGTGCGTGGAGTACATCGTCGCCGGCGGCCGGGAGCCTGCCGGTCAAGCCCCAGTTTGAGTCGAGCACGTCGGCGAACCAGCACCAGCGAGCGAACTCGGGCGCGTCTTCGAGCGCGAGTTCAACGGTTCCGGACGCCAGCTGCATCACTGCATCGGCGACCGACATCTCGTTGAGAGCGGAAGAAAATAACTCATGCATGATCGTTTCCCGTCTCCGTGTCCCGCGAGTGGGACGTGAGGGTCAAGCGCAGGGTTGAAACCTGTTGTGGTAATTGCCAAACGCCGCGCTGTGCACAACCGAGCCCGACCAAGGTCAGAGCGTTGTCAACCAGCACTCGACGGCGCGCCTGGCAGCGTCGGTTGGATCGGCGAGGTCGACCACAGTGGTGGCATCGACCCCCTCGGTGCGCTCCCAGCTGCCGTCGTCTCGTTGGTGGTCGACGATGGACCAGATTTCGACCGTGGCTCCATGCTCACCGCGGGTGATGAGCCGAAGAGCTGGGGAAAATCCAGGGCAGAGGTTGCTGAGGGCGATGTATGTGCGGTCCTCGTCAATGGCGAGGTCGAGGTCGTGGTGATCGTTCGCGTCGTGAGCGGCCGCAATGAACGCCGTGTGGAAGTCCTCGGGGATTTCTATCAGGGCCATTGGGTCTGGTCTCCTTCAAAAGGGTCGAGATCGGGGGTGCAGAGCAATGCCTCACACGGTCGCCGGCGTCAACAGGTATCAGCGAACTGGAACAAAGCCTGCCTAGTTCCTAGTCGGGGTGCCGATGCCTGTTCGGCGAGGCGATGCCATCGTTGACGCGAAGGGGTGCCACCCCGACGACAGCCGCCATCGCTCATCTGAGTCAGGCCAGTTCTGCTCGGCACCTACGGCTCTCGTTGAACCCGACCGGCAGGCCGGCCGCCATAGCTTCGAGCGCTGGGATAGCGGCCAGCTCCCTGGCACCCCACCTTCCGGCGCTGAACGAGCACAGTCGATCGTTGCCTCGTGGAACTGTGCGCTTGCCGTGAAGGCGCCGGTCCAGCGGCGCCTGATCGCACTCACTCGGTTGGCGGAAGCCCGCGCAGGCGCGTTCACCCTGGAGCCGGCGGGCGACTGTGACTCGGCGGCATCCGACGTAGCTGCTGTTTCTCGCGGAGAGTCAGAATCGGGTGCGTCTGTCAGATCGGCCGCGGCAGCGACTGCGGCAGTCTCGCCCTTTCCACGCTCCCCCGTAGGCGCGTCGGTCGGGGTCGACGTCTTCGCCGTGGAATCGGAACCGGCGACGTCCCTCTGGACGAGAGCTCGGCGGTACCGGCTCAGCTCCGTCACGGCCGAGTCGTACTTGATTGCGAGCTTGTCCGCGAGGAGGCTCGGTGACCAGCGCTGCTCGTAGGCCATCCGAATGATTTCTCGTCGTTCGCAGTTGCGCATGGGGACTTGTTCGCCGCTCAAGCGACGAACGATGACGACCTCGTCGGCCGCGACCGCTCCCGTGGCCCGCTCGCGCTCGTGACTACGCGCCTTAGGATTGTCGATCTCGTCGTCGTCCCATCCCAGGGGCGGCACCAGCCCTTCTGCGCGTGCTTGTTCACGGAGGTCGGCGTCGGGTCCGGGGCGCATGGAAAGCTCGTCGTAGATCTCGTCGACCGCTTCCCACAGCTCGCTCGGGATGAGACCTTTTTCCGGCATCGAGGTGACGACGTCAACCTCGACGTTCAACCGGTGAGCGAGGCTCGGATCGCCGTAGCCCATGGCGTTGAGTGCGCGCAGTCGGCGGCGAGCCCCCACTGCTGGGGTCAGATCACGCCCACGGCTCGGGTGAAAAGTTATCGAGAGGATCGCGTCCGCGATGGCGGAGGTGGTCGTGCGCGTCGAAGTGCTCCTCAGCGACCGGATTGTCGCGACCGGCACAGAGGCCAGGTCAGCGATCAGAGCGGTCGTCATGCCGGCGCACATCAGGGCGTTGATGTGGTAGCGCACATCAACCGTGTCGACAGATGTATCGACGTGACGGGCAGGTGTCCAAGCCTGCCCGTCACGTCCCCCTAAACCCGACTGTCGCGATGTCTGGAACCACCCGTCGTCGCGACTGGGCAAAGCAGACCGGGCGGGGAATCCGGCTGCATTCAGTCTAGCTAGCTGAGTGGCGCATACGGACGAGCGTGCGTCGCGTCGATGCGCAGAAGTCTGGGACAAGGGTGGGGCAGCTGAAACGGTAATCGTCATCGGATGCTCTTTTCCGTTTAGCGGCTGGTCAGGCCGCATGTACGTGGGAACTGTTCGTACTCGAGCGCACCGGGTTCGAGTACAGCGAGTGATCGTCGGCGCTGCACCGCATCGCATTTACCACTGGCATTTAAACCCGGTATGCAACGATGGTATCTACATCTTCAATAGGATGTCCAGCGATGAACGGAAAATCGCAGTGAGAGCGCCCCTGAACGGCTTCAAGCCCCAGGCCCTCGAAGACGCGCGCACTACTGCCGGAATCTCGCGCGGCGACCTGTCCCGCGCAATAGGTGTCGACCCGACCACCGTCCACAACTGGGAAACCTCGCGAACGCACCCTCAGCCCGACCATCTCGCCCGGGCCGCCGAGAAGCTGGGAATACCCCTCGACCGTCTCGTCGTCGTCCCGGAGGACAGTCGGACCATCGCCGACCTGCGGAATCTCGCGGGATTGACGCAGAAGCACGTCGCAAACCGAACCGGACTCAGCACCACCACCATCGGCCGAATCGAACGGGGTGAAGGAAGCCTGTCCGATCGACACGCCACAGCACTCGCTGAGGCTCTGCACCTGGAAGAACGCACAATCCGTGACGCATTCATCCGCGCACGAAATCGACCGCTTCCTACTCGATAGCTCTGCAACAATCACCGCCGTGCTCATACACTGTCCCCGCGGCGCAACCGCTGCTGGCGGCGACGATCGATGGAGCGCCGCGCTCCGCTGAGAGCCAGAGTCGCAGCGAGCGCGAGAACTGCCACGACGATGATCAGCCGCCGAAGATCGAGGCCGGCACATTCCGTGCCAGGGATAGTCACCAACGGTGATGCCGACGCCGCAACGATGAGATCGTGAGCGAGCAGCCACGCAGTTGCCTTGGTCGACATCGCTGGAAGAGCCGCAACAAGGAGGCCCAGAATCAATGGGGCCGCCATCAACAGCGACAGTTGGTCCTCGTCGGACAGGCCTCCACTCTCTGCGGGTTGGATGGGCCGCTGAGGTTGGTTGGGGTGCATGGGATCTCCTCCTGATTGGGCTTCTATCTGGAGGAAGATCCGTTCGAAGAGGCTTGTGTGACAGACTGCGGCGTTCCTTTTGAACAAGTCCTGTGCCCACTCATCCGACACGGCGCCGGGCGCTGCCACGATGTCGCCGCGCCGCGGAGTGCAGGCCCGTCAGCCCGGAGACTGGAAGCGGTTCGGTGAACCGGTGCACCAACAGTTCGCCGACATCCAGGTCGTCGGCCGAGTCGATTCCGGTATGGACGCCGTCGACCACTCGGGGAACGTCACTGCCACGTTTAGCCTGCCCGTCAATACCTAACTAAATGGCGGCTGGCTGGCAGCGCAGATCGTGCTCGGCGCCGCGAAGCAAAACACTTACCTCACGTAAGAGGGAGTCTGTACGCGAGCGTTCGCGCACCGGGAGTGTCTCGCTCCCGGCGGAGGGAAGTCAGACTCGAGTACTGCCTTTCGGTGAGAACGGAAGCAAATTCTGCCTGCTGACCGTGATCGGCTGAAGATCCCTCTGTCGACGGGGTAGATCAACGCGTACGAGGTTGACTGGCCGAAAGCCAGGGGTGGCGGAATCCCAGCCTTCATCCAAAGCCTGACGGGTGAAGTTCACTCTCACTTCCGAGATGGATCCATCGCTGCCCTTCTTCGGCAGCTCAAATGAAATCGTCCGGACTATGTTGAGAGAGTTCTGCACTGGCCCGTAGACCGAATCTAGAATCATCGCCGGGGAGAACACGCTGATGCTGCCCGACTGTCCGGTGTACCGACGGCGCGCGACATCCCATAGGGAGGACACCGCGCGTTGGATCAACAGAGCCACACCCAAGTCCTGATCCGGGAGAGTGCCGGTGGCGCTGACAAACCATTCTGGGCCCGACCGTGACCCGGGCCGCTCGGGTTTGTGCAGATACGTCAGCATCGATCCCGACGAAATCGGAATACGATCTCCACCACCCGGAGGTTCAACCTCGAAGCGGGTGCTCGGGTCGAGGTGGACCGTGCTCAAGCCGTGCTTCGCAGCGTTGTAGATGAAGGACTCCGACAAGAATCGCTCAGCGCAAAAGAGAATAAGGCTGGTCAGCGCCCCCACCGACGCCTCGAACTGGTCGTCGGTAAGGCGTACTGCGGCATCCCTCGGATCGGTGCCGCCCATGAAGACTGTAGCGACCGTGTCCCGATTCACACCGTGATGTGCGACCTCGAGGCACTTGTCCTTGAACTCACCCGGCGTCCGAGACGACGCGATACCCAACCAGGGACAATGAGGGTAATCGACGTGCGCGAAGTACATCCTCAGGAGTGTTTCCGCGGAGTGATGCAGGATCACAACAGCTTCGGACCTGACGTAGCGGACTCGCGCCTCCTCGTCCGGCGGCGGCATCGCGCCGAATTCCGCAATGCCCACACGGCGGGCAGAGCCGAACGCAGGCGCTAGGGCCGAGTCGTCACACACCATCAGTGACAACGACTCGATACGCATGCGCAAGTACTCAGCGGGATCCCCGGTATAGAAGGTTGCGTTCAGCTCAGAGAACTGTTCAGAGGCCAGCCCTGCGCGTGGTTGTTGTGCAGCGCCATTCTTTCGACTGCGCCGGGACTTTCCCAAGATTCCTTACCGCCTCTGCCCTGCCTCAAAAAGCCATTAGTGGAGTCACGATATCGGAGCACGCCGGAGTCCACGTCGTCGCACGTCTAATCGATTCCTCGCAGCACCTCTACCGTTCGAAGCTGCAACCGCCCGCTGCGCGAGCTAAAGGTCAGCGGCCAGGTCACGCGGTATCCCGAAGCCGCGATCGTCCCCTCGCTGCAGAGCTGCAAGCAGTTTGTCCAAGCAGATCATCCTGCAAGCAGTACGTTTGATTCTGCGCGAGGCATCCTCACCCCAGCCGCCCCCTTGGCGTAAAGTGCATCGACCTCCACAACAAGGTTGGACGGGGCCACATATACCGCGCGAGGATGACGCTAGTCCTGCTCTTCTTCCGCCTCCGCACCATGTGAGTCCATCAAAGCGGGGGGCCAGATATCCGGCAAAACATTCTGCGGCTTTCTTTTTCTCATCTCGTATGGAATTTGGGCACTCCAGTCAAATTCTACGTTCGCCCACACTTCCGGTCGTTCAAACGATGCGGGTCCGTTGAAGATGGCCCACCCGAAATCTATTCGTCCGCCAATGAATCTCGCCTCATGAAACGTGGTTCCCCTCACGCTATTGAACTCCGTACCACCAAACTTTGCCCTTGTGTCACCGAACGTCGACTTATCAAACGAAGTTTGATCTCCATTGAACTTCGCAGGCCCGAAGCGCGTAATTTCTGCACGAAACTCGGCGGCATTGAAAGAAGTGAGGCCGCCGGAAAATTCTGCACGATGGAACGTCGTATTCTGTCCTCGAAATTGAGCCTGGTCAAAGGAGACCGCTTCTCCATGGAACGTTGATCGATCGAACGACGTCGCGCTCTCGAAGGTGGCTTCGTTGAACCATGTCCGAATGCTGCGCAGCTTAGCGCCGGTGAACAGCGTGTTTCCACTCTCGAACCGAGCGCTATCGAAGGCTGTATCCTCACCCTCGAACTCGCAATCCGTGAAGTTTGTGATGCCGCCCGTGAACTTGACTCGATCGAATCTGTTGTACCTGCTTCCGAACTTTGCTCGATAGAATTTGTTATTGGGACCGTGAAACTTAACGTCTTCAAATATTGTGAGGACACTATAGAATCGAGCTTCACTGAAATCTGCTGAAGCCGTGAAAGTTGCCTGCACAAATCGGGCAGATGATCCAAAGAACTGTGCGCGTTCGAAGCGAGCAGGTTTGTTAAAAATTGCGTGCGAAAAATCCGCGTTGTCGAGGTGCGCGCCGGTGAAGTCGAAGTCGAGATCGCTCCAGTTGCCCTTACCATCAACTTTTAAGTGAGCAGCGATCGTACGAATGATACTCTGACGTACTTCTCGGTCGTCCTGACGATATTCGTAGTGCTCTTCGACAACGCGGTCTGTAAGACTGGTGCGGATTATTCTGTTCGTCTGATTCTGACCGCGCCCCTGCGGTGGTGCGTAGGGCGTGCGAACGTAGCTGCACAGGACGTTGATGCAAGCTTGCGCCTCGGACTTATCCCCGCGTGCCAGCCAGTCGTTGGCAAGAGCTTCCATTGCGTAGACGCCAGCAGTACGAACGGCAGAGGCCGGGTCCGCGAGTTGGCCGGCGATGGTGGTAAATCTGTCACGCAGACTGCGGGTGACTTCGAGGTCATGAGAAGTTCCGAAGTGTGTCTCGGCTTGTTTTCGTGTTTTATTTCCGTTCCGATATACGAGATATCCGGATCCGAGGACAGCAAGGCTCGCGAACAGGGTCGCCCATGGTTGAGTCAGCCATCCGGGTGTCGAAGATGCCGCTTCCAGGAAGCTCTTCAAGTCTTCGAGTGTGACGGGGATCGCCGGGGACGATGGAATCTCAGCAGGTGGCAGAGGTTCAGCCGGAATCTCCAGCGGAGCTGGAGGTTCGGTCGGCTGCAACTGGGTGAGCAGAATGGGCGGCACAGTTCATTCTCGCCTGGCGCTTCGCCTTACACGTGGAGGCTGAGAGAGTGTCCAGCCTGACCCGAGTGCGGTACACGCAGCCGTCCTCGTTGCCAGCTCAGCCCGATACCTGGATGGGTTTGCGAATCGATACGTAGGAACTATCAGGTAAGGCGAAGTCGCCGAACTCGTCGGTGTCGCTGCGCCAGGTCAGTGACAGCAATGAGTCTTCGATGATGTCCGGTTCGGGATCGGTGTCTACGACGACCCATTCGTCGGTGTCCTCCATCAGCAACAGGTCCCCGAGTGCGACATCGGCCGCGCGAACATCGCGGACTGGCCCGTACTGGTCGTCGTAGGTGTCAGGTGAATCGTCCGGTAGGTCGAAGACCTCGGCTCCACCCGCCGGTATCTCTGGTTCGGTTGCTGCCGGTTCTTTGACCAGGGCTAGTCGAGCGCGTGAGGACTCCGCCCGAGCGGCGGAGGATTCACCGAGTTGTGGAGCAGAGAGCTGATCGAGGAACGAGGCGGCATCGGTTGCGCCGGCGGCCGTCGGGGTGCGGTAGTCGTCGAGCTCTACCGCTGCTTCGTTGGTGGGCTCGGCGCGGCCCCCGAGTAGCCCGAGGAGCGCCGTCGGTGACGCGAGACGCCGATCGGTTTCGTGGGTCATCTTCGCTCTTCTGAGTACCGGATCGAGGTCGGGTCGGTCGCTGGCCAGTACCCATTCGGCCTCGATGTAGTCGAAGTACGTCAGCGGCGCCGGTTCTGACGTGTCGTCGGCGTCGATGTCCGGAAGTTCGTCCGGCGGGACGATCAGCAATCGTGGATGGCGTGTTATTTGGGGTCGGAGGGTGTCGAGCAGGTCGTACTCGAAGGTGCCGGCGCGCGTCTTGCGTGGGTCGGGTACGCGGTAGCACTGGATCTCGATGGGCTGATAGTTGTCAGTGACGGTGGTGCCGCGGCCGCGGCACTTGCGGGGCACGCTGGTTCCGATCGTCGGTGATTGCCACATCATGAGCGCCCCTTGTGGGGAGAGCCGGCCCATGGAGATGCGCATCGCGAAGTTGTCACGCATGTCGCCGAGGAAGTACTGCGCGTCGGGACGCTGGGTTCCGAAGACTAGATGTACTCGCGAGGTTCGGGCTTTGCGTGCCATCGACGCGAGCATGTTGAGCACCGGTGGCTGTCGGGCGCCGCCTTTCGGTTTGACCCTGGAGTACCAGTCTTCGACGTTGCCGCGGAACTCGGCCCATTCGTCGAGAAAGACGAGTACTGGTTCGAAGTCCGCTTCTGTCGCCTCGCCGGTAACGATCTTCTGGTAGCGGAACTCCATGAGATCGCGGGCGCGGTGGACCAACGCCACTTGCTGCTCGATGGTTGTAGCGACGACTTGTACGTTGGGCCAGTCCTGGAATCCCAGGAATTCGACGTACTTGCCGTCGAGGACCCAGATCGGCCATCCACGTCGCGAGAAGTTGACCAACAGATTGTGTGCGGTCACGGTCTTTCCGCTTCCGGGTGGGCCGATCAGCATCAGGTTCGGGTCGATCGCCGGCCGCCATACAACCTCGTTGCCGTCTTCGTCGATTCCGTACGGAATTTCCACCGAGTCGTAACTGGCCAGGAGATCGGCACCGGGGTCGAGGTCCGGTGCCGGCAACCAGACACTGTCCGGGAACGCTGTGCGTTGCTCGAATCGAACCCAATCCGTTTCAAGGTTCCACCGTGCTCGCCAGCGACCGGGCAACGTCGCGCTCATTCCTCGTTCGACGCGGGTCCGGTAGCCATCCGATTCCAGTTTCGGACCAAGTTCGTGACGTACTTCCATTGAGGTCACTTCGCCGGTTTCGGCGGCGACGTCGATTGCGGTTACGGTCGCGGTCGGGCCCAACAGTTGGGCGATGATCCGCTTCGCGCGCACAACCTGGTCGCTGTCGGAGACTTCTCGTTCCGGCTCGGCAGCGGGCGTGAAGATCAGGCGCCGGCGGGCGGGGTCGTGCTTGTCGAGTTCGAAGAAACCCCACCCTTGATCTTCGAAGACCCCGCAGATATCAGCGAGCCACGTCTCGTCATTCAGTGCCTGTGTCGAGTCGTAGTGCACGGTGAGTTTCCCCGGAAGTCCCGGCCATCCACGACTCCATTTCGACGTCGACAGCACCGCCCGGGTGGCCTCCGGCAGTCCCACGATCGGGCACAGCCTTTCGATCACCTCGTCGACGTCGACATCGCGAAGCTGCTTACGTTTGCCGGCTACTCCGGCGTAGACGGCAGCGATCGACAAGCCCGCCGCGGCGGGCATCGCGAGGGCGCTGTATCCGAACAGCGGAGCGGCGGCGCTGGCACCGACCGCGGTGGTACCCAAACAGAAGCTGTCGCGAAGCCAGGTGTGCGGCCGCGGGGGCAAGGAACTGATTCGGGGAGAGCGTGCGAACCGCGCACCACTTTGCTGCGGAGGTGTGGTTGTCATCGCCAGGCCTCGCCTTCACCAGTCGCCGAGGAGAGCACGGGCGTGCCGGCACCGCGATTGCCTTCCTCTCGCCGATTCGTACTTCCTGACTCCGCGTATCCAACTTCCGATCCGTGCCGCGGCCACCTTGCGTTCGCAGTTCGCATTTCCACGCTGCTCCCTCCCGCGCGAGCGAGCACACCACCTCGCCGCTGATTGATCTCTCCTACTCGGAGGAAGATCCCGGTAAGGGAGCTTGTGTGACACGCGCTGGCCAAGTTTTCTGGTCCGTGCTCGCTCCACAGCGCTCATCGCCTCATGTTGGAGTCCTCTGGGAGGCGTCCCATCCTCATCCCATTGACCCGACCTTGCGACACCGCCATGCCGGTACGGCAATCCCCGTGTCCTGGCTCAATGAATCTGATGCCGGCGACCTGCGGTGCATCAGATTGTCTGAGTCGCAATGTTGGACTTCGACTCATTGAATCTGATGCGCGTGGAATCTGCTGGCGTGCCGCCCGTCCAATGCCACTCGGTCGGCAGGTCCGACGCACGAGGGCGTCGGGCCGTGACCTGGGTGACCTCGAATCAGATTCGCTGAGCCAGGCATCAGATCGACCGTCGGGCGCATCAGATCTGCTGTCCTGTGCCAGCGAATCGTCCTTGAGGCCGGCGCCTGGACCTGGGGTGAGGAATCTTGAGTGGCGAACTGGCACTGGGCAAGGCTGCTGGTGGACCGGAGATCCGGAGGATTTCGCCACTGGATCTTGCTTGATTTCGGGTGAGTGCTGCGGTTGAGGATCTGCGCAGCGCGGACGACGGCGTTGGGGTAGATGGCTGCGTGCGTGTAGATGTTGTGGTCGGTTCGGCCGCCACCGCAGTGGTGGTTGGTGGTCTGCAGTGTGAGCAGTCGGTGTCTCCAGTGGAATGGGATGGCGGCCGATGCGGCTGAACAGCGGAGGGATGGCTCTGATCGAGGTCGGGTCGAGCAAACCAGAGTGGCAGAACGAGCCGCATGAGCAAGATTCAGTGACAAAGAGGACGATTCGCTGACACAGGACATCTGCTGAGTCGGCATCAGACATACCGAGCCTGGACACCCCGTGTCCTGGCTCAGTGGATCTGGCGAGATCGCAGCGGCCGTACCTGCTGTTCGCCAGGTCTATTGAGTCGCCGCGGCGACTTCGGAGTTAAAGAACGTGGCGAGCATGGAACTCGGTGCCTCGATTCATTCCCGATCGCGGGTGACCACCTCGGATTCGCCAGGTTCGCTGAGTGTCGGCGGACATGAAAAACTGCCCATAGGCGGACACGAAAACGCCCACAGGCGGACATGAAACTGCCCACTGGCGGACACGGGTTTCTGCCCACTGGCGGACACGAAACTGCCCACCCGGGTCTGTCCGCCTGATACGGCACGTTCGATTTTCTTCCCGATCGCCTCCCCGGATCGGGGCCTCTCCTCGGGTTCGCTCGACGGTGCTACCACGCCGAGAATGCGAGCCACCGAGGAGAGGCCACCGTGAAGTCTGCCAAGGAAGTCATGGAAATTCTTGCTGCCTACGACCTGACGAAGTCCTACCGTGCCGCCGCCGCACTGGCGGGATGCTCACATCACACCGTCGCCCGCCTCGTCGCCGAACGCGACACCGCCGATGCGCCGACCCCACCGCGGGAGAAGAGACCGATGCTGATCGACGAGTACCTACCGAAAATCGAAGAATGGGTCGAACATTCGAAGGGCCGGGTCCGCGCCGACATCGCCCACGACAAACTGCTCGCCCTCGGATTCACCGGCACCGAACGCACCACCCGCCGCGCCGTCGCCCGGATCAAACGCGCCTACCGGCTCGGCCACACCAGGGTGCACAGGCCGTGGATCACCGAACCCGGCCTCTGGTTGCAGTACGACTTCGGCGACGGCCCGGTCGTCGACGGCACCAAGACGGTGCTGCTGTGCGCGTGGCTGGCCTGGTGCCGGCACCGGGTGGTGATCCCGTTGCGCGACCGCACCGCCCCGTCCGTCTATGCGGGCCTGGACCGGACCTTCCGCCGGATCGGCGGTGTCCCGACGTATCTGCTCACCGACAACGAGAAGATGGTCACCACCGAACACGTCGCCTCAGTCGCCGTCCGCAACCCCGGCGTGGTCTCCTTCGCCCGGTTCTACGGCCTGGTCGTCAAGACCTGCCTGCCCGCGGACCCGGCCACCAAGGGCGGGGTGGAGAACACCGTCAAGCTCGCCAAGGCCGACCTGGTGCCCACCGACCACAACCTCGCCGCCGAGTACGACAGTTTCGATGACCTCGAGGCCGCCTGCACCGCCTTCTGCGAGCAGGTCAACACCCGCATCCACCGCACCACCCGCCGCGTCCCGGCCGAGATGCTCGCCGAAGAACGCCTCCACCTGCATCCGGTCCCCGCCGCCGCACACACCGTCACCTGGGGAGTGACGCGCATCGTGCCCGACAACACACCGATGGTCGCGTTCGAGAACGGCCAGTACTCGGTGCCGCACACCCTGCGCGGGCAGACGGTGTTCGTCCGCGCACACGGCGCCGGAGCCTCCGAACGGGTCGTCTTCGTCCACCACGGCGACACCGGTCCGGTCGAGGTCGCCCGGCACCGGCGGGCCCGCCCCGGCTCCCCGCAGATCTGCGACGAGCACTTCCCGCCGCCCCCGGCCGGGGTGCTGGGCCGGCAGCCGATCCCGCGGACCGACGCCGAACACGCGTTCTGCGACATCGGTGCCGGTGCCCGGCTGTGGTTGTGTGAGGCCGCCGAGGCCGGCACCGGGAAGATCCGCGTGAAGATGGACCACGCGGTCACCCTGGCGAAGCTGCTCGGCGCCGAACGGGTCGACTGGGCGCTCGGGCACGCCGCCGCGTACGGGCGCTTCGCCGAGGGCGACCTCATGGCGATCCTCGATGCCCACCCCGCCGGCGTCGCCTCGGATCGCACCCACCGGGCCGACGAATCCCGGTCCCTGGCCCAGGGCACCAGCGGCTGGGCCGCCCTGGGTGACGGGGTTCCCGCCGACGAGGCCACCGAACTCTAGAGACACCACCCGCATGAACACGAAAAGCTCTGCACCACCAACTAATCGAGTTCACAGTCCGATTCAACCGGCACCCGAAGGAGACCCTCGTGACCACCGCACCACCGGCGGCGCCGCCGCTGCCGACCGACCTGGAAACCCTGCTGCACCGGCTGCGGCTGCCGCACATCCGCCGCGCCGCCCCCGACGTGCTGGCCACCGCCCGCGCCCAACGGTGGGAACCCGCCGAGGTCCTCAAGGCGCTGCTCACCGAGGAGGCCGCCGGGCGGGAACGCTCGGCACTGGCCACCCGCCGCGCCGCCGCCGCGTTTCCCACCGGCAAGACCTTCGACGCCTGGAAACCGGAACTGTCGTCCATCCCGGCGCCGACGCAGCAGGCGCTGCGCACCCTGGAATGGATCGAGCGGCGCGAGAACCTGGTGGTCTGCGGCCCGTCCGGCACGGGCAAGACATTCTTCCTCGAGGCCCTCGGCCAGCACGCCGTCGAACAGGGACGGAAGGTGTTGTGGTTCACCCTCGAAGACCTCGGCGCCCTGATCCGCCGGCACCGCGCCGACGACTCGGTCTCGGGGGCTCTGACCAAGCTGCTGCGCGCCGATCTCGTGGTCATTGATGACATCGGCCTGTTGCCGGTGGCCGCCGACGCCGCCGAGGGCCTCTACCGGCTGGTCGACGCCGCATATGAGAAACGCGCCCTGGCGCTGTCGTCGAATCTTCATCCGGCTGGATTCGACGAGCTGATGCCCAAGACCCTGGCCACCGCCACCGTCGATCGGCTCATGCACCACGCCCACCTGTGTCAGACCAGCGGTAAATCGATCCGGATGAGCCAAGCCCTCGCCGGCACCGGCGTCGACCCACTCACCTGACCACAACACAACACCGTGGGCAGTTTCGTGTCCGCCAGTGGGCAGAAACGGATGTCCGCCAGTGGGCAGAAACGTGTCCGCCTATGGGCAGGTTTCGTGTCCGCCAGTGGGCGGGAACGAATGTCCGTTGACAGCTGAGCCGTCCGCCAGATAGACCGCAGCACTCGCCAGATTCACTGAGTCGTCGCCAACTTCACTGAGTCAGGACACCCCGGTTTACACCCACCACCCCCTTGACACGTGGGTTACGCTCCGATCAGCGCAACGAAGAGAGCATGGATCGGAGCGAAGCCCCCGCGTAAGGGTATATTCCCGCTCAGGCAACAACCCATCTCACGCGTGTTGATCGTTCCTTGAGCCTCGCTTGCGTACCTGTCCTTGGCGCCATGCCACTGATCTCGCTGGTCTCGCACACCGATCGCGAACCCGTCCCAACGCCGTCCCGCCACCGTCGGCATCCGGTACGGGTTCAGCCGACAGTGCTCCTCTGAACGAACAGCTCGGCGTTGCCGCTCGCTCGCGGCAGGGGCGGAAGAAATGGTTGCTCCTCCAGTCCGAGTAACACTGCTGGCCCGGCACCAGTCAGTTACCCTGGGCCTGGGATGCAGTACGAGTTTCATGAGTTTCAGAAAGCGCCAACTTTCGACACTCACCTCAGAGAAAAGTGACGGCCCGGCCAAGGCCATAAGCGGAGGACCTGCCAAGTCCTCCTCGCGAAAACACACCCGCTAGGGGGTTTTTCGTGTCTCTGAACGTCTGCGCTGATCCCGAGTCGGGACCACTTACCCCTTATTGCCAAGGGGTCGGACTTCACCCGGGACGGGCATGAATTCGCCTCACCCTGCCCGAGTGCGCACTTCCACTACTACCGAGCGGTGGGTGGGTGGCCGGCCCTGTGCCGGGCGCCGGGCAATAACGTCCGAGCGAGTGTCAGGCCGCCAACTTCTTCATGTGCTCACGCACGGCCGGCACGTATGCCTGGGTCTGGCCGAATGGCGGAATCCCGCCGTAGGTGACGACGGCACCCTCCCCGCCGTTGTAGGCGGCGATGATCAGATCGGTGAAGTCGCCCTTGACGGCTCCACTGTCGTGATGCGGTCGAAGGTAGTCGGCGATGTGGCAGAGATAGCGCCCTTCCGAGGCGATCGCGTCGTACGGATTGAACGGGTCGGCAGCGTTCGGTGGTTCCGCTTTTCCGTTTCGATCTAGACCGGAATCCGTACCGAATGCCTTCCAGGTCTCCGGCATGAACTGACTCATTCCTTCGGCGCCGCCCTGGTTTACGCCATCGCCCTTGCTGACGGCCTTTTCGTTGAACCCGGACTCTTGTTGAACGATGCCGGCAACCAGAACCGGGCTCACCTCTGGGCACAGAGACCCAGCGGCCGAGACTGCGTTGGTGTATTGCGGCGGGATGCTGCCAGGGGCGAACTTGGTATGATCACCGCCCTCTGGCGGGCACGGCTCCATGGTGGTCGTACCGCCCGGAGCGCTGCCGTAGCGGGAGTCGGCGGTCGGCATCCCACCGCCCTCGAGTGTCACGTGTACGTGGTCGAAGTGGTTTGCCGTGTAGCCGTGACGGTCCTCCATCAGTGACCAGTCACCGGTGCCATCCCAGTAACGCTGTTGCCAGATCAAGTACTCGACGTCGAGTGCCACCTTGTTCTGTTGGAGGTACAGGGCGATCTTGTCGCCGAGCGCCTTCCCTTGGGCGCTCGCGGAGTCGGGAATCATGATGTCGACCGCGCGGCCGTCGGGGTGATCCTGGGCGACGTCGTCCGTGGGGCGCCATCCGCCGATGGTGGTGATCTCGGGGAAGGCCGCCGCGATTGTGCGCATGACGCGGATGGAGTCGACCTGCATGTGCGCTTCGCTGCCTTCGTCGGCGGGCAGCGGTGGTAGGTCTCCACCGGTGGAATCGGGATGTGCGACCAGCTCTGCTGGTCCTCCATTGGGCGAGATGGTTCCGTGTTGTGTGAGCCACGCAATGGGATCTACTCCGCCGCCCAGTGACCAGCCTCCGGGGTAGATGCCGAAGTGAAGATGCGGTCCGCTCGACTGTCCTTCGCTGCCCACCTTGCCGATCAGTTGGCCCGCTGTGACCTTGTCTCCGGTGTGGACGAGGACCCCGGACGCCTGCATGTGCCCGTATAGGGATTCGACGATCTGGCCCTCGATGGTGTGCCGGATCCGGATCCAGTGTCCGTAGCCGGCGGCGGGCTCGGCGGCGATGACTTCGCCGTCACCGGCGGCGTAGAACGGGGTGTCCAGTGGTGCTGCGTAGTCCTGGCCGTCGTGCATGCCTGTCTCGCGCATACCGAAGGGTGAGCTGATTGTGTAGGTGCCTTCGGCCATCGGGACCGCGAGGGATCCGGGTTTGATTCCCATGAGGCTGCCGCCCCCGGCGTCTGGCACAGGTCGACCGCAGTTCGTGTCACTGCCGGTCGTCGCGAGGATGACCAGTATCGGAGCCATCATGATGACCATGGCGAAGGCGGATATTCCGGCGGGCAGCCACCACCACATTTTCGAGTTGCCTTCCTGTGTGTCCGGGGTCGACGGTGGTGTGTCGAGGAGCGTCATCAGCGAGCTCGGTGGGCCAGTGCGCTTGGCTTGACTACCGGCGCGGATCCGGACTGCGCTGCGGCAGCGAGCAGCTGAGCAGTCTTCGACCCTGAACCGTTGGGGATCCCTGTTTCAGCAGAGGCGGGTCTGGCTGGTCGCGGGATGCGGCTCGGTGTAGTCGGCAACATCACCGGCGCCCCAGATGTGGTGGTGAATTCGCGGAATCGGCGACCGTCAGGGCTACTGGTCGTCGTGGCCGAGGCGCGGACCTGGCCAGGGTCGGGGACCGGCAATGACGGGGCGACCCCGATGGGGTGCTTGATGCCGGCCTTGTCCGACACGGCCGTTTTCGACAGTCGACTCCGGACAGCGTCGGCAGCAGCGTTCGTACCGGCGGTTCCACGACCGGTCTGGGCACCGACCGTGCCTGAGGTGGACTTCGGGTAGCTGTCGGGATCGGCGATCGAGTCGACCTTGTTCTTCGCTCGCTTCGCCGTCGAGGAGAGGACCCGTCCGGCAACCAGCACTGCAGCTGCCCCGCCGGTTGCGGCGGTCGACGTGGCTCCGGCGGCGACTTTTCCGGTCGTTGCCGCGGCAGTGCCGGACTTCTTCGCTAGTGCTCCTGCCCCCTTCACCACGGCCTTTCCACCCTGGTACATGTGGCGTCCGTTGGCGGCCATCGCAGCGATGTCGCGCGCTGTGGTGGGCGTTGAGCGACTGATGGCGGTCGGTGCGGCGTTGGGCCGTTTAGCCAGAATTGTTGCCAGGTTGTCCGACATTCGCTTCATTCCCTTGACCGCTCGGCGGAAGAGGAGAAGTGCGGTGACCAGGAAGATGTCGACGAAGAACACCGTGCGGATCAGGTTCGATTCGTCTGCAGCGAAGAGATCCTCGACGACCATGACGTATCCCACGAGGAAGACGATGGCGAAGATCATCTGCAGCAACGCCATTGCGACGTTGGCAATGGTCCGCCAGAACTGCCCGCGCATCGAGGGTGCGATGGCGAGGACGACTCCTGGTATCGATTTGATGGCATTGCCGATCGAGACACCTGCGGCGATGATCAATCGGCCAGCGAGGTAGATCGCGAAGGCCATGAGGAGTGCGCCGGCGAAGATCAGGAAAAACAGGCCCATTGCTTGTCCGGGACCGGGGTTGTCGGCATAGGCCTTCATCGGCCCGTCCTCCCCCTCACATTTGGCGATGGCATCTTTGACGCGGTCTTCCGGTTTCGCGTCGGGATTGATCAGGTCAAGGGCTACGCCTGCCCCAGGGGCGATCTCGGAGACGACGTCCTGCGCTTTGTCCGCGAGTCCAGGCTCCTTGGGTTTCGCGAGGTACGCGGCGTCGAACTCTTTGACGCATTTCCCGTTGTTTTCCGGGGCATCGAGAACGACTCCGAAGTTGATCAGTTGGGTCGGTTGGCGGATGAACGTATCGATGAGTTTCGATTCGATCGTCTCGATCTCGGTCTGCGGGTTTCCGCTGGTATCACCACCGTTCGCCAGCCCTGAGGCAACTTCCAGGCCCGCATCTCGCGCCGACAGCACCAGCCCGTCGTCCCCGAGGACCCGATCGACCGGGTTCGAGAGAACGCCCACGGCCGCGGCCGCGATGACGCAGGACATGAGGAGCTCGTAGATTCCGGTGGAGAATCGGCCGCGGATAATCCAGATGGCGACGCTGAGTCCGGCGACTGTGAGCATCAGCGGGGTCAGCGCGAACTGGTCGGTGATGGAGGTGACCGAGTCGGCGATGGTGCGCACGGGTGTGAGGATCAGCTCGAGCCATTCGAACGAGAGCACCCAGGTGATGAACCAGATGGCCGTTGCCATCAGGAAGCGGAAGACCTCGTACTCGAGGGTGATGATGTACGCCCAGATCATGCGCCAGCCGCCGCCCACCGAGGCGTTGCCTTTGTCGATGGACAGGAAGTAGCCCCACGCGTCGATGCCGTGCGAATCTTTCAGGTTCATCCAGGCGAAGAACGGGCTCGCACCGCCGCCGCCGGCGGGATCGGCGAGAGCCGGGGTGGCCACGACCATCAAGATGGCGCCGACCGCGTGCCAGCCGGCGATGAGGCGGATGAGTAGCCGGCTCCACCAGCGTGCCCACAGCCAGTGGGTTACTGGACGGGTCAGGTGTATCAGTGCGGTCAGCCAGGATTGCGGAATCCATGCGGTGACAAGCCACAGCAGTGAGTATTTGGCCGCGGCGCGGACACTGAAATACTCCCGGGGTTCGGGGGCGCCGACCACCTCCCGTTCACGGGAGGACGCCGCGGCCGCGGTCATGCTTTCACCAGCTTGTTGTCCTTCGGAGTGGTCGACACTGCAATTCGGCGAGACTCGGTTGCCGGCAGCAGCGTCTTGATACGACCGACGTTTCCGCTGCCATCGCGCATGTAACCTTCACCGCGGCGGTGCGGTTCGACGTACTTGTCTTTTCCGGTTACCGGAGCTGTCTGCTCCATGTATTGCTTGACCAGTCCGTAGTCGTCCGGGTCGAGGCCGAGCCATTCAACGGCGCGCTTGGCGAGGGTTTCGTCTGTATGCCGGTGCGCGATGCGGGTCTTGATCAGACCGCGCAGCTTCGGGGTGCCGAACGCGCAGTCCTGGTCGCCGAGTCCCACCGCGGCCGAGGACTTGCGGCCCTGCAGCACGAAGTCCTCGACGATGTCGACTCCGTCGTCGGCGCCCAGGAGGTGGTGGGCCTCGTCGACGAGGAACAACGCCATCTGGTCGGGGTCGGCGAAGCACTGTCCGCGGGCGACCTTCGCTATCAGGGTGTACACCGCGTGACCGAACCGCTTCTCCAGCGGCAGGTTCTCGTAGAGGTGCTGCTTCTCGGTCTGCAGCTGGGTCGGCAAGTCGACCTTGTGGGTGCGGAAAATGATGCCGGGAGCAGTAATGGGCAGCGGGGGTAGATCTTTGCCGAACAGTGCCGCCGCGTAGGTGCGGCGGGCGTAGACGTTCATCGCTTCGCCGAGATCTTGGGCGTGGGCGATCGGGCAAGCACCGGACAGGAGGTGTTCGGTCAGCTCGCCCAAACCCTGGTAGGGGTGCTCTGCGCGGTACTCGGGCGCGAGCACCTTCGCCAATGCGATGCCCAGGTCTGAGGAAGGCTGGATCCGGAGCAGTGTCAACAACACGGACTGGGCCATTTCTGCTGCGACCCCGGCCTCGAAGATCCTCAGTGGATCCATGCTGTATTCGGGTTCGACGAGGTCGACCACGACTGCCTCGGTGACGGCCCTGGCCCAATTGGCGTACTCGCCGAGATCGCTTTGGTCGATACCGATGACCTGCCCCCCGCAGTCGACGACCTGGCCGGCGATCACCTTCATGGTGACCGACTTGCCCGATCCGAGCTCACCGGTGACCGCAAAGGATCCGGACTGGTCGCGCAGGGACTTTCCGGCGACGTCGTGGTGAACCACACCGATCCGAGAGGTGGTGATGTTCAGTGCCAACAGCGGACCACTGCCATCGCCGAGATCGTTGCGAATGAACGGCATGTACGCCGCGAAATGCGTCGACGTGGTGATCTGCGCGAACTCGCGGACGATCTTCGAGGTGGAAACGCCAGGCAACATCGCCCACCACAGGTCTTCCTGGTAGCCGACCGGCGCGACCACCTTGTATTCCTGCTGTTCGAACGCTTTCACCAATGCCTTCGCATCAGCGAGTGCACGCTCCTCGGAATCAGCTCCTACCGCGAACAACGCCGTCCAGGCAACCTCGACCTCATCGCGGTTCGTCTCGAGCAACGAGGTGTATTCGGTCAACGCGGCGGCAGCGAGGTCGAGAACACCTTGGCCGCCGGCCAACTCTCCTTCCCGCTGTTCGTACTGCTCCTTCAGGTTCTCGAGCGCGCGCTTGTTCGCTCGCATGACATCGGCACCGGCGGTGACCTTGAGCCGTACGGCAAAATCGACATCGATATCGCCGAAGTCGTCAGCGAGGGTGAAGAACTCCGAGCCGGGGAAATAGACGCCACCGGCGGGGGTGTCAGCGAGCGCGAGGAGCACTTGGTAGGAGGCAGGGTGGTCGACGAATTCGTATGGCTGGTCCACTTTCAGGACCCGACTGAACGTCGGGACCTTGCCTCGCCAACCCGGCGCCTTCTCTCGATCCGATTGGGCGCCCTCGTCGATCCGGCATGCGGACAGTGCGGCACCTGACTTTGCTCCTGGCGTCACGGCTGCGTCGGGCAGGTCAGGGTCGATATGCAGTCCGCGCGTCATCGCGTGCTGCCACAGCCACATCATCTGAGCCGGAGTGGCCGGTTGCGCATCGAAGACACCGGGGATGTCGGCCATGATCCGGTTGGCCTGCCGGACACGGGCCCGGATCTCGTCATCGTTAATTGCGGTCCGCGGCAGCCCGATGTAGTCGGAGAGTGTGGTCCAGGCCGAATGAGCCGCGGCCTTGACCTGATCGACGACCTTGGGTGTGGTCAGCGGAATGCTCAGCCAGTAGATCCTCTGCCCCGGGCGGTATAGCTCGATCGAGTCGAGAGTCGCTTCGCATTCGGTTGCCCAGTCCGGGTGTGCATCGAGATCGACGCCTTCGGTCATTCGGGAAACGATGGCTTCGGCGCTCAACGATGCTGCGATGCCCATCAACAGTGACTCGCCCGGAAGGGCGCGGACGAGCATCGTGTGCAGGGTACGAGCAGTGCGCTTGTCCACGTCGGGGCGGTAACCGTAGTCGATACCGGTGAGCACGTAGTCCGCCCAGACAACGCCGGACTTCGTCCACCGGATGTTCGCGGCCATTGACAGTGTTGGCTGTTCCATAGTGGCGGTGCTTTCTACTCGGAGGTGCCTGCAGCAGCCAGAGCGAGGAGTTCCTTGACGCTCGATCGGCCGGCGCGATGGGTGGGTCCGCTTGCCGGTGTGGGCATCGGAGCGGAGGTCTGCGGTCGTGGTGCGACAGGTTCCACCGATGCGGTTTCAGTGACCTCGGCGGTGGCGATGTGCGCGGCCTGCGGGACGACCGTGGCTCTGAGTTCGGCGGCCGTGGGGTCGGCAGTGATGTAGCCACTCGGACGCACGAGGTGGGGTGGCCGGATGGTCACCCGGCGGCCGTTGATCTGAATCTTGGCACCGGCCGGCGCGAAGGCTGCGGCGCAGATCCCCTGTGCCACTGAGGCGGGGCTCCGGCCGGCAAACCGGAGTTTGCCGACGACAAAGACGGTGCCCAGTGACCAGAAGGCGAAGAATCCGACGTTCCAGGAAATGCTGTCCCGAAGCCACAGTGGATGCAGGAGCCACAGGAGCCCACCGACGATTGCGCCGCTGACGGCCTGCGGAACGGTATAGGGACCGAACGGCAGTTTCTGTCCGTCAGGTGTACGCCCGATCAGCTGCGGCACCTTGCGAGCGCGGGTGAAGTTCTTGATGACTTCCCCGGTGGTGCGCTCGTCGCTCATCGCAGCACCGGCCCACTCATGACTTCATGCCGGCGAAGCCGCGAACCCGCTTCCGCAGTGCTAGCTACATCGAACATTGGAGCCCTCCTTGTAGAGGTCCGTCGCGCAATGAGGTCATTGCCGACAAGGCGTCTTTCAGCCGGTGCGAACGAGCGGAGATCACACGGGAAGGTCTAAGCCGGAACTCGGCTCGGCCACGAGGTGCACCGCGGCGGGAGCGCTCTCCAACTCCTCACCTGTCGAGTCCTTGAGGACGTCCATGTTGAAGACGACCCACAGTGCTGCACCGCCGATGAGCGCGGAAATGATGAGTCGGGCAACTGTGAAAGAGGCCATCAGATTCTTGAGAAGGAAGAACAAAACGAGGCAGCCGGCGGCCGACTGGAGGAGCATCTTGCCGTCGCTGGTGAACTCCTGCGCCTTGTCGAAAAGCCCTACGGCGAGGACCGCGTTGTTGGGATCGGTGGCTGCGAGCGCAATGGACATGATGGGTTACCTTCCGGATGAATGAGGATCGGTTCCTGACGGGGAAAACAACGGCACGTCGCCGGCAGTCGGCACTGAAAGTGCGGGGGTCTGCCCTGATTCAGACGATGCGGGAACCGGACCTGAATCAGACGATGCAGACTCCGGGGCACCCGCACTTGGTGTGGTCGAGCTCGGTGCGGTCGTTGACGAGGATGGTGTTCGGGGTGCCGCCGGCGGGTACAACGGCGTTGCGTCAATTGCGCTGACCTCCCACCGGCCGCCGCGGGAGGTCATCGTCAGCGCGTACTGCCCACTAACCGAATCGACCTCGGTGACTTTCTGCGCTGCCGTCACCAGGAGGCGCACCACATCACCGTCAGGCAGCGGTGCCGATGCACTGGCAGCACTCAGGTCTTCCGACGAATAGACATCGGTGATTGCCACGCTGCGATACGGCGCCGGGACAATCGGGGCGATCGAAACCCCCGGCGTGAGATAGCGGGCTACTTCCCCGTTGCCGGTCAACATCGCGGACAGGAACTCGTGCGCGGACGTGGCGATGGGATGGTTGGCGACCCGGTACTTGTAGCCGAGTCTGACGTCGATCGAGGTCGACGGTTCAGCTACTTCGGCGGGGAGTGCGGCGGCCCTCACGCCTGCTTCGGTGACCACAACCGGCACCTGAAAGTAGCGACGAACTGTGGCCGCATTCGCGTCCGAGGCGGCTCGAACTGACACCGAGACCGTCACCGCGTATGTCCGTGACTTCTGCTCGTAGTCGATCGACGCGACGGCCGGATCAGTCGCGGCAAACAACGGCGCGGTCGGAAGGCTGGGGTTTCCCGAGACGAAATGATCGAGTTCTTGTTCATTCCCACGCGATGCCTGGAGCCAGGCAACGACGAACTGGCGAGCAAGATCTTCGGCTTTCGCTTGACCGATTGTGTCGCCGTCCGCGGTGTCTTCGGTGGCGTTGTCGGTGAGGTTCGGGGTGGGCGAGGATCCGAAGACGACGAGGATCAGGGCAACTATTCCGGCGCCGAGTGCGGCGAGGATTCCTGCCTTGAGAAGTCGGGTGGTCCACACCTGCCGAAGGCCCCACTGTGCACGCTCCGCGCGGGCCAACTCCTCGGCTTCGTCGACAGCGGAGTCGACGCTAGTTCCAGTCGCAGGGTCGGTCTTGCTCTTGGGGCTGCGGCCGAAGTTGTTGATTTTCGCGAGGTCGATTTTCATAGGATGCCGGCTTCTGTCGTCGGGTCGGACGTTCTGCAATCGGGGACGGAATCCGCGATGTCGAATGCGGACGCCCGCGACAGCGCGGCGCGCGCGGCTGGCGTTTCGACGAACACCAACAGCCACAGCGAAGTGCTCGCCTCTTCATCGAGAGGGTTCACCGCCAGGGCTGCCGCGACTCGGCGGATCTCCTCGGTGACGGCGTGCACGTAGCCGAGATCGTGCAGCTGGGCTTGCAGCGAGTTGTCGAGCTCGTGCATCCGGTCCTCCTGGCGACTGGGGTGTGGAAGAGCGCCACACAGAAAAAGTGGGCTTCTACTTGGAGGAAGATCCGGGTCCGGGGGCTTGAGTGACATCGCTCGCGAAACTTTCTTGAAGTCTTTTCTGCAGTCACCAAGGGGTTATTGCCTCAGCCGAAAGAGCGCACGTGAGGGGCACTCCCTGCCCACCGCCGCATAGCCGGAACCTTCACGGCAACAAGCCTTGGCAATAACAACACCGCCTTCGGCAACAACAAACACGCAGGTCAGAGGCAATATCCGGTTGCTGTACTGGGCGCGAGACCACCTCGCCCGCGCCCAGAGGAGACCGATCGTGGAAACGTCCACCCACGCACCCACCGCCACCACAGCTTCATCGGCAACGCCGGTTCGCAGCACCGCGCAAAGCAATCTGTACAGCCGCTTGAACACCGAGTGGATGTACCTCTGCGCTCGCCCCGCAGCCGCCGCCGAAGTCTTGACGTGGTCGGTGAGCCAGGACGCTCTCAGTGAGGTCGCGGATCTCAACGATCTCGCCGCGGCGCACCGCCGAGATCGTGATGGTGTGCTTCTGGCGCTGCTGACACTGCATCAGGAAGGAAGCTCCCTTGCCGGGCGAGCGCTACTGCAGCTGATGCTCGGCAAGCTCATCTCCCTGACGCGCCACGCACGGGTCAGTGGGCACGATCGGTATCACGCGTGCGATGAGAGAGCGGCCTCCACTGTGGCCACGTTCATGTCACTGATCGCCACCTACAGGCCGTCCGGTGAGAACGTCTACGCGGCACTCTTCCTGCACACGCTGAAGAAGATCACGCGCGAGGAAACCTTCGCCCAGGAGATCCCCGCCTCCGATGTCATGGACGAGTCCGACAGTGCAGAGAACGAGCCGGAAGCGGATATCTCTGCTCCGGCTCTGCTCTCCTGGGCGGTCGAAAAGAAGGTCATCAACGACCTCGATCGCACCCTGATTCAGCGGGCATACCTCGAGCAGACCGATTGCGACCTGGCCGTGATTGCCGCGGAGGTTGGGATGACTCCGGCAGCGCTTCGCCAGCGGCTCTACCGCGCGGTCACACGCATTCGTAAAAGTGTCGTCGCCTCCAACCAGCCGACTCCTCGACCCCGGTTTGCACGTGGTCGTCGTCGGACTGCAACGACTACTGCGGCGATCTGATGACCCGCAATCTCGCGCCTCTGTTCACCGTCATGGTCTTCATCGCGGCGGTGTTTCTTCTGACCGAAACGTCCTTGCTCCTCGAAGCGACGCGTGGATTCGATGCTGCACTCACCCACCCCACAATCGCTCGTCCCGGACTGCTCTCCGAGTCCTCGCATGTGATGAGCAGAGTCGCTCTCACTGTCGCTGACTTTCTCCCCCGCGAAATCACCACTCATATCGACAGCGGTCGGGTCATCGTGCCGGCGCTGTATCGCTGACGAAGAGAGAACAATCATGACGAACCTTCACGCCCCAACTTCCGCGGACGGTCGCGCCAACTACAGCGCCCGGGTGCCCCTACTCGTCGCCTCCCTGCTCGCTGCACTCCTCGCCTCCCTCATCGCGGTTGTGTCGCCAATTCAGGCCGAGGCGGCGCCGGCATCATCGGGCTGCCCGGCAGTGGAAGTGGTGATGATGCCGGGAACGTTCGAAACGGACTCAACCGCTAATCCTGACGTCGCAAAGGGTCTGCTCAAGCAGGTCACCGATCCTCTTTCCCAGCTGTTCGGCAGCTCCATCAAGATCACCTATCCGGCGTACGAAGCGTCCGCCTTCAACAAGGGCAAGACCTATGGCACCAGTAAGGCCTCTGGCATCGCGGCCGGCGCGCGCGTGATGCAGACCCGTGCAACGCAATGCCCGAACACTCTGTTCGCACTCGGCGGCTACAGCCAAGGTGCGGACGTGGCCGGCGACTTGGCATGGTTGATCGGACACGACAAGGGACCGATCCCGGCAGAGAAGTTGATCGCTGTCGGTCTTGTTGCCGACCCACGGCAGAGTTCGAATGGCGACAACACTCTCGTCGGTCCGCCCGTCGACGGCATTGGAATCGCGGGGGCCAGGCCGGGCGGCTTCGGAAAGACCGCTGCAGTCACGCGTTCGTACTGCGCCCCCGACGACCTCTACTGCTCGACCAACGCCGGCAAGGATGGATTGCTCGCAGGACTTGGGCGAGTGCTTGCCCAGCCTCCGACTGCTTCCGGTCCGCAGCAGAGCGATGGATCTCAAACCACCACCGCGGGTCTGCAGAACGCCTTGATCTCCGACTACTCGAAGGTCAATCTTCCGGGATTGGCCGGCAACATCGAGACCCTGCAGCAGCAGCTGCAGTCCGGCGCTCCGGACCTGGAGAGCATGGAATCGGCGGCGACAGACGTTGCCAACACCCTTGTTCCGGTGGCCGATACGACCAGCTGGGTTACCCAGAATCCGGCAGTGGAACAGACGCTCAAGACCGCGGACGCTTCGACTCCCGAATACGCCGCCAGCCAGATCGTCGACAAGGTCAAAGGCATCGACTTGAGGAGTGCATTTCAGGCCGCGGACACCATCGCCCGGACGGTTCAGAATGCCTCCACGCCGGACCAGGTGCAGCAGCTGCAGACATCGGTGGACACCTTGGCCACTCAGGTCTCCCCCTTGGCCGCCACTCCGGCGGATGGTCTGTCACTCGCGGCGGACGCACTCTCGATCATCAAGCCGAGCGTGCTCATCAACCAGGTCACGCACATCGGGACGAACGCATTCGACCTCGCCAACAACATCCCTGCAGTCCTCGACATCTTGTTCAACCGGATCCCGCACATTGTTCTCGATCCCGGTCTCGACCCAATGGCCAAAGTTAAGGCTGTCCACGCCGAATTCGACCGCATCAACGTCCTGTTCGAGCCACTCATCAAGCTCGCCGCCGGGCTCGACTACAAGACGGCTGCGGCCCTGATCGCGATGATTCCCGACCCATCCGGTGCCGCGCAGACCATCTCGATGATCATCGGACTCGTCGGGAATCTCGACATCATCGGTCTGGCGAACACCGCCGGCGAACTCCAAAAGCAGCTCTGGCACGCCATCGAGACCGGCGACATCATCGGAGCCGGTCTCGGCGCACTCCCCCATATCCTCGACTTCGCGAAGATCGCGGTGGGCACACTCAGCGGTGGCCAGAAGACCGAGGCGTCCAAGCTCGGTTCGGTGTCTGCGTCCACGACGACCGGACAGCAGATCACTCAGCAGTCACAGGCTAGGGACCTTGGAGGGCTCGCCTCGAGCCTCACCGCGTTGGCAGGCTCTGACGGTGCAGACGCCCTGTCCCAGATCGGTGCTGAAGGGCTCAAGTTCGCCTCATTCATCGGGTCCGGAACTCATCAGAACTACGGGGAGCTCGTCGTCGATGCATCAGGCACTACGGCCCTGCAGGACATGACCAACCACTTCCGCGATCCGATCGCCAAGGCGGTGGCGTAATCAGTCGTACCGAATCCGAATGGCCAGAGGAGGGTTAAAGCTGGTGTATCGGTAGCCGAACACACTGCACTGGACGCGTCGACCAACTCCACCGAACGCGCTAACGATTCATCCCTCGCGGACGCTTGCGAGGCCGTCGGCTGGCAGGACTTGATACGCCCGGCGATGCCTCCGAAATCTAGAACCCGCGCCGAAACCTCGTCTCGAGGGAGAGCACACGACCAGGGACACGAGCGATGAGAAGGCAAGGTGTCGCAGACTGGCGTTCATGTCTGCGACACCTCTGTCTGCCTCTCAGGTAGTTCCTCTGATTGGTTCTCGCGTCAGTCTCTCCTTGATCTGCGTCGGTAGGACCCGGTGCTCCCAGAACACCTTCGCGGCGGCCTCCCGCAGTGTCTCGCCTTCCACCCCGGGAGCGACCCCCCGCAGTTCCTTCCACGCACGGACAACGTCATGGGCGAGGCTGAGTACCAATTCCGAGCTCACCAAATACAGATGTGGCCGGGCGATATTGACAGCATCCGGATCTACCACTCGGCGAGGCGAAACGATTAGAGAAACGCTGCCCGGTGGTGCCCCGTCTTCACCGCGGTCCGCGATAACCGAATCCATTTGAGTGTCGGCTTTCCGCACATACTCCATGCTGAGCAAACCCTCTTCGTCGGATTCGCTCTTTGCCTCCACCGTCATCCAGGCTGATTCCCAGATCCACACGGCGTCTGCACGACCCTGGCCCGCCGGTTTGAAGGATTCGGACGCACCAAGGAAGACGCCGAGCTCCACCAACGCCTGCTCGTATGGTGGTGCCTTCTTTTGAGAGAGATCCGCAAGCATTGTGGAGGATCGCTTGCTGAACTTGGTGGGCGAGGCAAGCGAACCACTGGTCAACTTGCTCATGATGTTTTCGATACCTTCGGCGTCCACCGGGTCGTCATCGATCGGCGCCGATGGGAGGGGCTGAACTTCTTTGAGCCAGGTCGTTCCCTCTGCCTCCTTGTGGGCCGTTCGAAGGAGCTGAGAGGCTCTGTCAACGGAGGCGGCGTCGTCCCCGTTCTCTGCGGCAGCAAGAGCTGACCACGCGCTACCCAAGTAGGCCCAGAAGGCCCTGTACGGGCGCATCTTGACGGGTGGAAGGTTGTCCAAGACGTCGACAGCAGCCCGAGCAGCGGCCTCCCATTCCTGCTTCCATACAAGTGTCCATGCCCGTACCTCGCGGCGTGCGCTGGCAGCTAACACTTCGATGTTCTCTGCGGGTTTTCTGGTTGCATCCTTCCGTCGCTGGGCAAGATCGGGCTCTGCATCCGTTTGCCAAATGTCATCCTGCTCCAGTGCGCTCTCAGCTAGAAGGACCAGGTCGTCGGCGGGTACTTCGCTGACTTCGATTCCGAAGGCAATTTCCGCTTGTAGTTCCACGGGCAGGGATTCCACGACTTCTCGCCGCGACAGAAAATTGAGAAGATCTTGACCTTGGACGACTACGACGGCCCAGTCATTCGGTCCGCGGGTACACCGGCCAGCTCCTTGGAGTACGCGCGTTCGAATGCGCTCATGGAGAACCTCACCGGCTCGAAGCTTGCTTTCAAGAAATCGGTCTTGAAGATGCGAGGTGTCGACCGTCACGTAATTCCCCAGGGGTGTCCGTCACGTAATTCCCCATGCTCGGGCGTGCTGAGTCGAGGGTAACCCGAGCGGGCGGGGTGCGGGTCAGGTTGCGCCGGCGGTGCGGTGTCCGGGTCGTTTGCGGGGTCGGTAGGACGGTCCGTCCATCAGGGTTTGATGGCTGGTGTTGATGAGCCGGTCGAGGAGCGACTCGGCGACGACCGGGTTCGGGAACAGCGGGTACCAGTCCTTCGGGGCGCGGTTGCTCGTCAGAATCAGCGGTTTGCCGGCGATGGCGCGATCGGAAACCAGATCGTAGAGGTCATCGGACTGGGTGGTGGTGTGCTCACGCATCGCAAAATCATCGATAATCAACACCAGCGGCCGGGTGTATTCGCGCATCCGCTGACCGATGGTGCGGTCGGCATGGCCGCCGGCGAGGTCGGCGAGCATGCGGGAGCACTTGACGAACCGCACGTCCCCGCCGCGGCGGGCGACGTGATGCCCAAGCGCTTGTGCCACATGGGTTTTGCCTACTCCAACGGGACCGTAGAGGATCACCGACTCGCCGGCATCGAGCCAGCGCAGGGCGGCCAGGTCCCGCAGCATCGCCGCCGGAAGTTTCGGATTCGCGGTGAAATCGAAGTCCTCGAACGTGGCCGGTTGCTCGAACCGCGCTCGTCGCAGCCGACGGGCCAGCGCCGCGGTTTCCCGGCGGGCGATCTCATCCTCGCACAGCACTTGCAGGAACTCGAGGTGTCCGAGCTGCCCGTCCCGGGTCTGAGCGAGCCGGGCGTCGAGCGTGTCGAGCATCCCGGTCAACTTCAACGTCTTCAGCGCAGCCCGCAGGCTGGGGTCGTGAATGGTCATGACGATTCCTAGTGGTCTGATGAAAGTAATTGGTGTGCAGCATGCGTCGGTGCAGCGTTCAACACTTCAGGCGGTGCGTTCGGTGTCGAAGGCGTCGGGTCCGCGCAGGAACGCCGGCGCCGGCGTAGGGGCCGGTGCGGGCTGTCCGTCGTGTTCGGTGCCGGCGGCGAGGATGCCCTTGACGGTGCGGTAGCTGGGGTCACCGACCTCGAGGGCGCGGGCGCAGGCCGCGTCCAGGCGGGCGTCGTCGTAGCGGTCCCGCAGCCGGACGATGCCCTGGATCGCCCGCAGCCGGTGCAGCGCGTTGACCTGCGACAACTCGGCAACGACCGCGACGGCGCCGGGACCGATCTGCTCGGCCTGCGCCCGACACCAGACCACGGTCTGCAGCGTGTAGGCGATCTTGTGCGGCGGGTAGTGCTCGGGGTTCGTCGACCGCCCCGACAGGTGCAGCACATGCGTGGCGGCACCTGCTCGGTGTGGAAGATCTGCACCACGTCGCCGCAGGTGCGGACCAGCACCTGCTGGCCGATCAGCCGCCAGGGCACCGAATACAGGGCCTTGCCGGCCTTGACGTGACAGTCCGGGGCGACCTTCCCGACCTGATAGAGGACCAGCTCGAACGGTTTCGGAGGAAGTGCTGTGAGAGTGCGCCTTTCGATGGCGTCGAACACCGCCGCGGGTTGCGCACCGTCGAGACCACGGTGATTGTGGAGCCCGTAGACGTCGGTGCACCAGGCCAGGGCGGCGTCCTGCATCTGCGCCAGTGAGGTGAACTCGCGGCCCTTGAAGTACGAGTCGCGGATATAGGGCATCGGGCGCTCGATCCTGGGTTTATCCTTGGGTTTTCCGGCGCGGGCGGGGTCGATCAACACCCGGTAGTAGGCGGCGAGTTCGGCGTAGGCGCGGTTGATCTTCGGGTCATACAGGTCAGGCCGGTCGACCCCGGTTTTGAGGTTGTCGCACACGATCCGGGCTGGCGTGCCGCCGAAGAACTCGAACGCCGCCACGTGCGAGGCGCACCACGAAGACTGATCCATCCGCAGCACCGGCTGCACGAACAGCATCCGTGAGCAGGACAGGATAATCGCGAACGCCCACACCGCCACCCGCCGGTCGGTGGCCGGGTTGCGCCACATGCCGAGCTTGCCGTAGTCGACCTGGGCCTCCTATGAGGAGCCCGAGAATATGCGGCGTCCGCCCGGTCGCGTCGACGCGGGCCTGGTCGGCGGGGATCTGATATTGGTTTGAGTCCGCATATTCAGAGGCTTTCGAGGAAGGCGAGGAGCGCATCGGGTGGGTGGTAGCGCCCTGTTGGCGTGCCTGGCGGGGCGGTCCGGGCGAGCGCCTTCTCTTTGAGGTCGAGGTCGGCGTGCATATAGACGCTGTAGGTGGTGCGGATGTCTTCGTGTCCGAGCCAGAGGGCGATAGTGGCGGCATCGACGCCGTGCCGTCGGAGGGTCATGGCGCAGCTGTGTCGCAGGGTGTGGGGGCTGACTGTCTTTCCTGTCAGCGATGGGCAGGAGGACGCTGCAGCGGCCGCGACGTGACGGTCGACGAGGCGCCGGATTGCGTCGCGGCTGAGCGGTCTGCCGGAGGGGCCTGGGAACAGTGGATCGTCGGGCGCCCCGGCTCGCTCGATTAGCCAGGCTTGCAGTAGCAGTCGGGTCTGCCGGCGCAGTGGCGTGATCCGCTCCTTGCGGCCTTTGCCGAGGCAGCGCACGTGTGCGCCTGCGCCGAGATGGACGGCGCCGCAGGTCAGGGCGGTGAGTTCGCTGACCCGCAGCCCGGTTTCGAGGGCGAGCAGCAACAGTGCGTGATCACGTCGCCCGATCCTGGTCAAGCGGTCCGGCGCCGCGAGTAGCGCTTGCATCTCGGCGTCGGTGAGGTAGGTGATCAGGGCCCGGTTGGTGCGCTTGGGCGGGATCGCAAGCACGCGTTGGATCACCGCGGCGGATTCGGGGTGGCGGTAGGCGGCGAAACGGAACAGCGACCGAACGGCGGTGAGTCTGGCATTGCGGGTGCGGACGCTGGCGCCGCGTTCGGTCTGCAGGTGGCTCAGGAACGCGCCGATCAGCGGTGCGTCGAGGTCGTCGATGTCCAACTGGTGTGGTGCTTTGCCGGTGCGGCGCTGCGCGAACCGCAACAGGAGGCAGATCGCGTCGCGATAGGAGGCCACGGTATGCGGGCTGGCATCGCGCTGACCGATCAAGTGTTCGGTGAAGAACGCCTGCAGCAGTGGGGCGAGCGTGCTCATGGCTGCACCTCGATCGCGTCGAGCCGGTCGGCGATGAGTTCGAGCAACTCGGGGACCGCCGTCATGTACCAGTAGGTGGATTTCGGTGCGACGTGGCCCAGGTAGGTGGACAGCAGCGGCAGCCGTTGCTCGACGTCCAGGCCTTGCCGGTACCAGCGGATCAAGGTGTTCACGGCGAAGCTGTGTCGCAGGTCGTGCAACCGGGGAGGGCGATGATGGCCAGAACCGGCCAGCCCTGACTCGCGCACCAGGCGCGGGAACACGGTGCTGACGTTGTCGCGCAGCAGCCTTGTTCCTGTTGTGGAGGTGAAAAAGCTTGTGCTGCTTGGTGGGTGGTGATGCTGTCTTCCGTCGTGGCGGTATCGTCGTGCGTCGCGGCGGTGGGCGTAGCCGGCGAGCGCCTCGACGGTGCTCGGGTGCACGGGGATTTGGCGGGACTTGCCGTACTTGCTGTTGCGGATGGTCAGCAGCCCCTGCTGGAGGTCCACATCGTCGCGATCGAGGCGGACCGCCTCCCCCTCTCTGATGCCGGTGACGGCGACGAGCCCGATCAAGGTCTGATAGGTGTCCGCGCGATGCACGGTGGGCAGGCGACCTGCCGCCGTGAGGAGCTCGGCGATGTCGTCGTCGGTGTAGATGTAGGGCACGATCCGGTGACTGGGCGCGGGGATCAGACCAGCAGGGGGAATCTCGGTGGCCGGATCAAACGCGCTGAGGTAGCGGGCGAAGGCTCGGACGGTGCTCAGCCTGACCGCCCACCACGTGCGCTTCGCACTCGATGGTTGCTTGGCCCAGTCCACGGCATGGTTGATCGTCAGGTGCTCGGCGCCGACGGTGTCCAGGTAGGCCACGAACTGTGCGAGCATCTGGCCTTGGTAGACGAGTTTGTAGCCCATGGCGCGGCGGGTGGCCAGGTAGTCCGCCGCCGCGCTGCGATAGTCGGTCATCGGGCACCACCCGGCCAGGGTGTGGCGAGGTCGCGCAGAGCCAGATGATCGACCTTGGCGTAGATCGCCGTGGTCGCGATGGTGTGGTGGCGCAACACTTCCGCCACCTCGGGAAGCGAGGCGCCCGCCTGCAGCAGCTGCGTCCCGGCCGTGTGGCGAAGGCGGTGGGAGCCGAAGCTGCCCAGCCCGGCACGTTCGCTCGCGGCCCGCGCTACCTCGCTCACCCCGTCCGGGGTCAGCCCACGGAGCGGGGCGCACGCGCGGAGGAACACTTCTCGCTCGGGCCGGCGTGGGCGCCCCCGGCGCAGGTATGCGGCGATGGCCGCTCCCACGTCCGGCGGCAGCGGCAGGCGTTCCTCGGTGCGGCCCTTGCCGCGCACGACGATCTCGCCGGTCCGCCAGTCGATGTCGTCCAGGCGAAGCGCGGACACCTCGGCGGCGCGTAGCCCGAGCCGCACGAGCAGCAGCAAGATCGCGTAGTCGCGCCGCCCGAGCGGGCGCCGCCGGTCGCAGCTGGACAGCAACGCCGCGACCTGCGTCGAGGTCAGGCCGCGGGGCAGCGTGGCGCCGCTCCACCGCGCCACCGATGGGACCGCGCCAACCAGCGACACGCTGATCAACCCCTCGACCAGGGCGAAGCCAAGGAACGACCGCAGCCCGGTAGCGAGGCGTTCGGCTCCTCGGGTGCTGACCTGCCGGCACTGCGAGGTCATGAATTCGCTCACGTCGGCAGCGCTCAGCTCGTGCAGTTCGCGGACCGGGTGGGCTGCCAGGAACAGCGTCACGACCGGCACGTAGTTGGCTGCCGTGTCCGGCACCAGACCGCGCTCCACCGTGAGGTAGTCCCGGTAACGCTCGATCAACACCTGCTGCTCAGACCGCACCGGCAGAGCAGCCGGCGCGGTAGCCACGCCGATGTCGCTCAGGTAGTCAACGAGCCAGGACAACGATCTCGCTGTGGGCCGCCGCGAGCGGTTCTTCGCTCGACGCGCGGCAGCGAATTGCTCGATCAACTCCTGACTCAGGTCGCTCGCGGTCAGGCCGCGCCGGTGCAGGAACTTGCTCAACCCGCCGGCCAGCTGCAGATGCCGCTCAACCAATCGGGGCGTGTAACCCAGCCTCGTCAACCACTCCGCCATCCCCGGCGCCCACGGCGCCAGCGGACCTGTCATAGCCATCGTTAACTCCTCTCGAAACTTCCTGAGAGGCGAAGCCTGCCCGCCGCAGCGCGCCGTGACTATGCGGATCGATCCGCTCAATGCTGACGCCTGACCAGGCCCGCGTCGACGCGACCGGGCGGACGCCGCATATTGTCGGGCTCCTCATAGGAAACTTTATGTGGAACTCCACATAAGGCCTCGTCGCCAGGCGGGACCGCGCCACGGGCCACAGTCACCTTCGACTCCGCCACCTTCTCGGCGAATTGTGCTGCCACATACCGTCGTACGGTCGATTCCGACACCGCGACGCCGTGGTCGTCGCGCAGGCGTTGCGCAATCGTCGCTACCGTCACCGACGCCGTCAGCTGCCCGTCGATCCAGTCGTGGTGCGCGGCGATCGCCGGCCATGTCACCGCCCGCGCCGCCGGGTCGCCGACCTCCGGGAACCATCCGGTGATCAGCTCCCACCAGAGCGGCTCGTCGAACGTCCCTCCCTCGCCCGGTGTCAACCCCGCCGCCACGGCGGGAGCCAGGTATTTCCGGATGGTTTTTCGGTCGATATCCAAGGCCTCCGCGATCTGCACCTGGGACCGGCCGGCATGCCAATGCCGGAACAACTCCATCAGATCGATCATCGTCCACGTTCTCCTCGCCACCGTCAGGCCCCTTCCCGGGCCCCGTTGTCGGTGACCCAGTCAGGAGCGAACCTGCAGCAGCACCCGAACCCCCGGCCGACACGCCCCAGGGGTGGGGAATTACGTGACGGCGGGGTGGGGAATTATGTGACGGACAAACCCCTCAATCTGGGGAATTACATGACCGCTGACAGCGAGGCGATCGGAAGGCCTGCCATCAGCATCAATCGACACGTCTCCGCGGAGAGATCCATCCCGTCGTAGCGGTTCGGTGCCAGAAGCGTTCCACTCTCGGCCTTGAGGAACGGGGCGAGTCCAGAGTCGGTCTTGGCGGTGAAGCGTTCTGCCTGCGGTACTTGGAGACGATTAGCGATTTCGTCGGCACTCTTGTCGTCGGGAGTGAGGATCAGCCTCTTCTTCGCGAGATTGAGCAACGCTGCAGTAACGCCCTCTAGCGTGACGGAATCGTCAGAGATGGCCGACTGCTCGGAGTTGGCGGGCTCTGTGGCGGCGGGCGCCGGTGAAACAACCATTCCCTTCGGGTCAGTCGGCGCCTCTGCAAGTTCCGGGAAGACGAAGAACCTGCGGCCACTGCCGGTCCGATCCCATGCCGGAGGGACAGGCACGCGGTCGATTGGGACACGTCCGAACGCCCGCTCGAGCTCGCCGGCATCACCGAGGCTGGCTGACAGATAGACGCGCTGCGTCGGACCGGTAAAGGCATCATGCGCGAACGTCGGCGGGATCAGGGGACGGATGTAGACACCACTGCGAGCCACGTAGAACAGACATGACGCAAGGTTCGGCTGCAACATACCGAATGCGTACTTTCTGTTGTCGCTGATCGTCCTCAAGACGTCGTCAATGCTTTCGAGGTTGCTGGCGATGGCTCCTATGGGCAGGAGGCGTACCTCCGCGCTATCCGCTGCGGTATCGGCGGCCATCCTGTTGAGGAAGCTGGAATCAACGACTGGACGAAATGCGTCGAGCAATGCTGTGTACTGCGGATCGTCACGTTTAACGCTCACCGACCACGCTTCAGCAACATAGCCCTCTGCTGCATGCGCATCGTCGAACAAAAGCGTCTGAGCATCTCCTAGATGTGAGTTGCTGTTGAAGATTGAGCTGTAGGTAGTGATTGCGATCGCGGCACCACTGGTGTAACGAGCTACGTCGCTCCGCGGCCAATTCCAATGAGAACCAATTAGCAGAACAGGCTGGATGCCTTGTTGCTTTGCCTTTTCCAGCACCTGTCTTGCCAGTTGCTTTGTCGGGCACGCGTAGACCACTCTTTCGCGCAACGCACGGCGTCGCCACTCAGCGATGAGCAATCCGACCAACGTCTTGCCAGATCCCGTTGGGAGCTCAAGTGCAACGTCGGGGGATTTCTGGTGCTTCTTGGAGTAGGTCCGGAGTTGGTCTGCTTGGTGGGACCAAAGTGCGCCAACACCATGCGGTGTGCGTGGCAGATCACCGAATAGGCTCTCCGGATCAGCTGAGGCGGCCGCCGGCTCTTGTCTCTTTTTGAACCGAGGTCTAGGCCGGCTCACAGGATCGGGTGACGTCATGGATGTAGTTTCCCCCGGCGGGACGAGAATTAGGTACGGAGTGGCCCACAACGAGTTTCATCGATGGTCGGATATGTATCGTCTCCCAAGCGGCAGGTCACACCCGACCGAGAGTTCATTCCACAGGTACGGGTTGGGAACCAGCTGGATGGCAACCCTGGCTAGTGCCCATAGTTCTCTGGTGGAACTCCTGGCACTGACCCACTTTTTAACGCCCCCACCCAGCGGGGCGGGGGCGTTCCTGTCGCAGGCGGGCGGGAGGACTCCTGTCGCGTCTAACCGGTGACGTTGATGATGTTGATCTTAAATTCCGGAACGGTGTTGCTGCCACCGATCTTGGTGTCATAGGTGTACGAACCCGACACCTCGACGTGCATGGTCACAAAGTCGTCCTCGACGATGTTCGCGATAATGCTCGGGTCTTGAGTAGTGATCAGGGTGGTTTGGTCGTAGTTGTACGACGCGCCCATGGGCTCCGCGGCGGTCCGCGCAAGGAACTGCTTGTTGCCGGTCGCGGCGTCGGCCTGCATCACGACGCCGTACACGGTGATCTTCCGGCCAACAAAGCTGTCGGGGTTCTTGGCGAGGAGTGCGAAATCGCGCTCGCCGAGAGTTTCATAGGTGTTCGGGTCAAGCCGTGCCGCCTCTGCCTGACGTCTCTTCTCCGCCTCTGCCGCGGCCGCGGCCGCGGCTGCGGCCGTACGGGATGACGAGGCGGCCTGCGATGCAGACACCTCGGCAGCGGACTTAGTGGTTGTCTCCGCGGCAGCCGGCGTCTTCGTGGTGGTCACCTCGGCCGCGCTGGCCGTGTCGTCCTCCGAGTCGCCGCCGAAAATGCCGAACGCAACGAAGGCGAGGACGATCACGCCAAGCACGCCTGCGGCAATCTTGTTGCCGCGCTTACGCGCCGCGGGGTCGACAGTTGGAGTCGTCGGCCCACCGCCGGGGCCTGGGCGGTTTGGAATTGCCTTCGTAGCAGATGTCCACTGCTTGCCATCCCACCAGCGAAGCTGAGGTCGACCCTCCGGGTCGGGATGCCAGCCTGCTGAGGGTGTCGGTGTCGTCACGTCCGCATCAAACCAGACGAACCGGACGTACGGTATAGGTCGTTTGAATGTATCGGCAGGTACCGCAAAGCGGCTTCAAATGCCGGTACACGTCGTACGCCCCATTCCGAGGGTTTCCGCCCCATGTCGACGGTGATCTCAGCTACCACGTGGCGGCATGGTGTTCGCTGGTTGGGTGTGCAACGTCCATTGTGTGCCGTCGTGCCACCGGACAAGGCTCGCGTCTTGCTGGTCCGGGTACCAACCAGCAGTGAGACCCGGCGCCGGCGCGACGACAACGTGCACGGGGGTAGGACGTCTGTCGCCGAGTCTGACGAGAGCGCGGACCACGAGAACTGCGAGTGCGGCGATGCCGAGCACGAAGACCCAGAAGATGACCTGAATTCCCGAGAGGTCAACGCCGACTCCGGATGCCAAGAGGATGATGGCTGCAATGCTGCCGAGGAACCATAGAATCCCGCGCATGCGTCTGCCTTGTGCATCGGTCATGGTGTGCCGTCTGGGTCCGCCGATGCTGGGCGCCGCTTCCGGACTCGCAATCTGGTGGGCCGGCGGGATGGTACGAGTTTGCTCCGTCCACTCGGTGCCGCTGTACCAGCGGGCGAGGCGTGGGTTCGCCGGATCCGGATACCAGCCTGGCGAAGTTGGAGTCGTCACCCGCGCATCACATCAGACGAAATGGTTGTGCGGTATCCATTGCGCGAATGTATTCGCCGGTGCGAAGAACTCGTTTGAGCTGCGCTCGGTTTATCATCGAGCCGCCAACGGACTTCTCAGTGTGCACAGGGCGCAGCTGAGGCGCGGGAGCCCAGCAATATTTGGTGCGGCTCCCGGGCGATGCACTTCTTACGCGAAGCAGTCCAGGACCGCACTTACCCTGCACGCCATGGCTCCCCCTTCACCGTTTGAATACCATGGTCGCGATCTGTTCGTCGTACACGTGACGACGTCAGTCGGTGACGGTATTCCCCAGGTAAGGGACATCGCTGCCATCGACACGAGCACCGGAAGGTACTGGAACATCACCTCTCCGAGTCACAGCGAGCTCACAGAGGACGCAACTGCGGTACTCGGTCTCCGGACTCTCGCGAGGAGCATGGAGGGGCACATCGCCGGCGGATTCCACCCCGACGAGCATGCGCTACTGTTCGCCGAGGTCAACCTCTCCCCCACCTGGTATCAGAGCGCTGATATCAGGCAATTGACAGCTGGCGCTCTAGGGATACCACCGACTCACACACCCACTGCCGAACAGACGTGCAACCTCTGGGGCGTTTCGGTCAGGAACGCCCGCCACAGCGCCGCTCAGATGGCAAAGGCGGCCGCCGCTTGCTTCGACGCGCTCGAACATTTCGCAGCTGGGGGTCGGAGTGCCAGTGTCGACCCGATGACGAACTGAGAGCCAGATGCTACGCGATCTCCAGATCCCACCGCGAATCCTCGGAATCTTCCGGCGCCTTCGCGGCCGTCATATTGCAGGGTTGTGGGTTCTTGCGGCCCTTCTAGTCAGTGCGATCGATGGTGTCGCCGCACCCGGGACGACCGTCCACTCACTTCTGGCCGTCCCCGTCGCTGTTGCGCCGATGATTGTCCTTGCGCTCTGGGTAGTCGCGAACAAGAAGTAGGGCTCGTCGGCGCTACTCTGCCGCCTGTGTGCGTTCGTCGTCCCCGAAGAAGTACCCCGTCAGGGCCGCTGTGATCAGATGCGACCGCGACTTCGCGGCAAGATCGATGACAAGTTGATCGATGACATCGAAGTCCGCTTTGAACAGGCGGTATGTCACTTGCGTCTCGGAATCGTCACGTGACGTTTTGGCGCGAATACCTCGGGGTGCGAATAGCCCTCCCCCGATTCGGCCGCCGGGATACAACAACTCGGGCAGACGGTCGTGCGTCGCCTCGATCGCGACAATGAAGATCTGACCGTTGGTCATTCCTGTCTGCTCGCGAAGTTGCTCGAGTTTCGCGTGGCACTTTGCCGGCACTCGAACGCTGGACGACTTCCCTCCGCTGTCCGGATCCGTCACCACGGGCCCTCGTTCGGGTGGCGCTTCTCGAGACGGCTCGTCAACTCCCGAATCCTCCCCACCCTCAATGAACTGGGATGCGATGTGTTCGACCGATCGAGCAGCCGGTGACCGAAAGGTCGAAGCTAACGGACGGTGTCCCCCGGTGGCTTGAGGTTGACCATGTTCCTGCGTCACGACGATGTACTCCGATGCTGAACAGGGAGCGAGGCGCGCTCGCTCGAACCCAAATGATCTTGATGTGCTTTATACAGCCCGCCCTGGACTACTTCGACCAACAGTGCATACGACCAACAGTGCATGAAGGGCGCGCTTTCAACGTTAAACGTGACGTTGTAAGAAGAACATAGACCAACACTGACATACGCCGAAGAGAGTAGCGCAACTTCGCATGAGCGGTATCGACTAGCGCAGCGCAATCGGCCTCAAACTCATCCCAGACGCGTCCCATAACCGTCCCAGTTTTGTATTTAATTGGTTTTGTTAGAGCTATGGGATGACTGACAGTCACGTCGGCTTGTACTAATAATCGAGTGTGGGACGCTGTTGGTATGCTATTTGGACGCTTCAGGGAGGCACATGTTGCACTAGCTGCGCGTTTTTCTAGATGCTTTGATTTCATGCTCGGTATCTATGTGTTGTGCGCTAGAGCTACGCCTTAGAAACGTTTGGGACGATTGCATAACTATGGATGACACACCTATCGCCCGATGTCATCATGTTCGTATGACGGTGCCAAACGGTGAGGGCCTCGAGCTTGGCCGTCCGTGGATCGAAGATCTGCGCTGGCACCGCGATCAATACAGACAGTCTCGCTTTCAATGGAGTGGCAGTGAGGCGCTCCTCGCGGCTACAGAATTCACGCACGGGCGCCAGGACTTCACCTCACTGATGGATCTGCGCGAGCTGAATCTGGGCCGGCGTGCTGCCACTGAGTACGCCGCAGTCTGCCAACGCGCGTTCGGAGAGGCTGCAAGGCAGGCGCGTCGGTCCATCTGCCCAACTTCCTGGGTCGCTGTCGCCATCGAACTGGACTCGACAGTCGACGACTGTTCGGCCAGCTCTCACTTCGCGACCTGGTCGAGCCCTGCAGATAGAACAAACACCCAGGTGGATCGGGTTCAACGGATTGTCGACGGCCTCTACTTCTCGAACCCTTTGATCCGGGCCTGGGAGCTCAAGCAACTCTGGGACCTGTACACGGCCGCCGAGAACATTCTCGAGGACACCTTGATCGACCTCGTTGTCGAGCTCGACGGACATCGTCGAGCTCAGGACATTGCCGATGCGATCGGCGTCTTCACTGTGGCGGGCCTCAGTCATCGGGTAGACCTCCAACGAAGCCAGCGCGGCGGCGTCGGCGATCCCCGCAGAACACCGCATCAGTACAGGTAGAGCGCAAGTCTGTACCTCTTCACGCATGTGTTCACGCAACGGCTTCCCCATACGTTCACGCGCGTAGACCCATCCCAACGAGGCATTTGCCCTGTGCCGCACTCGACGTTCGATCCGCAGAGTTTTCCGCTCGGGCGCCAGTGTGCTCTCACGCACTGTGCCTAGCACCGAATTACGGCACCCCATCACGCATCTGATTCAGTTCACCCCCTCGTGCTCGAACCAGCAGCGGCGCACGGAACTGCTCACGTATTACAACCAGTGGTGTTGCCCGCATTGACGACAGGGTCAAGTTCACGCGCGCGTACCGGCATCGCCTCCCGTGTCTGATCACTTACTCCAACACGTGTGGTTACCGGCATGCAATCACGTGCAATCCATCGCGGTTAATCACGCCTACGTCCACGTAGGTTGTCCCGCTCAGCATCCTGCATGACACCATGCGTGGCTTCACGCAAATCTTCACGCATGATGTCACGTAGCTATCCATGCCGCATTACACGCGTTAACCACCGCATTATGTCCCGTCGCAGTTGCCGCTTGTCGCCAGGCGAATTCACACGCATGAATACCCGCGTTGCTACCTGCAGCTAGATCCGCGTGTTTTCCCACTGGCCTACACGCCTGTTCTCACGCTTGTTCTCACGCTGTCTGCCATGCCTATAAGCACGTCAGACATCACGCTTTAGTCCACGCTTGACCACCCGCCTTACCTCATACGGTTGACCCCGTCGCATCTCACGCGTTTGCTCACGCAGATCTACCTACGGTTCACCCCGCGTGGCATACAGCAAGTTGTCCAGGAATCCTGCTAGCTTCACTGGGAACCACTCGTCACAACCAAAGTCCAATGGGAGAACTGCCATGTCCATGCATGTCGTCGAGACCTCAACTGCGGAGCAGCAGGAACTGCCGGTGTCGTTCGGATTCTTCAACGGCAAGGGGGGAGTGGGAAAGACAAGCTGTGCCGCCAACTGCGGCGGACTCCTTGCCGCCGCCGGATACCGAGTTCTGATCGGTGACTTCGACCCCCAGGGGAACCTGTGCCGCGATCTGGGCTACGACAAGCGAGACGGATCTGAACTGTTCACCGCGCTCCTGCAAGGGTCCGCGCCTCCGATCGTCCACAATGTCGGGGGCCGCGAGAATCTCGACGTGGTGCCGGGTGGTCCCGCGATGTTCGACCTGGCGGCCGTCATGGTTTCCCGGCAGCAGCGTCAGGGTGGTAAGCGGCTCGGACAGCTCGTTCGCGCCATGCTCCTGCAGGTTGCGCACAACTATGACGTGATCATCTTCGACACTCCGCCCGGTGATTTGACCATCATGGAGGCACTGATGGAGGTCGTCCAGGCTGTGGTCATCCCGGTCAGGGCGGACGACGCAAGCCTCGACGGGTTGGAAACTATTGCCGGCCAGTTCTCGGCGACACGGGATGGTGATCCAGACCGTAATCTGCCAGCTGTCAACCCGCGGCTGCAGTTGGCAGGTATTTGCTTGTTCGGTGTGGGCTCGCGCTCAACCAAGCTCACGGCGAAGATCCGTCAATCCGTCAACGAGATGATCGGGGATGCCGCCCCGATCTTCGAATCCCGGATCCGGACGATGGAATCTACTGCCTATGATGCCCGCCGGGAGGGCTTGTTGGTCCATGAGCTGGAACAGCAGACCGAAGTCGCCAAAGTCGCACGTTTCGCCGCTTTGAAGAAGGGCGCCAAACCGACGGATCAGATACTTTCGCGCAATGCGTCCGGGTTGGCCGAGGACTACGCAGAACTGACACGCGAAATCCTCGTGCGCCTGTCGACCATCAGCGAGGAGGTGGCTTCGGCATGACCGAAACCAGCACTCCTCGCCGCAAGAGCCTTGCCAGTGCTTTCGCTCCGAAAGGTAACCGAGCGGAGGGTTTGGCCGGCCTCCTTCCGACTGCTGGCAGCCCCACCCAGCCGCGGCGCTCTACCCCGGTCACCGAGGTAGAACCAGCCGCGGAGGAGTCGCGGCCTGTCGAGAAGGCGCCTGCAGCGCAGGAGCCGCCACAAGCTCTGGCCGAATCACCCGCGCCTACTTCTACGGTGCCCGTGCCCGTTCGCTCCGAGCCGGTCAGTAAGCCAGAACCAACCCCACCACCCACACCCACACCGACCGAGAAGCAGGCTCCCATTTATGAGCCGGCCCCGGACCCGACCCCGGTCACCGACGATGATGTCGAACCTCCGACGGAAATTGGGAAGGTGACCGTGACGGCTTACCTGGATCGCGCCACGCGTGATGCACTGCAGAGCCGCGCGGCCGAGCGTAGATGTGATCACGCTGATGTCGTTATCGAGGCCTTCGATTCTGTGGGGATCGCGGGCCTTCGTAGCCTGTTCCAGCCGGTGGCCGGGCGATCCGCGGCCGGGATCCCCGTGCATCAGGAGCCATTTGCGGTCAAGGGTCCCGTTGAGACGTGGTTCCGGTTCACGACGGCTCAGCGGGACTGGCTTGATGCTCAGGTGAAGGTGGTCGGGTCGAAGTCCCGGAGCCGGCTTCTTGCTGGTGTCTTGTCGCTACATCTTCGGACGGTGTCTCGCTAGTGACGATGGGGTAGGGCGACGGGGGAGTAGAACCTCGCCGCCTACCTCTCAGTCGATTCCCGACAGCTCATCGGTGGTGCACGCGAAGGCACTTCGGGTGTCTTTGAACCCGCTCCCCACCCCACTCCCCACCCCACTCCCCACCGCCGTGGGGAGTGGGTTTTACCGTTTGATCAGGCATTTCTTCCCACTCCCCCCACTCCCCACCGATTGGCCCCGCAGGTCACACGTAGGGGTAGTTGTTCATCTGAAACCGCGGTCGGGCGAGTTTGGTGAAACAGTCCATGCTCCGCGGCATGATGCGGCGACGAAGATCTTGTTTCCCATCTGTCACACAGCGTTGGGCCGAAGGATCTTCCTCTAACCAGAAGCGGATTTTTGGTGAAGGTGAGGGGATGCACGATGAACGGCGACACACCGACAACACGACCTTCGACGTTTCCGAAGCAGTTTCTGTTTAGGCTCATCGCATGGGACGGCCACACAAGGGAACGCGCAAGTGCATATCAGTTCGTGCACCCCTTCAACAGCACAGCTTCTACGAAGCACGCGCCGAAGAGCTCGGACTTGAGCTGGGCGACTACGCCCTGCTCGTCATGGCCCGTGCGTACAACCTGGATGTCCCCGACTACATCCTTAAGAAGTTGGACCCGGAAAAACTACGGGCCCACGACGAGCGCTACGCGGTCTGCGATTCGTCCGACAATGAACTTTCAATCTCGGCATGACCTGGCCATAAATAGCGAAAGACCCCCACTGCTTGGCGGCCTGCGGGGGTCCTTCGATCCGTTGATTACGAACTGAGTCCTGGAGGGGACCTTGTTCATAAATACGAGTCCTGGAGGGGACCTGTGCCCATACTAACCCGGGCCGCACCGCGCTTGCCAGATCTCCTGGCGCGTGTGTCTGAGGCGGCTTCGTGACTGCTATCACTGCTGGAGCTATTGAGAACGGCCGGATGTCGTCATTCGACCGGGTTCGTGCTGCTGCCGAACGCAATGGCGGGGTGACCGAACGCGGCTCTACCCAACTGATGGCACGGTGCCCAATACATGGCGACCGTCACGCGTCGATGTCAGTGACCTGGGTCGATGGGCATCGGGGAGGAATGGTGCTGCTTCACTGCCACGGCTGTGAAGCTCCCGTCTCGGAGATCGCCGACGGCCTTGGGTTGTCGATGACCGATCTCTTCGACGAACCGCTGTTTGGTCGCGACGCGCTCACACGCGTAGGCCGATCTCCGCACCAACGTGGTGCTGGGCGGCGTAGGCCGAAGGGAGGACGACTGCCCGCCCGAATCGCGTTCCCAGACGTAACACCGGACGCGCAACACCGGTGGGATCGGGTCAAGGTCTACCCGTACGTATCAGCCGACGGTGCCTTGGTGCAGGAGGTGATCCGAGAGGAATGCACGAGCTGTGAAGCTGGCCGGCACAAGCAGTTCCGACAGGTTTTCGTGGATGCCGCAGGGACCCGGCGCAAGCGTAAGCCGGAGGGTTTTGAACCGGTCTTGTATCGACTGCCGGAACTGCTGTCGGCAATCTCGAGCCATTCGCCTGTGTGGTTACTCGAGGGGGAGAAGGATGTCGAGACAGCCGAGTCGCTTGGACTGGTTGCCACGACCAATGCTCAAGGCGGACTGAACTTCCCTCTCTCGTGTGCTGACCTTTTCGAAGGCGCTGAGGTTCGCGTAGTGCTTGATCGCGACTCCGTCGGATGGAAGCGGGGTATCGAACTCGCATCTCTATTGGGTGGCAGTGGTGCCCAGGTCCAGCTCTTGCTGTCCGCACCGGCGGCACCTAAATCTGATTTCACTGACCACGTCGATGGCGGTCAATGGTTGACCGACTCGAGGTGGGGTGGTCTGATCCCTGTTCGGCCTGGGGAGGTCGCTGCCCACGGCTTTGCTGCCGACGTAATCGAGAAGCAAGCACTAATCGAACTTGCGCTGGCAGAGGCGACCGCCAGAGCTGATCGTGCAGATGGGCGGGACGGAGACGAAGAGTTCCGACGCGCACAACGTTGGGCGCTCGAATCGGAGCGACGTTTCGAAGATCTGACTGAACTTCTGGACAAAGTTCGACAGCAGGCCGCGGCTGAAGGCACCGATTGGGCGGGAGAAGCGGTCGAGAATGCCATGACCGCATGGCGTGCTGCGCGTGTTGCAGCGCGAGCGGCACACGATGTCGCGCGAGTTCCCATTCCGCCGATTCTGCAAGATCCCGAGCTTGAGCCCGTACCGGGTGCGGTTCAGGAGTCGCTCAGCCCAGTTGATTCACAGTCGGTCCGGTCTGGCTCGGAAAGCCTCGTTACGCCGCTGAACACGATCCGGGGGCGAAATGTTATCGCTCCGGTGTATCGGATCATTGACGGGAACTTGGTCGAAATCGTCACGACCAAGAGCGGTGATCAACAGGCGAAACTCGTACTGGACCTCGATGCCCGGATCGTTGAGATGGAGTATCTCGAAATTGCCGAGGCGGGTATTGACGTCGACGAGCCGGAGTTGATGGGCCGAGCGGCGATGGCCGGTCAGAGTGAAGTCAACCCCGCCGCACCTCAAGAACTCACCGCAGTGGTTATCGGCTACACCCATCCGGAGAGCCGAGAGTTTCTGCGGATTCGGATCCCGGCGAAGGAGTACCGGGATTGCGGCTGGGTCGATACCTTGCCAGGTCCGCCTGCGTACGACTCTCGCCCCAGCGGTGTGGCGAAGCTGCGAGATGCACTCAAGGGCGCAGGTGGGCGCGAAATCCAACGGGTGGTGCGTTACCGCTCCACCGGGTGGCGCCGCGATGATCAGGGAAAGTGGTTCTTCGTTCATGCTGGGGGAGCCATCGACGAGAACGGCGGACGGGTAGCCCCCGTTCTGCTGACCGGCCCCCTGAAGATGTATGACCTTCCCGCACCGACGCCCGACCCAGTAAGGATCCGAGAAGCATTCCTTCTTCATTCCGGCTCGATGCTCGAACGCACCCCGACGCGGGTTTCGGCCGCTCTACTTGGGCAGGTATTTAGGTCCGCATTGGGTCCGACCCCGTGGGTTCTTACGTTGGTCGGATCGCCTAACAGCTACAAGACATCACTCGCGTCATTGGCGATGCACCACTGGGGAGAGAAATGGGATCGCCGGCGACCGGCGACATCGATGTCGGGCAACGGCGACACATTGAATGCATTGCGTATCAAGCTTAACGCCGCAAAAGACGCTCTGTACTGGGCGGACGATGTCGCACCAACTCGAGATTTCGGGACTGCGCAGAAGGCGCTCGAAGAGTTCGCTCGCATGGTGCACAACGGTGAGCAACGCTCGAGAAGCACACGTGATGGTCTCGGTGTTCTGGACGGAACCCCGCCACGCGCGTCTGCGTTGGTTACCTCCGAGATCATGCCGCGGCCAGGATCTGCAGCTCAGCGGATGCTCGTGGTGCCGTTGCAGGCGCGGGAAATCGAACTGGATGTTTTGAAGGAACTCGATACTGCGCATTCCCGTCATGGCCGTGCCTTGTTGATGGCCACGTACCTGCAGTGGTTATGTCCTCGGTTGGATAGTGTCCGCGCTGAGGCGTTTGCCGAAGGTGAGCGGTATAGCGAGCGTTTGCGCACGAGTGGTGAAAGTGTTCGTCAGGCAGACGCTTTGGGGTCTCTGTGGGCGGGCTGGCATGCGATGTCACGTTTCCTTGTTGATGTCGGAGCGTTAACAGAGAACGAAGTCGCGCAGGTCGGGGACCTGGTCACGATGGGCTTGTCTGATGCCGCTGCTGCGGCGACTGACCCAGATCTGCCCATGCGGACCGGTGCGCGAGTACGGGAGTTGTTGGTACACGCACTGAGAAATGGTCACGCCTACGTGGAAGACGTCGACACGGGGCAAGCTCCAGCGGATTGGTCGATGGCTGCATGTCTTGGATGGCGGCGCAGTGTGGTGGGTGAAACATCCGACGGCACCCCTCGATGGCGTGCGGAAGGTCGAGGCGTTCGGTTGGGATATGTCGTCGCTAACCCGCGGCCGTGCGATGGTCAACCACAAGTCTTGTTGGACCCGATGGCCCTCGAACAGGTGTTGAAGGCCACTGGTCAGACGATGACCGATACCTTGCAGATCGATCGTGGTACCGCCTTGAGGGCTCTCTATGACGAGGGCGTGCTGATCGCGGAGGAACGGAAAGGCCGGATGCCGCGGTACACGGTGCAGCGGATGGTCAAGTGCGAAAACCGCAGGCAGCGCATGGTTGCACTGCGGCTACACAAGTTACTCGGTAGCGATGATCCGGAAGACCAAGTAACCAGCGATGCAGGATCAAGTGACCCGACACCCGGCGGCGATTCCAGCGACTCGTCCACGCCTGATGTACCCAGCGGTCCGGCTCTGTTCGACGGTTGGCTCGCCGATCTGAACAGTCCAGCGCCCGGCGTAGCTTCGGGTGATTCGTCCAACGAAATCATGAGCCTGACCAGCTCTCATTCCGAACAGGAGCCTGAGATGGCTATCGAGACCGATGCCGAGGGGCATTTCGCTGATGGAGTGCAGATTTCACCGGTTTCCACCTGCGCCCTGTGCGGCGGCGAGGACGCCGGATGGCAGATCGACGGCTTGGTGATGCACCTTCCCTGCTGGTGGCAGAGCACCGCCGCCACCCGATCTGCAGCTGCAGCAACCGGCGACACAGTCGGACAGGATTCGCCAATGGTTGTGGACGAGCTGGAGTCGGCTCCCGTCGAAACGACGTCTCCTGACACTGCTGCAGCAACGCCGGCCATCGTCGCGACGGCGGAGACCACGCAGCAGCCGACCACGACAACCCCGGCGCCGAATCCTGCAGCAGGAGAAGCACCGACCACCTTCACCGCACCCGCGGCAGTACTCGACGTCGATGGCGCATGGCTACCCGATGGCACCCGTCACGACCTTGCCGCGCCGATCACCCATGTCGGCGATGTCGCGGAACTCGTAGCGACGTTGAACCTCGGCACGTGGACGTCAGACAAATGGTCGGTGCCTGGGCAGATCTGGATCACCGACGCGATGGCGCAGCACGTGGGAATCGACACCAGCAGTTTGGGCAAGCGCAACCGAAACGACCGGATCAAGGAACTGACCGCACAATCTCCGTTCGTCACAGAGGCTCTCTCCGAGGGCTGGCAGCTCGGCGGCAAGGAGGGGGACCGGCTCGGCACTTGGACCCGCGTGTGGAAGGGCGAGACGCGTGGTGTCTGGGTGGCACTGGTCTCCGGCATGAGCCAAGACCCCAAGGAGATGCCCATTCTTGGTGACTCGCCGGCACCCGCCGTTCTGGCGCGGCGCCTGTCACTGCTTGCAGGTGCTCTGCGTTTCCCCTGGGCTGTGAGCCCGGCATCGACGGGCATCGACCTGATGATCGCCGCTCGGCCGAAGGAGTGGAAGCGCGTATTCGCATCCTCCGATGCCGAGTTCGCCAAGAAGTTCCAGATCTTCGAAGCGGATATCGACTGGTCACGGACCTTGTCTGACGACGAAGCGAAGTGCCGTTACGTCCATGCCTTCGACCGCGGCGGGTCGTACGCGGCAGGAATCGCCGGCCTCGAACTTCCAATCGGCGAACCTGTGCATCATTCGAACGGACTACCGTTCGATCGCAAGCTCCCCGGGTACTGGCTCGTGGAGATCCCCGACTGCGCGGACTGGCGGCTCCCGAATCCACTCAACCCGATGGGCTTGTCAATTTCTGAGCCAAAGTGGGTGACTACACCCACCCTCGAACGCGCCAGCAGTCTCGGGTACGAACCAGAGATTCTGGAGGCCTACGTGTGGCCTGACCACGGACGGGTCCTCGTCCCGTGGTACGAACGGATCCGGGATGCGCGCACCGCCTTGGACGTCAAGGACGATCTCGACGCGCAGTTGGCTCGCGAACAGAACAAAGTCATCTATACGCACACGATCGGCATTCTCAATTCCGATCTGCACTTGGCAGGACGCCCAGGATATTCACCAGAGCGTCACCACCACATCGTCGCCAAGTCGCGGGCCAACATCATGTACCGGATAGCTCAGATCGGCGAAGACACCGGACAATGGCCCGTCGCAGTCACCAAGGACACCGTGCTCTACGTGTCGGATGAATCCGATCCCCAGCGGGCGTGGCCTGGAGGACCGAAGCAATTCGGACGTGGTTTCGGCCAGTACAAGCCGGAAGGATCCGCACTCCTCGCCGAACATCAGCAGTACCTGGACAGCAAGGGCTACCGGGGCAAGTCGGATCTGATCGCACCGGCTGAGTGGATGTCCGCCAACATCAGCGCTGGAAGTGACTCGTGATGGCACGGAAACCCCTCAACCGCACTGCCTATTCGCGGATCGCCGACAGTCTGGCGGACTACGGCTCTGTGGTGGACAACCAGATCAATGTCGCAAGAGCCGCCAAGGAACTTCGTGTTACCCAGACAGCGGTGCGTGAAGTGCTGCGCGCTGAGCGCGGAAAGCAACAATCGGAATTCTTCGGCAAGCTGACCGGACGCCGAGGCGCCGACACTTCCGGTCGACCTGGATCCGCCAACCTCAAGGCTCAGCTGCTTGCCGCTTACGGGCCCGGCAAACGGAGCGAGATCAACACTGCCGCCGCAGCACGCGATCTTGGGGTCTCTCGACGCACCGTGGAACGCTGGCTGGCCCCGGAAGGTCGGCAGCGAATCGCCAAACCACGAGCCGAGACCCTCAAAGCCCTAGCCCACAAGGCCAAACGCGCGCCATCTACGCAGAGCGCACGTCGCGCGGCGATGTCGACTATGCGAAGCAGCAAACAAGGTAAGGCGCTGGCCAAATACGGCGGCAAGATCAGGATCGATGCTGTTCAGGGTCCGGGACCGCGGGAGTATGCCCGCGATCGGCTGATCACCTTGACGCTGACGCCCGACCAGGTCGAGGCGATGTGGAGTGCGTATGAACGCGGTGGCGACAAGGGAATGACCGACTGGATGAACACGCGAGCGCAGGACTACGTCGGTGGGTGGGAGTTCTTTCAAATTAACAGCTTCGACCTGGAACGGTAGTTGTGGTCGTACATCGAGGACCTCGCTGGACGCGCAAACGTCTCGAGGCGATGCTCCGGACCTGTTACGGCGAAACGGCGCGTGGAAGTGTTGACGCGCAGGCGGTCGCGGACGCTATGCATATCTCGTCGCGCACCGTTAGGCGATGGTTGGCCGGCTCCAACCGACAGTTGGCGGCCGTCCCACATCGTCGACTCGAGCAGCTGCGTCTGCCGGCCGCCGAGTCTGAGTTGCGGGGCCGGCAGCAGGCCGACTACGCCCGCGAGGCGATCGCCCAGATCGCTCTCCCGAAGGACAAAGGAGTTTTGCCTGTTTGGCGTGAGCGGGGTTGGCTCGAGCCACACGTCGTGGCGATTCTTGACATCACTGGCAAGCCCTGGAAGCAGGTTGTGATCAGCAACGGTTCGGCCCGCTCGATGAACGAGTGCCGGCGCCGGGGCTCCATTGTCGATGTCACGACGGTGCCGACGCGTTTCCATGGTGTGGTGCTTGCTCAGGAAGTGCTCGATGAGATCGAGCCGTGGAGGTTGCACCCGCTACCGGAGTTGCTTCCTGTTGGTCGTACACATGTGTGGTCGAACGACGCGCCGGCGGTCGATCTGTCGGTGTTAGCTGTGTCGAAGGAGTTGAGATGACAAACGAGAAGGGTATGAACATGGACAACGAAGCCAGCTTCGTCGAGCAACGAGCCAAGGCGCTGCTTTCGGAGTTCGTGCTCGATGATCACGCCGAGAGCTCGCACCGTCGTAAGGTCGATCTTTCGTGGTCATCGTCGGGCCGCTCACTGCCGTGATCGATTCGGTGGGGCCGCGCCCATGGTTGCGCGTGAAAGATCCGCAGCCGTTGCCCGAGGCATCGAAGCCAGCACTCTTGGCGCGTCAGCTGCGTGAGCTGGACGAGAACAGCCTCGGCCGGCTGATACGCGACCACCTTGTGCCGCTCAGTTCGGACCACAGTTACCGCACGCGGTGGAACGGATTCTGGTCATCGCTCGGGTTCGACCCGGTGCTGCGTGACCGCGCGACGGGGATCATCAATGGATTTCTCGATCTCGCTGAGGGAGCGCTCGAAGCCAACGATCAGGATGACAATCAGACTAAGCGCACCGAGAAGTTCTTCGACCGGTGTGAGGGTGCGCTCGACCGGATCCTGAAGCGCGAGGACGAACCGCTCGCCTGGGCGGGTGCGGCAGCAATGACGTTCAATCCGCCGGCTCGGGCAGTGATTGACGAGCTCGTGTCGGCCATCGAGAAGCACCGAAGCGATCTGGACAACGAAGCGCTGTGGGCGACACTCGACAGCGTCCGGAAGCAGTCCTTGGGCGGATCTGGACCGCGGAAACGCCGATCTCAACGCTGAGATAGTCAGTCGGTTACAGCGTCAGTCAGTCGCTAGAGCTAGACACAAACGTCCCCGGCACCGGGTGCCGGGGACGTTTTCACTGTTCAGGGACTGTTTTTGACGGTGCGTGGGGTAGATTCGGTGTTGTCCTGTTGAAGGGCGGACTGACATCTGCCCCTTGTTTTGAGTTGTTCTGGCATGGTGACGATTTCACATAGTGCGGCGAAGGGACCTTGATAGAGGGGACGTCGCGCGGCGATGGTACGAACGAGGCGTTGAAAGCAATGGGGTGGCGGTGGTTTCGTTCGCTCGGGACCTGGGGTATCCGCGGGAGCCGGGATCGGGCGCCGAAGTTGCACTTGATCGAGAGCACTGCGGCGGCGTTGCGCGCTGCTGGGTTCGAGGTACGGATTGAGATCGATGCCACGGCGCGGCCAACTGCCGAGGTCGAGGTCGATCGGATTGAGCGTCAGGCCGGCCGCGTCG